>JASLLM010000001.1 GCA_030747035.1 Alphaproteobacteria bacterium | reverse complement strand
CTTCAAACCAGAGGAATGCTGGAACTTCTTCGCCGAGGATGGCTATGCCCCAAAATAATCCGGAAACGCTCTAGCCGTCAAGCACGGCGCACAGATTTGGCCTGACACCTTCGAATGATCACAGCAATATCCTATACACTGCCCGCAGCGGCGCGGGAGGCGACGCCGCCGCGCTTGGTGATCTGCTTGTGATAGGCGGCGTTGAACAGCAGATAGCTGCCGCAGCGGGCGCAATCCACATCGTTGCCGTAGCAGCAGAAGGTCTGCTCGAAATTGCCGTCATCGCCAACATACAGTGTCAGGGTCTGGCCACGAATGGGGCAGTTCTCGCCATCGGTGCCGGTGTAGTCCAGTGCCGTCTCCGATAGCATCAGGCGCAGGGCGCCGGCGTTGGCCTTCATCAGGTCCGGGTATTTTTCCTTTAGTGCGATCAGGCGGTGGACCACGGCGTCGCGTTCCTCCAACGTGGCCCAGTCCAGGCCGCTATCGTCGTTTTTCTGCGGCACATACGGGGATACCGCGACGCCTTCGATGGGCCAGTCCTTTACTTCCTCGAAGAATTCTTCCAGGCCGTCCTGGTTCTTGGCCGTGACCACCATCTGCAGGATCACGGAAGTGCCGTCGCCCTGTTGCCGTTCGGCGATGGCGGCCCGGACTTTCTGGAACACGCCTTTCCCCCGGATGGGGTCGTTCAAGGCTTCCGGACCATCCAACGAGACCGTGACCTCGTGCCCGGGCAGGGAAGGGATGCCATAGGTGCCATTGGTGACGATCTGACAATGCTCGAACATCTTGGTGCCCTGCATGACCAGATCGCGCCGGATCATGGGCTCGCCACCCATGAAGTACATGTATTTGATGTTATGGCGGTCACGCAGCACCTGCAACTGGTGCAGCATGGTGGCATCGTCCATCTTGTCGCGGGGGCTGTTGGGGTTGCCGTCGCGGAAAATGAAACAGTGGCTGCAGCTCAAATTACAGACATTCGTCACATTGACCATGGCCACCGAATAGTCCCTGTCGCCGAAATCGGTCGGTTCGCGCATGTTATTACTCCCAAGTCTCAAAGGCCGTGGTTGGGCCAGTCCGGTTCGGTGTTCTTGTCCAGAAAAGCTTGCGCGCCGTCGCTGTGCCGGTCCCGGCGCATCCACATCGACAACATCATTTCGGTTTCGATGCGTAACCTTTCCTCCAGGGGCCGTCCGATGCCGCGCAGCATGGTTTCCTTGTCCGAGCGCAGGGCGCCTTGGGGCAGTTTGGCGATGGACTTTGCCAGCTCAAGGGCCCGCTCGTAGGCCTTGCCCTCGGGCACAATTTCGTTCGCCAGGCTCATGCGGTAGGCCTCGTGCACATCGATGAAGCGTCCGGTGATCAACAGCTCCATGGCGTGGGCGAAGCCGACGATCAGGGGCAGGCGCACCGCCAGGCCGTCGCCCGAGACGATGTTCCAGCGCCGCTCCGTCGCGCCGAACTGGGCGTTTTCGGCGCAGATGCGGATATCGGCCAGCATCGCTGTTTCCATGCCGGCGGCAACGGCGTAGCCGTTCACGGCGGCGATGATCGGCTTGAAGATATCGGCCCGCTTGGTATAGCCGCAATAGCCCTCGCTGTTGTAGATGTCCTGTCGGTATTTCTCGTAGTCATCGAACTTGAAATTGTCGGCCGCCGCATCCTCCAGGTCCCAGCCGGCGCAAAAGGCCTTGTCGCCGGCCCCGGTAATAATCGCCACCAGGGCATCGTCATCGTCGCGAAAATCCTTCCAGGCGGTTTTCAACTCGTCATTCATGACGCTGTTGATGGCGTTGCGCCGTTCCGGCCGGTTCAAGGTGATGGTGACGATATGGGCGTCCTTGTCGTACTTGATGGTTTGGTAGGCCATGGGGCCAGCTCCTTTGCTGTGACAACGAAAACCTGACGCGCCCCGTGGTGGCCGGCGCCACCAAAACTCCCCAAACCGGACTGATGATAGGACAAGACGCGACCGCCCGGAACTGAAAAGTCTTCCTCCGCCACTGGTGGAGGCGCTGCTAAGACCGCGGTTCCGGTGCCTGAATTCGGATCGTTAAAGCACCAAAAGAACATACTAAGAACAGAATTTTGCCTTATTTGGCCACTAGTTTGTCGGCCAATTTCATAGATCAGACGCGTTTTGGTCGATACGGGCATTTGGCGCAACACTTGGCGAAACGGATTTTGACTTTGAATAGCCCAATTAATTATTTGTTAAGTCGTTGACGGGCATCTTAGGGCATGATATCCCATAAAAACCCAAATTGGGTATCGTGGCCTGGAATGTGGATCATTTGCTGTGATCCCATGCCGCGCCGGATTGGAAAAGACTAACCGGGAGACTGGTCGTGGCGCTGTTTTTGTCGCGGTTTGACAACAAGGTGGACCGGAAGGGACGGGTTTCCGTGCCGGCGTCTTTCCGTGCCGACTTGACGTCGGATGCCTTCGCCGGCGTTGTCGCTTTTCCCTCGCCCGGCAATGGTGGCGCCATCGACGGCTGCGATATTGACCGCATGCGCCATCTGGCCGAAGGGATCGACAGCTTCAATCCGTTTTCTGATGAATATGGCGATCTGGCCACGGCCATACTGACCAAGTCCCACCGCCTGCCGTTCGACGGCGAAGGCCGGATCATCCTGCCGCAACAGTTGTTGGAGCATGCGGGCCTCACCAGCCTGGCGACGTTCGCGGGCCGCGGCGCGACTTTTCAGATCTGGGCGCCCGAGGCGTACGAGGCGTACGAAGCGGCGGCAACGGAACGCGCCAAGGACCAGGCCGCCAAGTTCGAGCTGCAGCGCCGCGATAAGATGGGGTCGGGCGAATGATCGCCGCCCCGCATATCCCCGATGTCCCCCATGTCCCAGTGATGCTGGACGAGGTGCTGCAGGGTCTGGCGGTCCGGGATGGTGGCGTCTATCTGGATGGCACCTTTGGTGCCGGCGGATATGCCAAGGCGATCCTTGAAGCCGCCGATTGTCGGCTGATTGCCATTGACCGGGACCCGGATGCGGTGGCCGCGGGTGCCGCGGCGGTAGCTGAATTTGACGGCCGTCTGACCCTGGTTCAGGGCCGCTTTTCCGAAATGGGGCAACTGGCGGCGGATGCCGGCGCCTCGCAATTGCAGGGCGTGACGTTGGATCTGGGCGTTTCTTCCATGCAGCTTGATCAGGCCGGGCGTGGTTTTTCCTTCTCCGTCGACGGACCCTTGGACATGCGCATGTCGCAGGCGGGCGAGAGTGCGGCGGACGTGGTCAACAGCCGGGAACAGGATGAACTGGCGGATATCATTTATCATTATGGCGACGAACGCCGTTCCCGCGCCGTCGCCCGTGCCATTATTAGGGCCCGCGAAACGGCGCCGATCGAACGCACCTCGACCCTGGCTGATATCGTTGCCAAGGCTGTCAGAGCAACCGGTAAAGGCGGCAAACGCATCCATCCAGCGACGCGCACATTTCAGGCTCTGCGCATTTACGTAAACAGCGAAATTGAAGAGCTTCGCCAGGGCCTGGCGGCGGCGGAGCGCCTGCTGGCTCCTTGGGGCTGGCTGGCCGTGGTCTCGTTCCATTCCCTCGAGGACCGGGAAGTGAAGCAGTTTCTGAGCGAGCGGGCCGGTCTGCGGCCCGCCGGGTCGCGCCACCG
Organism: Alphaproteobacteria bacterium; assembly: GCA_030747035.1. Classification (GTDB taxonomy): domain Bacteria; phylum Pseudomonadota; class Alphaproteobacteria. The sequence continues at coordinate 58,081 of JASLLM010000001.1, read as the reverse complement.
TCCGCCCAGTGAAGATCAGCGGCCGATCACCTTCCAACTGCCGCGCCGTGGCGCCACGAAACCCGGTGCCACCGAAATTGCCGCCAATCCCAGGGCCCGTTCGGCCCGACTACGCCTGGCCCAACGTACCGAGGTGCCGGCGGCGGGATTGGGGCCGGCTGTCGGGGTGGCGTCATGAGGTGGCCCATCACCATTATTGTTCTGCTGTTGGTACTGGCGGTTTCGCTGGGCCTTTACCGCCTGGAATCCGAGGTTCAGCAGCTTGAGCGGGAACTGACGGTGGCCACGGCCGAGTTGGCTGACAGCCGGCGCAACAGCCGCATCCTGGCTGCGGAACTGAGCTTCCTGAGTCAGCCCAGCCGGTTGCAGGCTCTGGCCCGGCGGCATTTGGAGCTGCGCCCTCTGGCGCCGGCGCAGATCGGCACACTGGCCAGTCTGCCCCTGAAGGCCGAAGGCAAGAAGACCGGTGCTCTCAAGAATAAATCCGACCTGAAGAATGATCGGAAGAAGGCGCGGCGAAAGGTTAGGCGCGGCAACCCGCCGTTGCCGGGCCGAAAGCCGGTGAAAACACGGCGTGGTCAGCGGATCGTCATGGCCAGCAGCGGGGAGCGGTCATGACACAACCCGGCACAGCGATCGTTGACAGCGTCGATCATGCCGGTGGCTGGACTGAGGCGGAACCCCGCGACAGCGCGCATTTGGTCGGCAGCAAGGTTCAGGCCATCCGTACCGGGCACACCCGGTTGGTGACCGTGGCCCTGGTATTTGCCGTCAGTTTCTTCGTTTTGGCGGGCCGGTTGATCGAATTGACCGTGGTTCGTGAACCGGGCCAATCGCTGGCATTCATCACCGTGGCGCCCACCAAGTCGACGGCGGGCCGGTCGGATATTGTTGACCGCAATGGAACGCTGCTGGCGACCAATCTGCTGACTGCGTCGTTATATGCCGATGCCAGGTCGGTTCCTGACGCGGCGGCGGCGGCGGCCAAGTTGGTCAAGGTGCTGCCGGAATTGAGCCTTGCCGCGGTACAGGAACGCCTGTCCTCGGGCCGCGCCTTTGTTTGGTTGAAGCGAAATCTGACGCCGTCGCAACAGGCGGCGGTCAATGGCCTGGGCATTCCGGGTTTGCACTTCCGCGATGAACAGCGGCGTCTGTATCCCCATGGCGCGTTGGAATCCCATGTGCTGGGCTTCACCGACGTGGATGGCGACGGTATTTCCGGTATCGAGAAATATTTTGATCAGGAAATGCGCGATCGTGGCCCCCGGGGCCAGGCTTTGCAGGTATCTCTGGATGCCCGGGTGCAACATGCGCTGCGTGATGAACTGAGATCAGCCGTGGACCGGTTTCAGGCGGCCGGCGCCGCCGGTCTGGTGATGGACGTGAACTCGGGCGAGCTTCTGGCTCTGGTATCCTTGCCGGATTTTGACCCCAACCATCCTTCCGCCGCCCCCGCTCTGGCGCGTTTCAACCGTGCGACCAAGGGCGTTTACGAGCTGGGCTCGGTTTTCAAGGTGCTGACCGTAGCCATGGCCCTTGATAGTGGCGCGACCAGGATTCGCGGCGGCTATGACGCGACCAAGCCGATCCGGGTGGCCCGTTTTACCATTCGCGACAGCCATGCCAAGAAGCGCTGGTTGTCGGTGCCGGAAATTCTGATCTATTCCTCAAACATTGGCGCGGCCAAAATGGCCCTGGACGTTGGCCGGGACAGCCAGCGCAGCTATCTCGATCGTTTTGGCTTGCTGGGCCGGCCCAGCCTGGAATTACCCGAAGTCGGCGTGCCCATCACGCCTGCCCGTTGGGGCGATATTTCCACGATGACGGCGGCCTATGGCCACGGCTTGGCGGTTTCACCGGTGCAGTTCGCGTCAGCCTTTGCGGCGATGGTCAATGGTGGTGTGCTGCTGCCCGCGACCCTGATCAAGCGTAAACCGGGAAAACCAACCGTCGGCATACAGGTGATCAGCAAGCGGACATCGAACCAGTTGCGGCGCTTGTTGCGCGCCGTGGTCGAGAAGGGCACCGGACGCAAGGCGCAGGCGCCGGGCTTCCTGGTCGGCGGTAAAACCGGCACGGCTGAAAAGGCCGGCGTGGGCGGGTACAACCGCAAGGCCTTGATCTCTTCCTTCGCGGCGGCTTTTCCCATGACCGCGCCAAAGTATGTCGTCTATCTGCTGCTGGATGAGCCGCGGGGCGATGTCGAGACCCATGGCTTTGCCACCGCCGGCTGGACGGCGGCGCCGCTGGCCGGCCGGGTGATAAGCCGCATCGCGCCCATCCTGGGGGTGCGGCCGGTGGATAGCGAAGCTGCTCCGGTCCGGCGGGCCATGGCGATGCCCCTATATGGCCGGACGGGCAATCGGGGCCGGAACATTGCGGTTAACTGAGCTGATGGGGAACAACGTGAGCCAAGTGGCGGATAGGGAGATTCTTGGGCTGACGGCGGATAGCCGTCTGGTCGGCCCCGGTTATCTGTTTGCCGCCCTGCCCAGCAGTACCGCCGACAGCACCGTTGACGGTGCCGACTACGTACCTGAGGCGATCCGCCGTGGTGCCACTGCCTTGTTGGGGCCGCCCGGCCTGGCTGCCGCCATCGACACGGACGCTGATCTGCCGATCATCGAGGACGAAGAACCGCGCCGCCGCCTTTCGCAACTGGCGGCGCGCTTCTTTGCGACCCAGCCCGATACCATCGTGGCGGTGACCGGCACCTCCGGCAAAAGCTCGGTAGCTGATTTCGTGCGGCAAATCTGGGCCGCCATGGGGCGAAACGGCGCCAGCCTGGGGACATTGGGAATAATTTCCGCGCCCTTGCGGCGCAATCTGGCCCATACGACACCGGATCCGGTCATCCTGCATGAAGCCTTGCGGGACTTGGCGGGAGCGGGCGTGGATCACTTGGCCCTGGAAGCATCCAGCCACGGGCTGGAACAGCGGCGTCTGGACTGGGTGCAGGTGACGGCGGCTGCGTTCACCAATCTTTCGCGGGATCACCTTGACTATCACGCGGACGAGGAAGATTACCTGCGTGCCAAGCTGCGCCTGTTCGAAGTTGTCATGGCGCCTGGCGGCACGGCGGTTTTGCCCGCCGCATCGGATCTGACCGAGCGGTTGCGCACGGCCTGCCAAGAATGCGGGCATGGGATCCTGACATTTGGCACCGGCGGCGATATTGCCCTGCTGAAGCGCGAAATTACGGCCCATGGCCAACGCCTGACAATCGCTGCCATGAGCCGGCGGGCCGATCTGGATCTGCCATTGATCGGCGCCTTCCAGGCGGAAAATGTTCTTTGCGCCATCGCGCTTGCGATTGGCGGTGGCGGCGATCCAGATGCCGTGTTGACCGCCGCCGGGCAGTTGACCGGCGTGCCGGGGCGGTTGGAGGCGATTGCCGCCGCCGCCGGGCAGGGCGGTGTTTTCGTTGACTACGCCCATAAGCCGGAAGCTTTGCGCGCCGCCATTCTGGCCCTGCGGCCCCATGCCAAGGGGCAATTGTTCGTGGTTTTCGGCTGCGGCGGTGACAGGGACAGGGGCAAGCGCCCCATAATGGGCCGTATCGCCGCTGAACTGGCCGACAGGGTGGTGGTCACCGATGACAATCCGCGCAGCGAGGATCCCGCCGCGATCCGGGCTGAAATCATGGCGGATTGCCCCGGCGGCGTGGAAATCGGCGATCGCGGAAGGGCCATTGCCACGGCGATCGGCTGGTTGGGCCCCGACGATGTCCTGCTGATCGCCGGCAAGGGGCACGAGACGGGACAGACCGTTGCCGGCGTAACCCATCCTTTCGATGACCGGGATGTGGCGGCGCGGGTTCTGGCGGGGGAAAGTCCATGACCGCCGCCGTCCTATGGCGGGCCGCCGAGGCCGCCGCCGCGACGAAGGGCCAATGCAATAGCGATTGGCAGGCCAGCGGCGTCTCGATCGATAGCCGCACCGTACATCCCGGCGATCTGTTCGTGGCGATCGAGGGCCCGAATTTCGATGGTCATGGTTTTGTCGCCGATGCCCTGGCCCGTGGCGCCGTCGCCGCCATGGTCAGCCGTTCCGTCGACGGGTTGGCGCCGGATGCGCCCCTGTTGCGGGTCGCCGATACGCTGGCCGGCCTGGAAGCCCTGGGCCACGCCGCGCGGGCCCGCGGCTCGGCACGAATTGTGGCCGTAACGGGCAGTGTGGGAAAAACCGGAACCAAGGAGGCGCTGTATCAGGCGCTGGCCCGTGGTGCCGCGACCCATGCCTCCCAAGGCAATTTAAACAATCACTGGGGCGCGCCCTTAAGCCTGGCGCGGATGCCCGGGCACAGCGCCCATGGCGTTTTCGAATTGGGCATGAACCACGCCGGCGAGATCGCACCATTGAGCCGCCTGGTCCGTCCCCATGTGGCGATCATCACCAACGTGGAGCCGGTGCATCTGGAGTTCTTCTCTTCGCTGAGCCAGATCGCCGATGCCAAGGCGGAGATCTTCACCGGATTGGAGCCTGACGGCGTGGCGATCCTGAACCGGGACAACGCCCATTTCGATTACCTTTCCCGGGCCGCAGTGGCGGCGGGCGTGGGCCGGATCATTTCATTTGGCGCCCACGAAGATGCCCAGGCGCGCCTGATCGGCCTGGCCCAGCATCCCACCTGTAATTGCATTTCCGCCGACATTGACGGACAGGCCGTAACCTACAAGGTGGGCGCGCCGGGCCGCCATTGGGCCATCAACAGCCTGGCTGTTCTGGCCGCCGTGCGGGCCCTGGGCGCCGATCTGGGTCTGGCGGCCCTGGCCATGGCCGATGTTGCCGCGCCAAAGGGCCGGGGTGAACGCCACCGGGTCGGCTTCGGCGACGGCAGCTTGTTGATCATCGATGAAAGCTATAACGCTTCCCCCGTGGCCATGACTGCCGCGATCGAGACCTTGGGTGTGGTCGAGGCCGAGGCCATGGGACGGCGCATTGCCGTCTTGGGCGACATGCTAGAACTTGGCGGCACGGCACCCGAATTGCATGCCGCCCTGGCTCCGGATCTGGTCGCGGCGGGCGTCGATCAGGTTTTCGCATGCGGGCCGCACATGGCGCATCTGTTCGATGCCCTACCCAGCCATATGCACGGCGCCCACGAAGCGGAATCGGCAGATCTTCTGGCCAAGGTCATGGGCGCCATCCGGCCCGGCGATACCGTATTGGTCAAGGGTTCCCTGGGCCAGAACATGGCGCCGATCGTACAGGCCCTGCGGGACCTGGGCGAAGCCATCGGCAATGGCTCCACGGCAATCAGCGGTTAGGGGACGGATATGCTTTTTAATCTGCTCTATCCCCTGGCTGAAGATTTCCGCATTTTCAATCTTTTCCGCTATTTGACCTTTCGCACCGGGGCGGCGGTGATGACCGCCTTGATCATCAGCTTCATCCTCGGTCCGCCGCTGATCCGCTGGCTGCGCAGCAAACAGGGACAGGGCCAGCCGATCCGCGATGATGGGCCGGAAAGGCATATCGTGGCCAAGCAGGGCACGCCGACCATGGGCGGCTTTCTGATCCTGCTGGCGCTGTCGGTATCCACCTTGTTGTGGGCTGATCTATCCAACCGCTTTGTCTGGGCGGTGTTGTTGGTTACCGCCGGCTTTGGCTTGATCGGGTTCGCCGATGACTATCTAAAGGTTACTCAGGCCAATGTCCGCGGCTTGCCGGGCAAACTGAAGCTGGTGATGGAATTGGCGGTCGCGGTCCTCGCCGCCATCTGGATCATGTCGTTTCAGCCCGTCGCCCTGTCTACTCATCTGGCCGTGCCGTTCGTGAAGGACCTGCTGTTCGATCTGGGCCTGTTCTTCATACCCTTCGGGGCGGTGGTCATGGTGGGTTCCTCGAATGCCGTCAATCTGACCGACGGACTGGACGGACTGGCGATCGGACCGTTGATCATCGCGGCCTCGGCCTTCGCCCTGATCGCCTATCTGACGGGTAACGTAGTCTTCGGTACCTATCTGCAACTGCACACGGTGCCGGGCGCCGGTGAACTGGCGGTCTATTGCGGCGCCCTGGTCGGCGCGGGCTTGGGTTTCTTGTGGTTCAACGCGCCGCCGGCCATGGTTTTCATGGGCGATACGGGCAGCCTGTCCCTGGGCGGCGGCCTGGGCGCCGTGGCAGTGGTAACCAAACATGAATTCGTCCTGGCCATTATCGGCGGCCTGTTCGTGCTGGAGACGGTTTCGGTCATTGTGCAGGTGGCATCCTTCAAGATGACCGGCCGCAGGGTCTTCAGCATGGCGCCGCTGCATCATCACTACGAGCAGAAGGGCTGGGCCGAACCAACAATCGTGATCCGATTCTGGATCATTGCCGTCATCCTGGCCCTGATCGGCCTGGCCACCTTGAAGCTGCGCTAAGCCATGATCGCCATTCAGACATATCAGGATAAAACCGTGGCCGTGTATGGCCTGGGCCGGACCGGTCTGTCCGCGGCCCGGTCCCTGATCGCCGGCGGCGCGCGGGTTCTGGTTTGGGACGATGACCCGAACCGGCGCAGGGATGCGGTCGCGCTCGGTGCCGTGGCGGCGGCGCCGTCAGACGAGGCCTGGCAAGGGATAGCGGCACTGGTGCTCAGTCCCGGCATACCCTTGACCCATCCCAAGCCGCACATGGTGGTTGGCCTGGCGGAGCGCCTCGGCGCTGAAATTTTGGGCGATGTGGAGTTGTTCGCCCGTACCCGCCCGGAAGCCGCGGTGGCGGCAATAACCGGTACCAATGGCAAATCGACCACGACCTCGTTACTGGAACATATTCTATCCACGGCGGGCCGATTGGTGGAGGCCGGCGCCAATCTGGGCCGCCCGGTTCTGGATTTCGACCTTCTTGATGCGGCGGGCGCCTATGTCCTGGAACTGTCCTCGTATCAGATCGATCTGACTTCGGGGCTGCGTCCCCAAGTGGCGGCTCTGCTAAACATCAGTCCCGACCATCTGGACCGCCATGGCGGCATGGACGGCTATATCACGGCCAAGTGCCGATTGCTGGAGATGGCTGGGGCCGAAGCCACTCTGGTGTTGGGCAGCGACGACGAATGGTCGGCCCGGATCTGCCGCGACATGCGGGCGGCGGGGCGCAAGGTGGTGGAAATCTCCGTCGGGCGCCAATTGCAGGACGGTTTGTTCGTCAAAGCCGGCTGGCTGTATCGGGCCGGCGGGAGCGAGCCTGTTGCCGATCTGAACGGTATCGAAACCCTGCGCGGTGCTCATAACTGGCAGAACGCTGCCGTGGCCTTTGCCATGGCCGAGGCGTTGGGCCTTGCCGCGGACCAGATCATTCCCGGCTTGCGCAGCTACCCCGGTCTGCCTCATCGCATGGAAGTGGTGGCGCGCCAGGGCGACATCCTGTTCGTCAACGACAGCAAGGCGACCAACGCGGAAGCCGCCGCCCATGCCCTGGCCGCCTATGACAATATTTATTGGATTGCCGGTGGTATCGCGAAGCAGGGCGGCATCGACGCCCTGGCGCCATTTTATTCCAGGATCGCCAAGGCGTTTCTGATCGGCGAGGCTGCCGACGCATTCGCCCAGCGTCTGGGTGCGGACCTGGATCACGAAACATCGGGTGATCTGGCAACGGCCGTCCGCGCGGCCCATGGCTGTGCCCTGGCGGCGGGCGGCGGCGTCATATTGCTGTCGCCGGCCTGCGCCAGCTTCGATCAATTCCCCAGCTTCGAAGTCCGCGGCGATCTGTTTCGGGTTCTGGCCCAAGACGTCGCCGGCAACGGCGGCAACGGCGATGGCCACTATCGCCGCCGCGCGGCGGGAGGGGCGGGATGATCTCCTTCGCGCGCACCGATACTTCGATCGTTGGCCGCTGGTGGTGGACGGTTGACCGCTGGACCCTGCTGGCAGTGGCGCTGTTGATCGCCATCGGCACCCTGCTAACCCTGGCTGCCAGCCCGGCCGTGGCGGAGCGCCTGCAACTGCATGGCCAGCATTTTGTTCTGCGCCAGGCATTGTTCCTGCCCCTGGCGGTGGCCATGATGTTCCTGGTCTCGTTGATGAGTCCCCGGGGGGTGCGCCGCATCTCCGTTGTCGGCTTCGCCGTTAGCCTGCTGCTGGTTGCCTTGACACTGTTTCTAGGCCCGGAAATCAAGGGCGCGACCCGTTGGCTGCAATTCGCCGGCTTGTCCATTCAGCCCTCTGAATTCGTCAAGCCCTGCTTTGCCGTGGTTGCCGCCTGGATGCTGGCGGAACAGCGCCGCCGTGAAGGCGTGCCGGGCGGATTGATATGCTGCGCCCTGTTCGCCCTGGTTGTCTGGATGCTGATCCTGCAGCCCGACTTCGGCATGACGGCGGTGGTCTCCGTTGTTTGGTTCGGTCAGTGCTTTATTGCCGGGCTGTCCCTGCTTTGGGTCGGCTTGCTGGGGCTGCTGGGCCTGGCCGGCGCCGTCGTGGCCTATGCCACGATCCCCCATGTGGCCAGCCGCATCGACCGCTTCCTGGATCCGGCCAGCGGCGATTCATATCAGATCGACCGGGCCATGGACGCGTTCGGCCAGGGCGGTTTGCTGGGTCGGGGCCCTGGCGAAGGCATGGTCAAACGGGTGCTGCCCGACGCCCATACGGATTTTATCTTCTCCGTTGCGGGTGAGGAATTCGGCCTGATTGCCTGCCTGATCATCGTCGCCCTGTTCGGCTTCATCACCCTGCGCGGGTTTGCCCGGCTGTTGCGCGAGGATGATCTGTTTGTCCTGCTGGCCGCCGCCGGCCTGCTGACCCAGTTCGGCCTGCAGGCGGTGATCAACATCGGTGTGAACCTGAACCTGTTGCCGACCAAGGGCATGACCCTGCCATTCATCTCCTATGGCGGATCGTCCCTGCTCGCCCTGGCCCTGGCCATGGGCATGGTGCTGGCCCTGACCCGGCGCCGACCCAATCTTGGGGGGCTGCCATGAGCTTGAACACGGGCAGCATCATGCTGGCGGCGGGCGGCACCGGCGGTCATGTTTTTCCGGCCCAGGCCCTGGCGGCAGAGCTGGATCGGCGCGGCCGGTCGGTGGATATCGTCACCGACAGGCGGGGCGACGATTTCTCGAACCGGTTTCCCGGACAGGCCATTCATCATGTCACCTCCGGCACGCCATCGGGACGCGGCCTGTTGGGCAAGTTAATGGCCATGGCCGAAATCGCCCTTGGCACCCTGCAGGCTCGGCGGCTGATCCGCCAGGTGGAACCGGCGGCGGTGGTTGGCTTCGGCGGCTATCCATCCCTGCCCACCATGCTGGCGGCGATCACTTTATCGGTGCCCCGCGCCATCCACGAGCAGAACGCGGTTTTGGGCCGGGTCAATCGTCTGCTGGCCCGGCGCGTCGATGCCATCGCGACCTCGTTTCCCGTTACCAAGGCCCTGCCCAAGATGCCGGAACAGCCGCAGCTGGTGACCGGCAATCCGGTGCGTGACGCCATATCGGCCTTGGCCGAGCAGCCCTATGTGGCGGCGGAAGGAAACGGACCGTTCGAGTTGCTGATTTTTGGCGGCAGCCAGGGCGCGCGCCGCTTCAGCGAGGTGATCCCCCAGGCCCTGGTCGCCCTGGCGCCGGATCTGCGGCGGCGTCTGTCGGTCGTACAGCAATGCCGGCCGGAAGATTTGGATGCGGTGCGGCAAAGCTATGGCGAGGCCGGCATCAAGGCGGAGACGGCGGAATTCTTTACCGACCTGCCCACCCGGCTGGCGGCGGCGCATCTGGTGATCGCGCGCAGCGGCGCCGGCACGGTCAGCGAACTGGCGATGCTGGGCCGGCCCAGCGTGCTGGTGCCCTACGCGCACGCCACGGACGATCATCAGACCCGCAATGCGGAAATCTTGAGTTCCGTCGGCGGCGCCTGGGTGCTGCCCGAGGCCGATCTGGGCGTGTCCATTCTGTCGGAGCATTTGGCGAAGCTGATGACGGAGCCCGAGTTGCTAAGTGATGCGGCCAAGGCCGCGCGCCGCCGGGCCCAGCCGAACGCCGCCGCGCAATTGGCCGAGCTTGTATTGGCATTGTCCGGCGGTGAACTGGGTGGGAGGGCCGCGGCATGAGGGCACTGCCATTGGACATCGGCGTTATCCACTTCGTCGGCATCGGCGGCATCGGCATGAGCGGCATTGCCGAGGTCATGCATAACCTGGGCTATCGGGTGCAGGGCAGCGACCAGGCTGAGGGCGCCAATGTGCTGCGCCTGCGCCAGTTGGGCATCGAGGCCATGATCGGCCATGCGGCGGACAATCTGGGCGAGGCCCGCGTGGTGGTGATTTCTTCCGCCGTGCAGCCGGACAATCCGGAAGTCGTGGCGGCGCGGGAGGCGATGATCCCCGTGGTGCGCCGGGCCGAAATGCTGGCCGAGTTGATGCGCCTGAAATGGGCCATCGCCGTCGGTGGCACCCATGGCAAAACGACAACCACATCCATGGTCGCCGCCATCCTGGACCAGGCCGACTATGACCCGACAGTGATCAACGGCGGCATCATCAATGCCTATGGCACCAATGCCCGTCTGGGCGCCGGCGAGTGGATGGTGGTCGAAGCGGATGAAAGCGACGGCAGCTTCACCAAACTGCCGGCGACCATTGCCGTGGTCACCAACATGGACCCGGAGCATCTCGATTTTTACGGCGATTTCGAGACCGAGCGCGTGGCCTTCCAAAGCTTCATCGAAAATCTGCCCTTCTATGGCTTCGCGGTGATGTGTCTGGATCATACGGAAGTTCAGGCCTTGATCGGCCGCATATCGGACCGGCGCATTTTGACTTATGGCTTTAGCCCCCAGGCGGCGGTGCGCGCAGTGGATCTGAAAGCCTCGTCCACGGGCATGCATTTCGATGTCGAACTTACGGATCGGGCCTCCGGCGAGACCCGGTTGGTGCGGGGATTTCATCTGCCCATGCATGGGGAGCACAATGTGCTGAACGCCCTGGCCGCGATTGCTGTTGGCCTGGAGATGAAGATCGCCGACGATGCCCTGTTGTCCGCCCTGGCGGGCTTCGCCGGCGTCAAGCGGCGTTTCACGAAAACGGGCGAGGTGGCCGGCGTTACGATTATCGATGATTATGGCCATCATCCAGTAGAAATCTCGGCCGTTCTGCGGGCAGCCCGGGCCGCCTGCCAGGGCCGCATCATTGCCGTTGTGCAGCCCCATCGCTTCACCCGGCTGCGTGATTTGTTCGAGGATTTCTGCACTTGCTTCAACGACGCCGACGTGGTCGTCGTGGCCCATGTACATGCCGCCGGCGAAGAGCCCATTGAGGGCATCGACCGCGATGCCCTGATCCTGGGTCTGACGGCGCGGGGCCACCGCCGGGTACTGCCCTTGGAAGTGCCGGAGGATCTAGCGGCAATCATCGCGGCGGAGGCGGCATCAGGCGACATGGTGGTCTGTCTTGGCGCCGGTACCATCAGCGGCTGGGCCAATGCTTTGCCGGAGCAGTTGACCGCGATGGCGGGTGCGGCATGATGATCACCCAGCCGCATACGGACACCTTTCTGTCGCGCCTGCCGGCGGTACGCGGCCGCTATATCGAGAACGTGGATCTTTCGGGCAGCAGTTGGTTCCGGGTGGGCGGACCGGCCGATGTTCTGTTCCGGCCGGCGGATGCCCTGGATTTGGCGGCATTTCTGGCCAAATGCCCCCGCGACATTCCCCGCACCGTGCTGGGCCTTGGCTCCAACCTGCTGATCCGTGATGGCGGCGTGCGCGGCGTCGTTATTCGCCTTGATGGCGCCTTTAACGAGATCGAGGTCGAGGGCGGAGCGGTCACCGCCGGCGCCGGTGTCCTGGACGTTAATCTGGCCAGGATCTGCCGCGATGCCGGGCTGGTTGGTTTTGAATTCATGCGCGGTATTCCAGGCACGGTCGGGGGCGGTTTGCGGATGAACGCCGGTGCCTACGGCAGCGCTTTCCGGGATGTTCTGGAGTGGGCCGAGGCGGTCGATGGCGATGGCACCGTTCACCGGGCCGGGCCGGATGAGTTGGACATGAGCTATCGCCACTGCGGCGCGCCCGACGACTGGATTTTCACCGCCGCGCGGTTCCGTGGCGAAGCGGGCGATCCGGAAGAGATCAGCGCCCGCATGCAGGAGGTCCGCCAGGCCCGCAAGGACACTCAACCGGTGAATACCCGGACCGGCGGCAGCACCTTCAAGAACCCTGACGGCGGCGATGCGAACGGTGGTCCCAATGACCTCGGTGATCTCAGGGCGTGGGAACTGATCGACCGGGCCGGCTGCCGCGGCCTGGTGCGCGGCGGCGCCATGGTGTCCGAGTTGCACTGCAATTTCCTGATCAACACCGGCGAAGCGACCGCCGCCGATCTGGAGGCGCTGGGCGAGGAAGTCCGCCGCCGGGTGCATGCGGACAGTGGCGTCATGCTGCAATGGGAGATCCGCCGCGTCGGTGAATTCGACCCTGAGAATACCCCTGAACTGGTCCTGGCGGAGGAAGCTTCATGAGCAGCCACGTCGCGGTATTGATGGGGGGACGCTCCGCCGAGCGCCCGGTTTCCCTGACCTCCGGCAAGGCCTGCGCCAAAGCCTTGCGCGCGGACGGCTATCAGGTCACCGAAATAGACGTCGGCGCTGATCTGGCCAGCCGCTTGGTAGAGATCAAGCCCGATGTGGTGTTCAACGCCTTGCACGGGCGCTGGGGCGAGGATGGTTGCGTCCAGGGTCTGCTGGAATTGATGGAGCTGCCCTATACCCATTCCGGCGTTCGCGCCTCCGCCGTGGCCATGTACAAGCCGGCATCCCTGGAAGTTTTCCGTGCCCATGGCATCCCATGCGCGGAAAGCTGCCTGTCCACGGTCGCGGCGGTGAATGAAAGGGATCCCCTGGATCGCCCCTATGTGGTGAAGCCGCCAAACGAAGGCTCTACTTTCGGTGTCCGCATCGTGCGCGCTGGCGACAATAATCCGCCGATAGGCGCTGACTGGCAGTTCGGCGACGACGTTCTGGCGGAGCGCTACGTGCCTGGCCGGGAACTGACCGTCGCGGTGATGGACGGCCGTGCTTTGGGCGTGACCGAGATCCTGACCGATGACGGCTTCTATGACTACGATGCCAAATACGCGGAGGGCGGCTCGCGGCACGTCATCCCGGCGGCGATCCATGATGATGTCTATGCCCAGGCCATGGACATGTCCGAGCGCGCGCATGAGGCGCTTGGCTGCCGTGGCGTCAGCCGGGCGGATTTCCGCTATGACGATACGGATGGCGAACCGGGCAAGCTTTTCATGCTGGAGGTCAATACCCAGCCCGGCATGACGCCGACCTCCCTGGTGCCGGAATTGGCCGCCTATCAGAACGTCGATTTTACCGCCCTGGTGCGCTGGATGGTGGAGGACGCCGGATGCGCGCGTTGAGGCATATTTTCAACCGGAGCGAAGGCAATCCGGTCAAGGGTAAGACACCGCAGCGCCGCCGCGCCAAACGCGCACGGTCACCGAACTGGTATCTGCGCAAGCGCCTGGGCCTGGTGCTTTTACTGAGCGCCGTTGGCCTGACGGGTCTGGTGGCCGGTGCCTGGCAGCTTAAACAAAGCGGCGTCGTGCAAGGCTTGGCCGCGGCGGCCTACATGGATTTGATGCGCTGGAGTGAACGCCAGATTGTCCGCGCCGGCCTGACCGTGCAGCATGTTTTTGTCACCGGGCGGGGCGAAACCTCCAAGGGGCAGGTATTGCGGGCCGTCGGGGTGCGCAGCGGGCAGTCGATCCTGGCTTTCGATCCGGATCAGGCGCGTCAGCGTCTGTTGAACCTGGGCTGGGTGAAGACGGCCCGCGTCGAACGCCGGCTGCCGGATACGATCGTGGTGCGCATTAGCGAACGCAAGGCCCTGGCCTTGTGGCAGCACAAGGGCCGCCATGTCCTGATCGATCATGGCGGTAAGGTGATTACCAGGAAAAATCTCGCCCGTTTCGCCCATTTGCCGGTGGTCGTGGGCAAGGATGCCCCCCTGGCGGCGGCGGCCCTGATCGAAATGTTGTCGCGCAAGCCGACCCTGTTCGCGCAGGTCCAGGCGGCGGTTCGGATCGGGGCGCGGCGCTGGGATGTGCGCTTGAAAAACGGCATCAAGGTTCATCTTCCCGAAGACGATCCCTTCAGCGCCTGGCACCGGCTGGCTGAACTGGTGGCCGAGCACAGGATATTCGAGCGCGATGTCGCGGCCATAGATCTGCGCCTGCCCGATCGCCTAGTCCTGCGTCTGACGCCGGAAGCCGCGGCCAAGAAAAACAAAGCCGGGAAGGACACCTGACATGGCCGTGGGCAAGAATGGTCTGATCACCGCATTGGATATTGGCAGCACCAAGGTCTGCTGCTTTATCGCCCGGCCCGACGGCGTCGGCGGTATGCGGGTGATCGGCATCGGCCATCAGATTGCCAGAGGCATGCGCGCGGGCGCCGTGGTGGATATGGAACAGGCGGAGGAAGCCGTGCGCGGCGCCGTGGATGCCGCCGAACGCATGGCCAAGGAGCGGGTTGATAGCGTGCTGTTGAGCTTTTCCGGCGGCCGGCCGGCGTCACGTCTGATCGATGTTGAAACGGACATCGCCGGTCATGAGATTGGCGAGCGGGACCTGAAACGGGCCCTGGCCCAGGCCCATCTGCTGGCCCGGCGGGTCAGTGAGGGGCGGGAAATACTGAATACCATTCCCGCCGGCTACTGCATTGACGGCACGCCTGGCTATCGCGAGCCGCGGGGGATGTTCGGCTCCCGCCTCGGGCTGCGGCTGCATGTGGTCTCCGCCGCCGTGGGACCCTTGCGCAATCTAAAACTGTTGGCGGAACGCTGCCATTTGGAGATCGCGGCCCTGGTGGTGGCGCCCTATGCCTCGGGCTTTTCCACCCTGGTCGAGGATGAAATGGACCTGGGCGTGACCCTGATCGACATGGGCGGCGGCAGCACCGATGTCGCGGTCTTTTATGACGGTCATATGATCCATACCGACCAGGTGCCGGTTGGCGGCAATCATGTCACCAACGATATCGCCCGCGGCCTGTCCACCGCCTCGGCCCACGCCGAACGGTTGAAAACCCTGCATGGCAGCGCCGTGGCCGGTCCCGACGATGAACACGCCATGGTCAGCGTGCCCCGGGTGGGGGAAAGCGGCGCCGATGCGGTGCAGCAGATCCCCCGCTCCATGCTGATCGGCATTATTCAGCCCCGGATCGAAGAGACCTTGGAGTTGGTGCGTGACCGCCTGCAGGCCTCGGGCCTGGCGCGGACCGCCGGGCGGCGCGCGGTGTTGACCGGTGGAGCTGCCCTTTTGACCGGGGTAAGGGAGCATGCGGCACGCGTGCTGGATAAACAGGTGCGGATCGGCCGTCCCCTGGGCGTGCATGGCCTGGCCGAGGCGACCGAAGGTCCCGCCTTCGCCACCGCCGCCGGGCTGTTGGCGTACGCCGAACGGGGACCGGGCCAGGAACATATGGAACATCTTGCGGAAAACAGCGGCGGTGACGGCCGAATTCAACGCCTGGGCCGCTGGTTCAAGGAGAATTTCTGATCATGAAGATTTCAACAGCAGCCATGGGGGTAGGCCTGAAGATGCCATCAGCGAGATCTTGTCCAAACAATCATTTCACTCGAACGCCACTTCAGTTTCGACCCTTTCAGTATCAACCCATCCCGAAATTAACCCACTGGCGCAATATCGCATTGCGCACCGGAGCCGATAGGTAAAGGAGACCTGACCATGACCATCAACCTAAATGCCCCGCAAATGACCGAACTAAAGCCAAGGATTGTCGTGATCGGTGTGGGCGGTGCCGGCGGCAATGCCGTCAACAACATGATCTCATCCGGCCTGGAAGGGGTCGAGTTCATTGTTGCCAATACCGACGCCCAGGCCCTGGCGCAAAGTGCCGCCGACCGCCGCATCCAATTGGGCGCGGCGATTACCCAAGGGCTGGGATGCGGTGCCCGTCCGGATGTTGGCCGGGCGGCGGCGGAGGAGGCCATCGATCAGATTCTTGATCACATGGCCGGCACGCACATGGCCTTCATTACCGCCGGCATGGGTGGCGGCACCGGCACCGGCGCGGCGCCGGTTATCGCCGAGGCGCTGCGCGAGCAAGGCATCCTGACCGTTGGCGTGGTGACAAAACCGTTTCAGTTCGAGGGTAGTCAGCGGCTGCTTTCGGCGGAGCGTGGTATCGAAGAGTTGCAGACCTTCGTGGATACCCTGATCGTGATCCCGAACCAGAACCTGTTCCGTATCGCCAACGAGAAAACCACCTTCGCTGATGCCTTTTCGATGGCCGACGATGTGCTGCATTCCGGCGTTCGGGGCATCACCGATCTGATGATCAATCCCGGTCTGATCAATCTCGATTTCGCCGACGTCAAGACCGTGATGGCGGAAATGGGCAAGGCCATGATGGGCACCGGTGAGGCCGAGGGCGAAAAACGCGCCATCGACGCGGCCGAGGCGGCGATTTCCAACCCGCTGCTGGACGATGTCTCCATGCAGGGTGCCCGTGGGGTCTTGATCAACATTACCGGCGGCATGGATCTGACGTTGTATGAACTGGATGAAGCCGCCAACCGGGTGCGTCAGGAGGTCGATCCAAATGCCAACATCATCGTTGGTTCGGCCATCGAAGACAGCCTGAACGGGCGCATGCGGGTTTCCGTGGTGGCAACCGGCATCGAGATCGAGGCGGGTGCCCAGCGGCCGGTGATCATGCCGCCGCGTCTGGCCGCCGTGGCCGGAAAGCCCGTGTCCGACCAGGTGACAGCGCCGGCGGGGGAAGCCGCGCCTCCGGCGCCAGCCCTGGAGACCCAGCCCGAGCCGGGCAATGAAGCCGCGGCCGCGGCCGAGGCCAAGGCGGAAGCAGCGCCCGCAATGGCCGCCGCGCCCAGAGCCGAGGCGGAAACTGCCGCCGAACCGGCGCTAACGGCGAGCGAGGAGCCGCCGGCATTGCCGCTGACCTTTGGCCAGCGCGTTCCGGCGCCGAAACCGCCCCAGGCGGAGCCCGAGCCCATGGCCCAGGCCGCCTTGGGCACGCGACGTTCAGCGGATGTCAGCATGGATGACGGTCCCTTTATGGCGCCGGCCGCCAGCCTGCCGGAAAAGGACCGCAGTCCGCTGCATCAACCTGACCCCATGGCCGAAGCGGAAGTCCTGAACCCGAGCGATAGACCGGCCAAGCGTAAAGGCAGGGGTTTCTCGCTGTTCCGGCGTAAACAGGCCAGCGAGGCGGCTGTAACGGTTGCCCCGGCACCGGCCCAGCCACGGCTCGAATCACGCAGCCCGGAGAGAATGCGTCAGGCCGTGGCGCCGGAGGTCCCGGCGGAAGACGTGGCCGAACCCCCGGCGCCGGCCATGCCCGCGCATGTCGAGCCGGCCCAAGCGGCCGCGCCGGCACCGGCGGAGCCGGAGCAGAAACCCGAGGAACCAGTCCTGGCGCCGCCGCAAACCGAAGAGGATTTGCTTGAAATTCCTTCGTTCCTGCGCCGCCAGGCGAATTAGGACGACTGAGGGCACGGGCCGGCGCCAACCCGCATTAACCAATTTCCAAGGGAATATGGTTAATCGGGTTGGCGCCGTAACGAAATGTAATACAGTTTGATTTGAGCATCTTGGGAGCGATTGCTAATAACATCGTTCAAGGTGCTCTTTTTTAAAGAAGATTCTGTATTGCATAACGGGCTCTTGGAACTCCCGCAGATACGGATACCGAAATCCTAGTTGGCGCCTGGGCGAACTGGATGGTTAGTCGAAGACAAAGTTACGACGGACGGACAATAAGACGTGGCAAGTAAACAGCAGCATACTTTGAAGAATGCAATCAATTGTTCCGGTGTGGCTCTACACAGCGGCGCGAAGGTTGCCATGAGCCTGCATCCCGCGCCGGCGGATACGGGCGTTGTCTTCTATCGCACGGACCTTGGCGCCGCGGGCCTGAATTCGGCGGTTGATGCCGCCTTTGATGCGGGCCTCAACGCTGAAGTTCCGGCTCGCTGGGATACGGTCAGCGACACCGTGATGTCGACGACGGTACAAAATGATGCCGGTGTAAAGGTTGCTACGATCGAACATTTGATGGCCGCGCTGGCCGGTTGCGGTATCGACAATGTGCGGATCGAACTGGATGGCCCGGAAGTACCCATCATGGATGGTTCCTCGGCGCCTTTCGTGTTCCTGATTGAATGCGCGGGCGTGCAGCGCCAACAGGCCCGCCGCCGCTCCATCCGCGTTCTCCGCTGGGTGGAGATTGATGATGGCGAACGCCGCGCCGCGCTTTTGCCCTCGGACGGTTTCACGGTGTCCGTGGAAATCGATTTCGACAGCCCGGCGATCGCTGAAAAGGCAGGCAATTTCGACCTGCACAACGGCGGCTTCAAACGGGATATTTGCCGGGCCCGGACATTTGGCTTTGAGCGCGAGGTTGATCGTTTGATGAACCTTGGTCTGGCGCGGGGCGGTTCCCTGGACAATGCGGTCGTGGTTGGCCGCGACGACGAAATCATGAATGAAGGCGGCTTGCGCTACGTTGATGAATTCGTCCGTCACAAAGTGCTGGATTGCGTCGGCGATCTTTATCTGGCGGGTGGGCCTATCCTTGGCCATTTTGCGGGCCAGCGCCCCGGCCATACAAGCAACAGCCAGATCCTGCACAAGCTGTTTTCCGATCCGGCGAATTGGGAATACTGTTACGAGGCGCCGCAGCCCTCCACGGGTCCCACGGAAGTTTGGCCGCAGTCTGCCGCCACGGACGACAGCGACGGGGCCATCGCCGCGACGGCCTGAACGCCCATTCATTTCATTCCCTTATTCCCCGCCTGCATTGCTTGCTAGGGATTTCTTGGCATAGATTACCCGCATCACCTTGTTGCGGATGCCCGCCGCCCCTGGCCGGGCCGTGAAATACATCAGGAGTTACCCTTGCCCTTAAGTGATCCAGCACCTCGCACCTTGTCTCATACGCGTAATCTTGAATTGAAGGCCTACGAGCGTCAGGACGGCCTGTGGGATATCGAAGGCCATATCACGGACATCAAGGAAGATGACTACAGCATGCTGGACAGCGAGCGCACGGCGGACCAACCGGTGCATGATATGTGGCTGCGCCTGACGGTCGGCATGGATTTGGTGGTTCAGGCGGCGGAGGCGCAAATGGACGTGGGCGCCCATGGCCCCTGTCACCTGGCCGCGCCGAACTATAGCCAGTTGGTAGGTTTGAAAATGGGGCCGGGCTGGAACCGTGCCATTCGCGAACGCCTGGGCGGCGTTGTCGGTTGCACGCACCTGAACGAGATGCTGGCGCAAATGGCCACCACGGCGATGCAGTCCCTGTTCGAGGTGGTGGAGAACATGGAAGACAAGGGCGACGGCCATCTATACCTCAGCCCCGGGCTGCGCAATTCATGCTACGCCTACGCCCTGAACAGCACCTATGTCCGCGACTATTTCCCGGATTACTATGAGGCCGATTGATTATTCACGCCGCACCGCGTAAGCCAGATAGTTCACGCCGGCATCCCTTGATAACTGCCATTCGTCCTGGCGAGGCCAATAGCGCATGCCCGTGACATCCCGCAGTTCGGCCCCTGCCTGACGCAGGTGCCGGCCCAGCTCCGCCGGTTTGCGAAAACGGCTCCATTCGTGCGTGCCCACGGGCAGCCAGCGCAACATGTACTCGGCGCCCAGGATCGCCGTCAGATACGAGCGCGGCGTGCGGTTCAGGGTCGCCAGCAACAGGGCCCCGCCCGGCCGGGTGAGGTTTACCAGGGCCGTCATGAAGCCGGCGACATCGGCGACATGCTCAATCACCTCCATACTGACCACCACATCGAACAACGCGCCCGTGGCGGCCAATTCCTCGGCCGCCATGCTTCGATAGTCCACTTCCAGGCCCACGCTGGCCCCATGGGCCTTGGCGGCGGCAATATTGTCCTCGCCCGCATCGATACCGACGACGGTGGCGCCCAGGCGCGCGAACGGCTCCGACAGCAGCCCGCCGCCACAGCCGACATCCAGCAAATTCAGGCCCGATAACGGCCGTAAATCAGTGTCATTCAGATCGAAGTGAACACACAGCTTTTCCCGGCTGTATTGCATCCGTGGTCTATTTAGGCGGTGCAGCGGCGCCATGGGCCCGTCGGCATCCCACCATTCCGCCGCCACGCGGTCAAAACGGCCGATTTCCGCCGGATCTATGCTGGCCGCGCTGGTCGTCTGGGCCATGGCCGTCCTTTTTGCTACTATTCCCTGCCGAAAGCGGTGCAATGGCCGGGCTGATGCCTGCGCACCAGCGATTGCGGCAGATGCTAACACACTTTCACATAGGAAAATGCGCCCCATATGTGAAGCAGCGAATTTGCCAGCTGAGAGTGGAAGGAGGCTGCGATGACCTCGGCCAATGATGCTCTGATACTTGATCTGGTGCAGTGGGTTGCCCAGCGGCCCCGGCCCTATGATGAGGTGATGGAGGCATGGCGGACGTCATGCCCGCGTCTGACCATATGGGAGGACGCGGTGGAGCGGAAACTGCTGCGCCGCGAAATTCAGGCAGGCAAGGGCGCGATGGTGCGGATCACCCCTTCGGGCCTGGCATTTTTGTCGGCTTCGGGGCGGGATGTTGCGATACATGAGGCCAATTGACGCTCCTTCGGCTCTGGATGGGCTGCATTACTTGTATGAACCGTGCCCTTTGAGTATGTATAGCCGCCCACTGGCGACAATGGTCCGTTTGGTGGATGAATGTGGGCGGCAATGGGCGACCGGCGCCGCCAGGTGAGGTTATGGCACGCATAGTAATGAAATTCGGCGGCACGTCGGTGGCCGACGTGGAACGCCTTCGTCATGTCGCCGACCGGGTGGCGCAGGTGGCGGGTGACGGCAATCAGGTCGCGGTGGTGCTCTCCGCCATGGCGGGAACCACCAATCAATTGATTGAATGGACCCAGGCCATGAGCAGCCTGCATGATGCCCGGGAGTATGATGCCGTGGTATCCTCGGGTGAACAGGTGACCATTGGGCTTTTGGCCATGGCGCTGCAGGAAAAGGGTGTTTCGGCCCGCTCCTGGCAAGGCTGGCAAATCCCCATCCGCACCGATGGCGTGCATGGCAGCGCCCGGATCGAGGATATCGAAGGCGGCGATATTATTCAGCGCATGGCGGCGGGCGAGGTTGCCGTCGTCGCCGGTTTTCAGGGGATTTCTCCCAATAACCGCATCACCACGTTGGGCCGCAGTGGTTCAGACACGACGGCGGTGGCGCTGGCTGCCGCCCTGGAGGCTGACCGCTGCGACATCTATACCGACGTTGATGGTGTTTATACCGCCGATCCCCGCATCGTGACGGCGGCCCGGAAACTTGATAGAATAACTTACGAAGAAATGCTGGAAATGGCGTCCCAGGGCGCCAAGGTGCTGCAGACCCGATCGGTCGAACTGGCCATGAATCACCGGGTGCGGGTGCAGGTCCTTTCCAGCTTCAATGATGCTCCCGGTACTTTAGTTGTTGACGAGGATGAGATCGTGGAACAAGCGGTGGTCAGTGGTATTACCTATGCAAGCGACGAGGCCAAGGTAACGTTATTGCATGTCTCCGACCGTCCCGGCGTGGCGGCGGCGGTGTTCGGCCCGTTGGCGGAGGCGAATGTCAATGTGGACATGATCGTGCAGAGTGCTTCGCCCGACGGCACCAGTACCGATATTACCTTCACCGTGTCGCGCGGCGATCTGCCCCGCGTCCAGGGCATTTTGGCCGAGCATCGCGAGGCGATCGGCTTTCAGGAAATCATCGCCGATGGCGAGGTGGTCAAGGTCTCGGTAATTGGCGTGGGCATGCGCAGTCACGCCGGCGTGGCCCAGAGCATGTTTTCGGCCCTGTCCGAAAAGGGCATCAATATTCACGCAATATCGACCTCGGAGATCAAGATTTCCGTGCTGATCGGGGCCGAATACACTGAACTGGCTGTACGCAGCCTGCACTCCGCATATGGGTTGGATGCCGCTTGAACCAGCTTACCGACATAAAGACGGCCCATGGGAGCCTGTGGATCCGGGCGGAGTTGTCGGCGTGAATGCCGCGGGTCCATCGGGGCCGCGCATCCTGCTGCGCCGGCTGCGCGAGGTCATGGCCGGCCCGGGCGATGCGCAGGCGCGGATGGACCAGTTGGTTACCGTCATCGCGGCAAATATGGTGGCGGAAGTGTGTTCGATCTATCTGCTGCGCGACGGCGTGCTGGAGTTGTTCGCAACCGAGGGCCTGAAGCGCAGCGCCGTCCACCAGACCGTGTTGCGGGTCGGTGAAGGCCTGGTTGGCCAGATTGCCCAATTGGCCAAGCCCATGGCTCTGTCGGAAGCGCGTTCACACCCCAATTTCGCGGCCCGCCCGGAAACCGGTGAGGAGGATTACCATTCCCTGATGGGGGTGCCGGTACTGCGTGGCGGCCGGGTGGTCGGTGTGCTGGTGGTGCAGAACAAAACCAACCGGGACTATTTGAGCGACGAGATCGAGGCGATGCAGACCATCGCCATGGTGCTGGCGGAAATGGTCGGCGGCGCCTTGCAGGAGGAAGTGCCGGGGGTCGGCACCATCGGGTCTGACGGCTTGCCGATGCGCCTGGCCGGGCTTGCCCTGAACGACGGGCTGGCCCGCGGCGTGGCGGTTTTGCACGAACCCCGCATCGTGGTCGAACAGCATGTTGCCGATGATGTGGATGACGAGGCGGCGCGTCTGAACACCGCGATTGCCGAGTTGCGTACACAGGTCGATGGCATGCTGCAGGCGGCGATCGCCGAGCCCAGCGGCGAATCCCGCGATATTCTGGAAACCTACCGCATGTTCGCCCACGACAAGGGTTGGATGGCGCGCATGCATGAGGCGGTGCAGAGTGGTTTGACGGCGGAGGCGGCGGTTGAGCGGGTGCAGGTTGAGAACCGGGCCAGAATGTCGGAAATCGGCGATGCTTATTTGCGCGAACGTCTGCACGACCTGGAGGATTTGTCCAATCGCCTGATGCGCCATTTGACGAACAACGGCGGGCAATTGAGCGACGGCGATTTGCCGGATCAGGCCGTGGTGGTGGCCTGGAACATGGGGCCGGCGGAATTGCTGGACTACGACGTCAACCGGATCAAGGCCTTGGTGCTGGAAGAAGGTTCGCCGACGTCACACGTGGCCATCGTAGCCAGGGCACTGCAAATCCCGGTTATTGGCCGGTTGGATCAATTGCTGGAAGTGGTGGATAGTGGCGATGATCTGGTCGTCGATGGCGACAATGGGCAATTGTTCGTGCGCCCCGGCGCCGATGCCCTGGAAGCGTTTGGTGCCAATCTGGAACTGCGCCAGGCCAAGGCGGCGCAGTATGCCGCGCTGCGCGACCAACCGGCGGTGAGCAAGGATGGCACCCGTATCCACCTTAACTTGAACGCCGGGTTGTTGGCTGATCTGCCTCATCTCGATGAAACCGGCGCCGACGGCATAGGTCTATACCGCACCGAATTGCATTTCATGGTTCGGGCAACGCTGCCGACCGTATCCATGCAAACGGAATTTTACAGCCGGGTTTTGGATCAGGCCGGCGACCGTCCGGTGGTTTTTCGGACCCTCGATGTGGGTGGCGACAAGATGCTGCCCTATCTGACCCGCTACGACGATGAACAAAACCCGGCCATGGGCTGGCGCGCAATCCGGCTATCCCTGGACCGGCCGGTGCTGTTGCGTATGCAGATCAGGGCCCTTTTGAAGGCTGCTGAAGGCCGTCCCCTGGCCATTATGTTCCCGATGATTGCCGAAGTTTCGGAGTTTGTGGCGGCACGTGCCCTGCTCGACCGCGAGGTCGAGCGGCAGAGCCGCATGGGCGAGGAAGGCCCCTCGTCCCTGCGTGTCGGCACCATGTTGGAAGTGCCATCCCTGGCTTGGCAATTGAGCGCGCTGTTGCCCCTGGTTGATTTCATTTCGATCGGCAGCAACGATTTGATGCAGTTTCTGTTCGCCTCGGACCGGGGCAATCCGCGTTTGGCCAACCGCTATGACGAATTGAGCCCCTCGGCCCTTTCAATTGTGCGGGATATTGTACAAAACTGCGCCGCCGCGGCGGTGCCGGTCAGCCTGTGCGGCGAGGCGGCCGGGCGGCCGGTGGATGCCATGGCGCTGATCGGCCTCGGTCTGCGTAGTATATCCATGGGTGCGGCCTCCATCGGGCCGGTAAAAATGATGGTAAAAAGCCTTGATTTGCCTGCCTTGCAGGAATTTATGACGAACATATATGAGTCTCCCGAACATAGTTTGCGCGATGCTTTGACTCAATTTGCGGAAAATCATGATGTTGCGATTTAAACTATTGCATTTGCTTGATTTTTCCTGATCTGATAAAAAGTTATTATAAAGTTATCCACAGCAACTGCCGTCGGGCGGCGCGATGGCGTGGGGAAGTAAGTTACGGTATGTGTAAGTTGGCCGGCAGGGCCCAATCTGGAAGTATATGCCATGACTGATCGGAAGATCGTGGATGAACAGCCCGCGGAAGGTGGGCGCCTGGGAGACCGGGACGGCTTGGCGCGGGGCACGACGCGTGGACTGCATTTGCCGCAAATCGAAGAACAGGCCGAAGGGGAAGTCTACGACGGTGTTGGCGTCGAAATGCGCGCCGAAAGGCAGCGCAGGCAGCTTGCCCTGGCCGATGTGGCGACAACCTTGCGCATCCAGTTGGCCTATCTGGAGGCATTGGAGGACGGCCGCATAGACGATCTGCCGGGGCCGACCTATGCCGTCGGGTTCCTGCGTACCTACAGCGAATATCTTGGCCTGGATGGCGACGAAATTATTCGCCAGTTCAAGCGCGAGGTGACCCTTCCTCCGGTGGACCGCCGTCTGGTCTTTCCTGAACCCCTTGATGAGGCCCGGCGGCCGGGATTGAGCCTGGCGCTGATTTCATTATTGGTTGCAGGCGCGGTCTATTGTGGTTGGATCTTCCTGGAGCAGCGGGATCTACTGCCGATCGAAACCGTGGCCGAGCCGCCGCAACGACTGGCGCCGTATAAGCCAGCGACAGAGACGGCGCCATGGAAGCCACCGGTGCCCATGGCCAACACAGCTTCGGTGGGAAGCGGCACGGGCAGCACGATGGTGCCGCCTTCACCCGAAGCCGAGCCCAGTGTTTCCAGCATACCGGCCGTGGATCAGCCTGCCGCCAGTCCCGCGCAGGCCAATGCCGCCGAGGCCAGTGCCGCGCCGGCGGTGACCCCGCCGGCATCCGCCCAGGCAGAGCCGCCTAGCGCCAGCGCGTCGGGTCAATCGGATGAACAGAACACTGCCGCGGCCAGCGAAAATGAGGCCGGCAGTCTGGCGCTGGCCGCTACGACGCAGAGTTCCGATGAAGGGGAGCGAGCTGCCGCCGCCGATGTCAGCGGGCTGGCGAACGCGGCCGATGAACCGAATGCCGGCATTTCCGCCGCCACGCCGGATAGCGCCGTTAACATAGGTGAAATGCCACCCCCGACGAAGCTGGCGGCTGGGAATGAGGCGGCCTCGGCTGGTTCCTCGGAGCTGTCCGCGACCCAGGCGCCCGTTAGTCCCGCAACCGAACCCGCCACGGAAGCACCGGTAGAATCCGCTTCCGCGGTTGATGCCGATGAACCAACGACGGATGTTGCAGCTAATAGCGCCCCCGAACGTCTGAATACCCTGGACACAGTCAGCAGACCGGTTGACGGCGAGCCTTCCCAGACCGCGGCGGAGACGGAACAGGCATCGTTGGCGCCGCCGGCTGACCAGGATTTAGCATCATCGTCATCAGTGCGGGAGGGCAGCGATGTGGATACCGCGCCCGCGATGCCGTCGGACCAGGCCGCGATAACACCACCACCACCACCTGCGGCGCCGGCGGCGCCGGCCCGGCCGCTTTCGGAAGGGGGCGGTGAAGGGACCGCCGATAGTGGCGTCGAGGGGCTGTCCAGGACCGCCACGACGGGCGCATTGGGCTATCGGCCGCAGATATACGGCGCTTCCAACCGTGATGTTCGGGTCGTGCTGCGTGCACGGGCCGAATCCTGGGTCCAGGTGCAGGGCGCCAACAATGAATTGCTGCTGACCCGCATGTTGCGGCCCGGCGACAGCTATCATGCGCCCAACCGCACCGATCTGGTCCTGATGACCGGCAATGCTGGTGCGATCGAGATTATGGTGGACGGCGAGGCCTTGGGTACGCTCGGACCCTTGGGGCAGGTGCGCCGCAATATCAAGCTGACGGCTGAGTATCTGCGCGGGGAGATGCGGCCCACGTCCGACGAACGCCCCCAAGGAAATTAGCTTTCAGTAACTTGATCTTGCCTGTTAACGGCAACAAATTGCTGCTATTGCATCTTTCTTACCCGTCCGCGGCCGCACCGACCGGCCCAACTTGAATGAGCGCCGATTCATGAGCCTGCGTCCCTATCGCGACATCCACCGCCGGTCCTGCCGGCAGGTCCAGGTTGGCGACGTCGCGGTCGGCGGCGGCGCGCCGATCAGCGTGCAGTCGATGACCACGACGCTGACACACGATGTTCCAGCGACAGTGGCGCAAATCCACGCGTTGGAGGAAGCCGGGGCAGATATTGTCCGGGTCTCCTGTCCCGACGAAGCATCCTCGGCGGCGCTGCGGCAGATTGTCGACCAAACCAGCGTGCCCATTATTGCGGATATTCATTTCCACTATCGCCGGGCCCTGGAGGCCGCCGACAATGGTGCCGCCTGTTTGCGCATCAATCCCGGTAACATAGGTGCTGAAAGCCGGGTCCGCGAAGTCGTGCAGGCGGCCCGGGCCAACGGCTGTTCCATGCGCATCGGCGTCAACGCCGGCAGTCTGGAAAAGGAACTGCTGGAACGTTATGGCGAACCGTGCCCGGAGGCGATGGTGGAAAGCGCGCTCAATCACGCCCGATTGCTGGAAGACAACAACTTCGAGAATTTCAAGATTTCGGTCAAGGCATCGGATGTATTCCTCTCCGTCGCCGCTTATCAGGGCCTGGCCGAGGCCTGCGATTATCCGCTGCATCTTGGTATTACCGAGGCTGGCGGCCTGCGCGGCGGTACGGTCAAATCCGCCATTGGATTGGGCAGCCTGTTGTGGGCCGGAATTGGCGATACCATCCGGGTCTCGCTATCCGCCGATCCGGTGGAAGAGATTCACGCCGGTTTCGAAATATTGAAGGCCCTGGGGCTGCGCCATCGCGGGGTCTCTATCGTAAGCTGCCCCTCCTGTGCCCGGCAGGCTTTCCCAGTGATCAAGACCGTGGAAGCGCTGGAGCAGCGCTTGGCGCATATTGCAACGCCGATGACGCTGTCGATCATGGGCTGTGTGGTTAATGGCCCGGGCGAGGCGCGGGAGACCGATATCGGCGTCACGGGAGGTGGCCGGGGCACCCATATGGTGTATCTAAGCGGCGTCGCCGATCACAAGATTGGCGATGAAGGCTTCGTCGATCACGTGGTGGAGCTGGTTGAAAACAAACTTGCGGAATTGAAGGCCACGGCGGCGGAGTAAGACGAGTATGGCAAAGATACAATCGGTGCGTGGCACCCACGATATTGTCGGCGAGACCGCGGCGCGGCACCAACATGTGGTCGATACCGCGCGCGATTGCGCCCACCGTTATGGCTTCGGCGATATCGACATTCCGATTTTCGAGTTCACCCCCGTGTTCGCCCGCACCATGGGTGAAGGCTCGGACGTGGTACGCAAGGAGATGTACACCTTTACCGACCGTGGCGGCGAGGACGTCACGCTACGGCCTGAGTTTACGGCTGGGATCTGCCGGGCCTTCATTTCCGGCGGCATGCAGCAGGATTTGCCCCTGAAGTTTTTTGCCCATGGTCCCGCCTTTCGCTATGAACGGCCGCAAAAAGGCCGGCAACGGCAATTCCATCAGATCGACGCGGAGATCCTCGGCGTCGAAGGTCCCGGCGCTGACATCGAAATCATCACCCTCGGTGGCGAGATTCTGCATCAATTGGGTGTGCTGGAGCGTTGTACGCTGGAGCTGAATACCCTCGGCGATCCGGAAAGCCGCATGGCCTACCGCGATGCGCTGGTGGCGTTCTTTTCGGACCACAAGGACAAGCTTTCCGAGGACAGCGTGGATCGGTTGACGCGCAACCCCATGCGAATTCTAGATTCCAAGGATGAGGGCGACCAGCGGATTGTCGCCGACGCCCCCTTGATGAAAGACTATTTAAATGCTGCCTCGAAGGACTTTTTTGCCGCCGTCTGCGAAGGTTTGGATGTGCTGGGCATCGCCTACAATCTGAACCAGCGCCTAGTTCGGGGCCTGGACTACTATACGCATACGGCCTTTGAGTTCGTTACGGACGCATTGGGTTCCCAGGGCGCGGTCATTGCGGGCGGGCGCTATGACGGCCTGATCAAGATGCTGGGCGGCCCGCCCACACCTGGAATTGGCTGGGCGGGAGGTATCGAGCGCCTGGGCATGCTGGCGGAACATACACCCGCACCGGTCCGGCCCATCGCGTTTGTACCCCTGGGGGAGGCGGCGGAGCGCCTGGCACTGAAATTGTGCCATGGCTTGCGCCGGGACGGTTTCACGGTTGATATGGCGTTTCGCGGCAACCTCAGCCGGCGTCTGAAGCGGGCCAACAAGCAGAACGCCCGGGCGGCCTTGATCCTGGGCGATGACGAAATCGCCAAGGGTATCGTCACCCTGCGCGACCTGGACGACGGCGGCCAGCAGGATGTCGCTCTGGACGATATAGGGACCCATCTGCGAAAATTGCTGTCATGATCGGCGAAGAACAAATAGGCGGCATTCTGAAACGTCTGGCGGAGCTGGAGGCCACCATGGCCGAGGGCGGGGCCAGCGATGATTTCGTGCGCCTGTCGAAGGAGTATGCCGAGCTGTCGCCGGTGGCCAAGACGGCCCAGGCGGTGCGCGATCTGCGCACGGAAATCGCCGATCTGGGGGGCATGGTGGCTGATCCCGATAGTGATGCGGAGATGCGGGAGCTGGCGACGGAGGAAATGGCGGCGGCGCGGGAGCGGCTGCCGGAGCTGGAGGCGGAATTGCAGATCGCCATGCTGCCCCGTGATGCCGCCGACACCAAGAACGCCATTCTGGAAGTCCGCGCCGGTACGGGCGGTGATGAAGCGGCCCTGTTCGCGGCGGATCTGCTGCGCATGTATCAGCGCTATGCCGAGATCAATGGTTGGAAGTTCGAGTTGATGGATGTCAGTGAATCAGACCTTGGCGGCATACGCGATGCCGTGGCCTCCATCACCGGCAGGGGCGTTTTCGCGAAGTTGAAGTTTGAATCCGGCGTACATCGGGTCCAGCGGGTGCCGGAGACGGAATCCCAGGGCCGTATCCATACCTCCGCCGCCACCGTCGCCGTATTGCCCGAGGCGGAGGAAATTGATGTCGAGGTCGACCCCTCGGATTTACGCGTCGATACCTACCGTGCGCAAGGTGCCGGCGGCCAGCACGTCAACAAGACCGACTCGGCGATCCGCATTACCCATTTACCGACCGGTGTTGTGGTGCAATGCCAGGACAATAAATCCCAGCACAAGAACCGGGCCCAGGCCATGAAGGTGCTGCGCGCGCGCTTGTATGACGCCGAGCGGCAAAAGATGGAGGGGGAGCGCGCTTCGGCCCGCAAGGAACAGGTCGGCAGCGGCGACCGCTCCGAACGCATCCGTACCTACAATTTTCCCCAGGGACGGGTCACTGATCACCGCATCAATCTGACACTCTACAAGCTGGAAAAAATGATGAGTGGCGAGGCGGTGGACGAAGTGGTGGATGCCCTGATCGCGGATCATCAGGCCAGTCTGCTGGCCGATCTGGAAGATCATGGCTGATGGTAGCGGAATTGCTCCAGGTTTGACCCTGCGCCAGGCCCTTGCGGCGGCCGGGCGGGATCTGCGTACCGCGGGTATCGAGGACACCGCGTTGGACAGCGCGGTTTTGCTGGCGCATGCCATTGGCGGTGACCGCCTTACCTTGATCCGGGAGGCCGAGCGCCGGCTGAACGAGGCGGAAGCAAAGGCATTTTCCCGATTGATCGCGTCCCGCGCCGCGCGCCAGCCGGTATCGCGCCTGTTGGGCCGGCGGGAATTCTGGAGCCTTGATTTGCGGATAGGACCGGCGGTCCTCGATCCGCGCCCCGACAGCGAAACCGTTGTCGAAGCCGCATTGGAGCAAATGCCCGAAAAGGACGGAGCGTATCGAATTGCGGATTTCGGAACCGGTTCGGGCTGCCTGCTGCTGGCGCTGCTGAGCGAACGGCCCCGGGCCTGGGGCCTGGGCGTGGATATTTCTCCTGCAGCTGGCCATTTGGCGAGGGAGAATGCTCGCAACCTTGGGCTGGAGCGGCGGGCAGGATTCATTGCCGGTGACTGGGGCCAGGGACTGGTGGGCGGGTTTGATTTGATCGTCGCCAATCCACCCTACATTCCCACGGCGGATATTGCCGCTCTGGAACCAGAGGTTCGGCGTCACGACCCCGGCTTGGCTCTGGACGGCGGCGAGGACGGCCTGGCGGCCTATCGCGCCCTCTTGCCGGATGTGTATAGGCTGCTGTTAAGTGGCGGTCGGGCGGTACTGGAATGCGGCCAAGGCCAAACCCCGCCGCTGCGGCGGCTTGTGAAAGGAGTTGGTTTGACCGTAGAAAGCCGTCATTCCGATTTGGCCGGGGTTGCGCGCTGTTTCGTTCTATCAACTGGAAACTAAAAAAAGGGGTTGGTTTTTTCGCCGCCAGCGGCTAGGTTCATTAGCGAACGGCAAGGAACGGCCATCGCGATCAGTAGGAACGCTGTCGTGACGGGACGGGCGGTTCCCAAGAGACATACCCACATTGCAGTCTGGAAATCTGAGGCCATTTTTAGGGCCGGCAAAATACAGACAACCCGAACGCATATGGCATGTCTAACTTCGATTGAAGACGTTGGCGAAAGATCCGCCGTTGGCGATGCCGCGGCAGGATTGGGGTAAAACCAATAGGCTGGCGTGTCGATCTTGGGAACCTTGAATTGGTGTTCGAATTGTAGACACAACTCAAGACGGTGCTATGAGACAGAGCGGACCCCAAAGACGGGGACGTGGCCGTCCCAGCGGTCGCAGGGGGTTTAACAACTCCCCCAATCGAAGCTACGACAGCAGCGGACCGGATGTAAAAATCCGGGGTACGGCGTCCACCGTGTATGATAAATACATGGCGTTGGGACGTGATGCGATGTTGTCCGGCGACCGCGTCGCGGCGGAGAATTTTTTCCAGCACGCGGAACATTATTACCGCCTGGTGCAGGCGAACAAACAGCAGCAGCAGCAGGCTGGCGAAGGCGATCAGCGCGACAATCGTGGCCGTGGCCAGCAAAATCGCGGCGGCCGGGGCAATGAAGCTGCCGCAGTCGAGGGCGATGGCGCAAGACCCGACGGTGCGGAAGAGGCAAAGGTGGAGGAGGCGAAGGTCGTCCCCGCCACGGAAAGCCTTGATGACGATACTGGTGTTGTTGTTGTCACGGGGGCCGGCACGCTCGACGATGCATCCACGGATATTGGCGGCAATGAGCCGGAGGAAGCCGAGGAAGCGCGCGCCGTGGAAGCGCCCATGAATCCGGCGGAACT
The DNA here is from genome assembly GCA_030747035.1 of Alphaproteobacteria bacterium. Classification (GTDB taxonomy): domain Bacteria; phylum Pseudomonadota; class Alphaproteobacteria. The sequence goes on along the minus strand of JASLLM010000001.1, from coordinate 26,519 downwards.
GGCGGCAATGTCCGAAAGCGGGCGCAAGGCGCGCGGTGGTAACGGCGCCAATGGGCGTGGCCGCCAAAAAAGGGATGGTGGCGATGACGCGGGCCAGGATGGCCCGGCGGCCGACGAAGCCGCCCCGCGCCGTCAACCACGCCGCAGACGCCGCCCCACACCGGCACCTGACACGGCGTCTGCCGAAGCGACCACAAGCGAAAATGAAAGCCCCGCGGCGGCCCTGGCCGAGGATGCTGAAACCAGCTAGCGCTTGCCGCCGTCGTGGTGGTGGATAGACTTATTGTTCCGGCGCGACCGCATCGCCTGGTTTGATGCTGCCGCCCCGGATCACTTCCACGTAGATTCCCATATCAGTGTGGCCGAACGCTTGCTGTAGTTGCAGCGGTATGTTGGTGTCGCGGCTGGCGGTTTCCAGATTAACATTGGTCGCCGCACAGCGCTGGGTCTTGGAGATTGCCCGGACAACGACATCTTCACCGATCCTGATCTCCGCCCCACCATCATCGTCGCACCAGTCGAATTCCTGCCAGGGCAGGCCGGTGTCGAAATAGATATTGGCGCGGAACCGCAGGGGGTCCAGCGGCACCTTCATCACCCGTTCCAACTCCCGCAGGCTGGAAATATTGATCAGCGACAGACAATGGCGCGGCATATCGGAAAAAGTATGATCGCGCGCGCGCAGCAGTTTCGGGCTGCCGCGCACTTCATCCGCCATGTAGGCGGCAAAAAACTGCTCAATCATCTGCCGCCCCACGGGCATATCCAGGCGGCCCCGGGCTACCTGTTTGCCGTCCCGCTCAATAACCAATTCCTGGGTCTCGTCCTGATAGCGGCATTGCAATGCGGCCAGACGCTCATTTCGGGCCAGCATCAGAAATTTCGTCTTCGGCAGAAATTTTGGATTGGTCGCATCGAACTGGGTCGAACCGTGGGCCAGGGCGAAGGCCCGGTCCAGCGGGATGGCCCAGCCCGGCGACAATTCGGTCCTCGACATTGGCTCCGGGCTTAATCCCTTGACCGGATAACGGAATATCTGTGCAATACGGCTCATATTATTCTCAAATTAAAAACTGTTGTTTCGCAACGTGATAGGTCCTTGTGTTGCGCCTGGGCAACACCATATTCAGAGTATGTTATGGACTGCCGTGGTTGCTTCATAGAAGGACCGGGCATTGACTGCAAGGCGTTGATGGCGGCCCCGCCAATTGTGTATTCCGAATTTTGTTCGGCTGTACGATGGGGGCCGTGGCAAGGCGCGCTTGAACGGAGATGTAAAAATGGATTTAGAAAAGTATACGGAACGTAGCCGTGGCTTCGTCCAAGCCGCGCAGACCTTGGCCCAACGGTCGGGCCATCAGCAATTCACCCCGCAACATCTGCTCAAGGTTCTGCTCGACGACGAGGAGGGCATGGCGGCCGCGTTGATCGCGGCGGCGGGGGGCGATGTCAAGGCGGCCCATGCCGCCAACCAGGCAAACCTGGACAAGCTGCCCAAGGTCGAAGGCAGCGGCGCCGGCCAGCTTTACATGGCGCCGGAAATGGCCCGTTTGTTCGAATCCGCGGAGGAAATCGCCGAAAAAGCCGGTGACAGTTTCGTCACGGCGGAACGCCTGTTGCTGGCGCTGGCCCTCGCGACCTCAACGCCTGCCGCCTCGGCGCTGGAAAAAGCCGGCCTGACGCCGCAGAACCTGAACAGTGCCATCAACGAAATGCGCAAGGGCCGTACGGCGGATAGCGCCACGGCGGAGAATGCCTACGACGCCCTGAAGAAATACGCCCGTGATCTGACCGATGCGGCCCGCGAGGGCAAGCTGGACCCGGTGATCGGCCGGGACGAGGAAATCCGTCGCACGGTGCAGGTGCTGTCACGCCGGACCAAGAACAATCCGGTGCTGATCGGCGAGCCGGGCGTCGGCAAGACGGCCATCGTTGAAGGTCTGGCCATGCGCATCATGAACGGCGATGTGCCCGAAAGCCTGCAGAACAAGAGCCTGCTGGTGCTGGATCTGGGCGCCCTGATCGCCGGGGCCAAGTTCCGTGGCGAATTCGAGGAGCGCTTGAAGGCGGTGCTGGCGGAGGTCGAAGCGGCGGAAGGTGAAATTGTCCTGTTCATCGACGAGCTGCACACCCTGGTGGGGGCCGGCGCGGCGGAAGGCTCCATGGATGCGTCCAATCTGTTGAAACCGGCCCTGGCGCGGGGCGAACTGCATTGTGTCGGCGCCACCACGCTGGATGAATACCGCAAGCATATTGAAAAGGATGCCGCCCTGGCTCGGCGGTTCCAGCCCGTGATGGTGCTGGAGCCCACCGTGGAGGACACCATTTCCATTCTGCGCGGCCTGAACGAAAAGTACGAACTGCATCATGGCGTACGCATATCCGATGGCGCCCTGGTGGCGGCGGCGACCCTGTCGAACCGCTATATCACCGACCGTTTTCTGCCCGACAAGGCCATCGATCTGATGGACGAGGCGGCCAGCCGCATCCGCATGGAAGTAGACTCCAAGCCCGAGGAAATTGATGAGCTGGATCGCCGCATCATCCAGATGAAGATCGAACGCGAGGCCCTGAAGAAAGAGGATGACGACGCCTCCCGCGACCGCCTGGGAAAACTGGAAAGCGAACTGGCGGATTTGGAAGAGCGCTCAACCGCCCTGACGGCGGCCTGGCAGGGCGAAAAGGACAAATTGAGCGAGGCCCAGGAACTGAAGGAACAGCTTGACCATGCCCGTCTGGAGGCGGAAACCGCCCAGCGCCAGGGCGATTTGGCCAAGGCCTCGGAATTGACCTACGGCGTCATTCCGGATTTGGCCAGGCGCATTGCCGAGGCCGAGTCGGTTGGCGGCAATGGCAAAGCGGGCATGCTGCGTGAAGTGGTGGGCGAAGAGGATATAGCCGCCGTGGTCGCCCGCTGGACCGGCATTCCGGTGGAAAAAATGCTGGCCGGTGAACGGGATAAGCTGCTGGCTATGGAAGAACGCCTTGGTGGCCGCGTAATCGGCCAGGAAGAGGCTCTGTCCGCCGTTTCCAATGCCGTGCGCCGGGCCCGTGCCGGTTTGCAAGATCCTTCCCGGCCCATCGGTTCGTTCCTGTTCCTCGGCCCCACCGGTGTGGGCAAGACCGAATTGTGCAAGGCCCTGGCGGAATTCCTGTTCGATGACGAAGCCGCCATGACCCGCATCGATATGTCGGAATATATGGAGAAGCACGCCGTGGCCCGCCTGATCGGCGCACCGCCGGGATATGTCGGCTACGACGAAGGCGGCGCCCTGACCGAGGCCGTCCGCCGTCGCCCCTATCAGGTGGTGCTGTTCGACGAAGTGGAAAAGGCCCACCCCGACGTCTTCAACGTGCTGCTGCAGGTGCTGGATGACGGTCGCATGACCGATGGTCAGGGCCGCACGGTGGATTTCACCAATACTATTATTGTCCTGACATCCAACCTGGGCTCGGAACATCTCGCCGCCCTGGCCGATGGCGAGGATTCAGAAGCTGCCCGTGGCGAGGTCATGGCCATGGTGCAACATCATTTCCGCCCGGAATTTCTCAACCGCCTGGACGAGACTATTTTGTTCCACCGCCTGGCCCGCGAACATATGGGCGGCATCGTGGATATCCAGCTGCGCCATCTGTCGGCGCTGTTGGCGGACCGGCAGCTTGAGCTTTCCCTGGATACGGCCGCCCGCGACTGGTTGGCCAAGGCCGGTTACGATCCGGTCTATGGTGCCCGTCCCCTGAAGCGGGCGATCCAGCGGCAATTGCAGAATCCCCTGGCCAACCTGATCCTGGAAGGTGCTATCGCCGATGGCGAGACCCTCAACGTCTCCGCCACCGCCGACGGCCTGACCATCAACGACCGCTTGATCGAAGCGGCCTAGCGGCTTGCCTCCGGCTATCCGTCCCGTGGCGTCAAGGCATGGGCGGCGGTGATCGCTATCAGCGCCAGGATTGCGAAGGCGGCGGATAGGGTGAAGACCAGCGAAGGCATGCCGCCGTCCAACAGCCAGCCGAACAACACGGCGACGGCGCTGATGCCCACGGAGTAGCCAACGAAGACGAAGCCGAATACCTTGCCCGTCTCGCCCGGTGGGGTCAGGGCGCGGACCATCAGGTCACGCGGTGGCAAGACAGCGCCCAGGCCGATACCGCTGAGTATCATGATGGCCACCAGGACCACGCCGCTCGGGCTTAACAGCGCCGGCAGCACGGTCGCCGCCGCCGCCAACAGCATGGCGCCGGCGGCGGCGATGTGATGGGCTGAGTAACGGTCGGCGATGATGCCGGCCAGAAGAATACCGCCCACCACGCCGAACAGGTGTCCCGTCAAGGCGGCGCTGGCCAGGTCCAGGTCCAGTCCGTGCAGGTTCATCAAGGCACTGACCGTGAATGCCAGCAGCCCGCCGCTGGCCATGCCGTAGAGTATATTGAAGCAAAGGAACAGTAAAACCGGCGCCGTCAGCAACAGATGCAAACCTCTCGGCGTCTTTCCGGTTTTCGCCTGCTGTGTTTCGTTGGCGGTCGTTGCGGGGGCGGCCTCATTCTCGCCCGCTAGGACATCATAGCGCCACATCATGGCGGCCATGGTTACCAGCCCGGCCAATCCAAAAACGATCAGCGCCATGCGCCAATCGGTTAGGCTGGCCAAGGTCAGCATGGCAACCGGCGCGCAGGCACCGCCCAGGAAACCGGAAAAAGTATGGATCGAAAAGGCGCGGCCCAACCGCCTGTCATCGATGGAACCGGACAGAATGGCATAGTCGGCGGGATGGAAGACGCTGTTGCCCAGGCCCGCCAACACAGCCAGAACCAGCAACATCCAATAGTCGGAGGCAAAACCCATCAACAGCATGGACGCCGCGATCAGGCCAAGCCCCACCAGCAGCACCCGGCGCGGGCCCAGGCGATCGACCAGAAAACCCACCGGGGCCTGAATCAATCCGCCCAGAAAGGCATAGGCGGTCATGGCCAGGCCCAGCTCGGTATAGCTGACGCCGAACTCCGCCTTTAACAGGGGAAACAGTGGTGGCAGGGCCAGACCATAGAAATGGCTGAGGAAATGCCCGGCACTGATCAGGCTGACTGTCCAGCGTTCCCGGACCGGCCAGGCAGCCGATGGCGTGCCACCGCCCGGTTGTTCCAGTGATGCGGTGGCGGCCTCGCTACTGTCTGACATATGGCCTCTTCTGGCTTCGCCCCATGCGCTTCGCTCCCGGAAGGGTAGGGGGAGGCATATTGGAGGTCAAGGTAACGGGGCTATTCCGCCAGTTCCAGCTCCACGATAACGGCGCCGCGCTCGACGTTGCCGCCGACCTGACAATGTACCGCCTTGACCTCGCCGGCACCCGGCGCGGTGACGCGGATTTCCATTTTCATGCTTTCCAGCACGACCAGGACCTCGCCCTGGTCGACCGTGTCGCCGACCGCCGCCTGCACGGCCAGGACCTGGCCCATCAGGGGTGCTTCGACGGTGCCGCCAAAGGCGGCGGAAGCGGACTGGCGGGCGCTGTCCAGATAAAGCGTCAGCGCGGCGGTCAGTTTGTTGCCGCCGTCATCCAAGGTGAGCCAATCATCGCCCAACCAGGCCCGGACCTTCCGGCTGCGCCCATCCGCGGTGATCAGATAGGCATGCTCACCCAGCGCCTCGATACTCAGGCGGTATTCCCCGTCGCCGACACCGACAAGCATGGCGCCACTGGCATCCCGTGGCCCGAAACCGATATCAAACAGATCATCTTCGATGCGCGCCTGCAAAATCGGCGAAACGGTAATGGCGGGGGTGCCGTCGCCCAGGCGCCAGCCGGTCTGCCAACCATCGCCCTGCCAGATATCCGCGCCCCGTTGCCCACGCTGTTCGCTAAGCCAGATTGCCGCTGCCAAGGCGATGCGGCTGTCGTCCGGTGCGGATTCCGCGACCAACTCGTCCAGCCGCCGGTCGATCAGGCCGGTATCGCCGGCGCTTTCGCGGACTTCCGATGTGCGCAGCAGGGCGCGCAGAAAGGCGCTGTTGTCCCGGACGCCGGAGATTGAAAATTGATCCAACCCGGCGACAAGGCTGCTCAGTGCCGCTGCCCGGTCTCTGCCATGGGCGATCAACTTGGCAACCATGGGATCATAATAGGGTGTGATGGCCATGCCGGCCGCGATGCCCGTATCCACCCGCAACGCATCATGGGGCAGGGACAGCTGCGCGATGGTGCCGGTCGAGGGTAGGAAACCCGCGCCTGGATCCTCGGCATAGATCCGCGCTTCGATGGCATGACCGGTGGCGCCGACATCTTCCTGTCCAAGTGCGATGCCATGCCCGGCCACGGCCAGGATTTGTAATTCGATCAGGTCCAGGTCGGTAATCATCTCGGTTACCGGATGCTCTACCTGCAGGCGGGGATTAACCTCCAGGAAATAGGCCCGCTCATCCTTGACGATGAACTCCACCGTGCCCAGGCCCAGGTAATTGACTGCGTGGCCCAGTGCGACGGCGCTGTCCAGCAGTTGCGCGCGCAGGGCAGGGGAGAGGTTCAGGGCCGGCGCTTCCTCGATCACCTTTTGGTGCCGCCGTTGCAGGGAGCATTCCCGCTCCAACAGATGCAGCACCTTGCCCTGGCCGTCGCCCAAGATCTGCACTTCCACATGGCGCGCCTCGGGCAGAAATTCCTCCACCAGCAAGCGCGGATCGGCAAAGGAATTTCGGCCTTCCCGCATGGCGGCTTCGATTTCAGTTTCCGCTCCGGCCATATCGTTGACCACGCGCATACCCTTGCCGCCGCCGCCGCCCGCCGCCTTCAATAATGCCGGCAGGGTCATGGCGTGTAACTCGGCCATGATGGCGTCCGGATCATCGCTGGCTGCCTCGCTGCCGGGCACCGTGGCCACACCGGCGGCCTTGGCGGCGGCCTTGGCGGCGGCTTTGTCGCCGAACTGTCGCAGAACCTCCGCGCTGGGGCCGATGAAGGTCAGATCCGCCGCCGCGACGGCTTCGGCGAAGGCCGGGTTTTCCGAAAGAAAGCCATAGCCGGGATGAATGGCATCAGCACCGACTGATTTGGCGGCGGCGATCACAGCCTCGATATTCAGATAGCTTTCCGAGGCCGGCGCTGGGCCGATATGAACCGACTCACCGACCTCTTGCACATGCAGGGCGTCTTTGTCGGCTTCCGAATGCACGGTGGCGGCAGCAATGCCCAGGCGTTGGCAGGTGCGCGCGATGCGACAGGCGATTTCGCCGCGGTTGGCGATCAGGATTTTCTTAGACATACGCCGTACCCACCCATTTACATCCGGAACACGCCGAAACTGGTTTCCTTGATCGGCGTGCGCGCCGCCACGTCCAGCAACAACCCCAGGGCGTGCCGGGTTTCCAATGGGTCCAGCACCCCATCGACCCATAGGTTGGCGGCAAAGTTATAGGCGTCGGCAAAACGTTCGTATTCGGCCCGCAAGGGCGCCTTGAAGGCCTCTTCCTCTTCCGCGCTCCAATCGACGCCATCGGCCTCGAAATTCTTGCGCTTCACCATGGCCAGGGTATTGGCGGCCTGTTCCGGCCCCATGATGGCGATGCGGCTGTGCGGCCACATGAACAGGGCCCGGGGTTTGAACTGCCGGCTGCACATGGCGAGATAACCGGCGCCATAGGCCCCACCGGTGACGATGGTGTATTTCGGCACCGCCGCCGAACTCATGGCGGTGACGAACTTCGCACCTGCCTTGGCGATGCCGCCGACCTCCGCCTCCCGCCCAACCATGAAACCGGCGACGTCGGACAGGAACAGCAGCGGAATATCCCGCTTGGTGCAGATGTCGATGAACTGCGTGCCCTTCAAGGCGGCCTCGGTGAAGAAAACACCCTGGTTGGCCAGAATGCCGATCTGGAAGCCATGAATGCGGGCAAAGCCGCAGACCAGGGTCTCGCCATATAGCGGCTTGAATTCCCGGAATTCGCTGCCGTCCGCCATGCGCAGCAGGATTTCCCGGTTGTCGGTGGGAATACGCGCATCCCGGCTGATCAGGCCATAAATCTCGTTCGGGTCCAGGCGCGGCGGCTTCGACGGTTTCGGCGTCCAGCGCATGGGTGCCTCTTCGCCCAGCTCCGCCATGATATCGCGGGTGATGGCCAGGGCATGTTCGTCGTTCTCGGCGATGTAATCGGTGACGCCGGAGACGGAGGAGTGCATTTGTGCCCCGCCCAGGGATTCCCGGTCGATATCCTCTCCCGTCGCTGCCTTGGTCAGCTCCGGTCCGCCCAGATACATGAAACCCTGGCCGCGCACGATTACCACTTCATCGCAGAGTGACGGGATATAGGCACCGCCGGCGGTGCACGGCCCCAGGACAACGGCGATCTGTGCGATGCCTTCCGCCGACATACCGACCTGGTTGTAGAAAATGGAGCCGAAATGATGCTCGTCGGGATGAATATTCTCCTGATCGGGCAGGAAGGCGCCGCCGGAGTCCACCAGGGTGATGCAGGGCAGGCGGTTTTCCCAGGCGATCCGTTGCGCCCGGGTGTGCTTGCGCACTGTGGCGCCGAAATAAGTGCCGCCCTTCACGGTGGAATCGTTGGCGATGATCATGCAATGGCGGCCCTGTACCTGGCCGATGCCGGTGATCATGCTGCCGCCGGGCGGCACGCCGTCGTAAAAACCCTCGCCCACCAGTTCGGCCAGTTCCAGAAACGGCGAGCCTGGGTCCAGCAGGGCATCAACGCGGGCCCGCGGCAGCATGCGCCCGCGCTTGATATGGCGGGCCCGGCTGGCTTCCGAGCCGCCGATGCGGGAGCGTTGCCGTCTTTCGTGCAGGTCGGCAATCCGTTCCAGATAGGCGTCCTTGTTGAGATCGAATTCTTCGGGCGACAGTGCGTCCATGGATGTATTTCCGTATTTACAAGATGGCGGTCAATAAGACCTTGGCAGGCCCAGGACCTTTTCGCCGATGTAGTTCAGCAGCATTTCCCGGTTCAGGGGCGCCGTGCGCAGCATGCGGACGAAGGGATACAGATCGAAAATGCCGTATTCGTGGGTGTAGGCATTACCACCGAAACATTGCACCGCTGTGTCGACCGCATGGATGGCGGCTTCGGCGGCGTAGTATTTCGCCATGTTGGAATATTCCGCCGCCGGGCGGTCGTTGTCGAAAGCCCAGGAGGCCTTGTAGGTCATCAAGGTGGCGACCTCGATCTCCGTCTTGGCCTCCGCCAGAGGGTGCTGCAGCCCCTGGTAGGAGCCGATCGGCCCTTCGAACACCACGCGTTCGGAGGCATACTCGACCGCCCGGCCGATGGCGTAGCGGCCCAAGCCGATCAGCATGGCGGCCAGGATGATGCGCTCCGGATTGAGGGTATCGAACAGGATGGAGAAGCCCTTGTCGACCTCGCCGATCACATCGGCCTCGGTCAATGCCACATCCTCGAAGAATATTTCGCACTGGCGTTCCGGGATCACGATGCTCATGTCCATGGGCGTTCGTGTCACGCCGGGGGCGTTCAGATTGACAATGAACAGGGTGAAGCCGTCGGTCTTTTTGGCGGCGTTCTGGAACGGTGTCGTCCGCGCCACCACCATGGCGTAATCGGCCACGTCGGAACCGGTGATGAAGACCTTCTGTCCGTTCAATTTGAAGCCGCCGTTGCCTTCGCCCTTGGCCAGGGTGGTGATCTTCATGCTGTTGGAGCCTGCCGTGGGCTCCGTAATGGCGAAACACCAGACTTCCCTGCCGGCGCAGGCGGGGGGCAGGTAACGCCGCTTCTGCTCCTCCGTGCCGTGGCGGGCCAGGTGCGCGAGGCACATGGTCGGGCCGACGACCAGATGCTGCATGGGAATGCCGTAATCGGCCATGCCCTCCATCAGCAGGGACATTTCCATCATGCCCAGGCCGGCGCCGCCATATTCCTCCGGCACCATCAGGCCCAGGAAACCGTCCTCGCCCATTTGCCGCCAGATGTGCTCGGGAAATTCGTGACGCCGGGCATAATCCAGCCATTGCTGGCGGTCGAAACTCTCCGCCAGCTTGCTGCCGTAATCGAGGATCATGCGTTGTTCGTCGCTAAGTTCAAAGTCCATGGCCCAACCCTTCCCGGTAAACCGCCGTACTCGACCCAATCGTAGCGATTTTGCGTCGCCGCGTTAATAGCGTCCCTGCCCCGTGTGACATGATGTAGCGGCCTGACGCCCTTCAGCGGATCAGGTTTTCCGACTGCAGGAGAGGGTAAATACCGCCGGCCTTCAAGATGCGCAGTAACTGCGGCGGCATTGGCGTGCCTGTGAGACGTTCGCCCCGCTTCGGGTTGTTGATCTCCGCTGCGTCGAAATCGATCTCTGCCGTCTCGCCTTCCTGAAACAGCCCGGTGATGCCCGGGGCCTCCAAGCTGGGAAAGGCGAAATTGACGGCATTCCGATAGAACAGGCCGTTGATGGATTCCGCCAAAAGACAGGCAAGCCCGAGGTTCTTCAACGAGCGCGCGGCGGGGCGGGAGGAGCCGACGCCGAAATTGCGCCCCGCCACCAGGATATCCCCCGGCGTGACCTCGTCCGACCAGCCGGGGCGGTTGGCGGAAAAGACCCAGGCCGGTTGCTCCTCGACGGAAAGATAATAGGCCTGGATCGGCAGGATCAGATCCGTGTTGATGTTGTCACCGGCCAGCCAAACGCGCCCCTCAATTCTCATGGGAAATACTCCAGCGGGCTGGCAATGCTGCCTTGCAGGGCCGATGCCGCCACGGTGGCGGGGGAGGCCATGTAAATCCTGGCATCCGCATCGCCCATGCGGCCCTTGAAATTGCGGGTGGAGGCGGTGATACAGGTCTCGCCCGGCCCCAGCACGCCCAGGCTGCCGCCGCCGCAGGCGCCGCAGGTGGCATTGGTGACCACGCCGCCAGCATCTACGATGGCCTGCACATAGCCCAGGCGCAGCGCCTCGCGATAGATATTCTGCGTCGCCGGCGTGACCAGCAGACGAACGCCATCATGCACCCGCTTGCCCTCCAGCACGCGGGCGGCGATGGCGAGGTCATCCAGAGTGCCATTGGCGCAGGAGCCGATGAAGGCCTGATCGATGGCCTGGCCCGCAATATCGCCCACCGGCTTGGAATTGTTCAGCACCGCATCGGGCAGGGCGACCAGGGGTTCGATCTGGTCCAACCGGACCACGCGTTTGTCGGCATACGTGGCATCTTCGTCGGGCCAGACCGCCGCAAACGCTCGATCGCTGCGGGCCGCGACGAAATCTAGCATGATATCGTCGGGCTCGAAGGTGGCGAATTCCACGCTCAATTCGGCGCTCATGGTGGTCAGTGTGCGCCGGGCGTTCATGGACAGTCCTGCCAGGCCGGGGCCGCTGAATTCCACATTCATGGTGGCGTGATCGCCGTAGGTGCCGGCCAGATGCAGGAAGACATCCTTGGCCGAGACGCCGGGGCGCAGCTCGCCTTCCAGTTCATAGCGCACGGTCTCGCCGACCCGGAACCAGGTTTCCCCCTTGGTTACCGCATAGGCCATATCAGGGGAGCCGACGCCACGGGCGGCGAGATTGAAGACGCCGGCGCTGCAGGTATGGCTGTCACTGCACAGCAGTACCGTGCCCGGCAGGCCGTAGCCATAATCGGCCACCAGGGCGTGGCTGATGCCCTGGTCAAAGCCGATATCGTGAAAGCGGGAAATGCCAAAGCGTTTGACGAACTCCCGGCCCGTCTGATGCGCTTGGGCGCTGAGCACGTGGGAGGCCGGGGCCCGGTGATCGAACACCACAACGACTTTTTCGGGGTCATGGACGTGGAGAATTTCCCGCCACGAGGTGGCCATGAAATTGTTGTCGAACAGGATCGCCGTCTCGACCTTTGTCGTGACGATATCGCCCGGACGCACCACGTCCTGGCCGCTGTTGCGTGCCAGTATCTTTTCAATCGCCGTCATGCCCATGGGCGCTTCCTTCCAGGTCATGGGCATAGGTTTCGTCCAGGCCGGTCAGATGATTGAAACCGGTCAGCTTGTTGATCTCATCAAAGCCGACCAATAGATCAGGCCGCTCCACCGCCTCGCCGCCTTCCAGCATATCCTTGAAGGCGTCAACGGCATTCATCATGCCGCGTACGGCAGCGGTGGAGAGCAGACGGGGATAGCTGACGGCGGCGACACCCATGGCCTGCAAAGCGGTTGGATGAATAAGTGGCGTCGTGGGACGGGACCGGATACCCAGGCCCATATTGACGGTCAGCGGTTTTGGCACGTTGCGGGCGACCTGTTCGATATCCTCGGCACTTAGCAGCGCATCGGCGAACAGGGTATCTGCGCCGGCCTCGGCGTATGCGTTCAGACGGTCGATGGCGGCGTTCAGGCCCATCGGGCCGGCGGCATCGGTGCGCGCCCGGATGATAAAATTATCGTCCATGCGGCCATCGCAGGCGGCCTTGATCTTCTGCACCATCTCCGCTTCGGGCACCACTTGCTTGCCGGCCATATGGCCGCAGCGTTTCGGCCAAACCTGATCTTCCAGCATGATGGCGGCCACGCCCGCCGCCTCGAAGGCGCGGACAGTGAAATAGGCCGTCGAAGCATTGCCATAGCCGGTATCGGCATCAGCTATCAAGGGCAGAGAGGAAAAGGCGGCGATGGCGCGGCAGGCCTCTAGATTGTCCTTGAAGGACATCACCCCCATGTCGGCCCAGCCGAGATGGGATTCCGAGACGCCGGCGCCCGATATGGCGGCCACCTGGAAGCCGGAGGCCTCCACCAACCTGGCACTGTAACCGTCGTAAACGCCGGGAATAACCAGAATTTCCGGTGCTTCCAGCAGTGCCTTCAGTCGTTTGCTTTTCTCGGACATGGTTATCCTTAATCGGCGGCTTGAAGGAAACGTTCCAGTTGGGCCTTCGGGTTGATCTGCGCCGGTGGCCCGTCCGCCTCCCCCAGGTGATCCCAGAGAGCCCGGCTGGAAGCGCGGAAAGCACCGATGGCGTTGGCCACCATGCGCACGCCCAATTTTTCCAGTTCCACCAAGCTCAACATGGGCGAGACGCCGGTGCGGTTGTAGCTGATGGGCACGTCCAGAGCCTCAACCATTGCCGCGATTTCCTCTTCCGAGATCAGGCCCTCGGGAAAAATGATGTCGGCGCCCGCATCCGCGTAGGCCTTGGCCCGGTCCAGAGACTCCTGGAAGCTGCCGCCCAGTGCGCCGCGTCCGTCGGTCCGCGCCATCAGGATGACGTCGGGGTCCATTTCCCGCCGCACCTTGTCGGCGGCGCGGATCTTGCCGGCGGCTTCCTCGATCGAGACCAATTGCTTGCCTGCCACATGGCCGCAGCGTTTCGGGTCGACCTGATCCTCGATAAACAGCCCGCCCGCGCCGGCGTTGATTATCTCGTCCACCGTGCGCATGACGTTGATGGCATTGCCATAGCCGGTGTCCGCGTCCACCATCACCGGGATCTCCACCGCGTTGCAGATATAGCGGCACATGCGCACCGTCTCGGTCAGGGTGATCAGGCCCACATCCGGTTTGCCCAATAGGGAGACCGAAACCGCGTAACCGGACATGGCGATGGCCTTGAAGCCCGCCGCCTCTGCAATACGCGCCGACAGGGCATCGTGACAGCCAGGCCGGACAAATATCTCATCGCCCTCCACCAATCTGCGCATGGCGGTCGATGCTTTCGTCATGGCTTGTACCCGAGCGAATTGGCATAGCGGGCGATGACGTCTTCCTTGGGCAGATAAGTTTCCTCCAGCTTGCGGATTTTCGGGAAACCGACGAATTCGTGCATGTTGCCCGTGGGATGATCCTTGACCTCGTCGAGGAAGCGCAGGGCGTAGTCAACGTCCTCCGCCGCGAAGCCCTCCAGATAATCCCACATGCCACGGACCGCCGCGCGCAAGGCGCCAGAGGCGTTGGAGACAATGGCGACGCCAAGCTCCCCCAACCGCTCCTTGCCCAGGAACGGCGAGACGCCGGTGCGGTTGTAGTGAATGGGCGCGTCGACTTCCTCACAGACGCGGGCGATTTCTTCCTCGGAGATCAAGCCTTCGGGGAAAATCATGTCGGCCCCGGCCTCCACATAGGCATTGGCCCGGCGGATCACTTCCTCGACGCTGCCGCCCTCGACGCCGCGGGCATCGGTGCGGGCAATGAGCAGGAAATCCGGGTCCATTTCGTCACGGACATGGGCGCAGGCGGCGTACTTGCCCACTGCCTCCTCCATCGGGATAATTTCCTTGCCGGCCACATGGCCGCAGCGCTTGGGCGCCACCTGATCCTCGATATGCATGCCGGCGGCACCGGCGCGAATAAACTCCTGGGTCGTACGCATGGCGTTGATGGCATTGCCGTAGCCGGTGTCGCCATCGGCCAATAGCGGTACCGATGTGGCGGCGGTGATATAGCGCGTGGTGGTGACCATCTCATCCAGGGTGATCAAACCTACGTCCGGTTTACCCAGCAGCGAGGCCGAGACGCTGTAGCCGGACAACCCCATGATCGGAAACCCAGCCGCCTCGATAATCCGCGCGCTCATGGCATTGAAGGCGCCAGGCTTGACCAGAATGCCTGGCTCCGCGAGCAATTCACGCAGTAGAGTGGATGGACGTTTACGCATGGTATTAGCCTCCGGTTACTCTGCCAGCTCGGGCATGTCCTTGTACAACTCCAGTGCTTCAGGGTTGGCCAGGGCTTCGCGGTTCTTGACCTCGCGGCCGTGGATCACCTCCGTCACCGCCATTTCGGTGATCTTGCCATTGACCGTACGGGGGATGTCGCTGACCTGCAGCACCTTGGCCGGCAGATGCCGGGGCGAGGCGCCGGTGCGGATTTTGTGCTTGATGCGGCCGATCAGATCGTCATCCAGGCTATAACCCTCCCGCAGGATGACGAACAGGATAATGCGGGTGTCGCTGTCCCATTGCTGACCGATCACCAGGCCCTCCAGAACCTCCTCCAACTGTTCCACCTGGCGGTAGATTTCCGCCGTGCCGATGCGCACCCCACCGGGATTGAGCGTAGCGTCGGAGCGGCCATAGACCACCATGCCGCCATGTTCGGTGAAAGAGACCCAGTCGCCGTGGCGCCAGACGTTGGGATAGACGTCGAAATAGGCGGCGTGATAGCGGCTGCCGTCATCGTCCTTCCAAAAACCAACGGGCATGCAGGGGAACGGCGCGGTGCAGACCAATTCGCCCTGTTCCGTGGCGAGCGGCTGGCCGTTACCGTCGAAGACCTCAACCTTCATGCCCAGGCTGGGCGCCTGGATCTCGCCGCGCCACACGGGCAGGGTAGGCACGCCGCCCATGAAGCAGGAGATGATGTCCGTGCCGCCGCAAATGGAGGCCAGATGAAGATCATTCTTGATCTTCTCATAGACGTAATCGAAACCTTGCGGCGACAGGGGCGAGCCGGTGGAGAGCAGGGCGCGTAGTTTTGACAGATCGTGGCTTTCAATGGGCGCAAGGCCGGCCTTGGCGATGGAATCCAGCCACTTGGCGGAGGTGCCGAAATGGGTGGCGCCGGTCGCCTCGGCGAAGTCGAACAGAATATTGCCATCCGGGTGCGCCGGCAGACCATCGAATAGCAGGATCGTCGCCTTCGATGCCAGGGCCGAGACCAGCCAGTTCCACATCATCCAGCCGCAGGTGGTGAAAAAGAACACTCTATCGCCCGGACGCACATCCGCATGCAACTGGTGTTCCTTCAGGTGCTGCAGAATGGTGCCGCCGACCCCGTGCACGATGCACTTCGGCGCCCCCGTGGTGCCTGATGAATACATGATGTAAAGCGGTGCGTTGAAGGCTACCCGGGTGTATTCGATCTCCCCGGCGGTATGAGGCGCGACAAAGTCCTCCAGCAATAGAGCATTGTCCAGGCCATCCAGCGGTGGCGCGGAACGCATGTAGGGCACCATGACCAGTTGTTCAACGCTGGGCAGTTGCGCCGTGATGCCTTTGATCTTGTCCAGGCAGTCGAATTCCTTGCCGCCGTAAAAATAGCCATCCGCCACGAACAATACCTTGGGTTCGATCTGGCCAAACCGGTCCAGCACGCCCTGAATGCCGAAATCCGGCGAGCAGGAGGACCAGACCGCGCCCAGGGAAGTCGTAGCCAGCATGGCGATCACGGTTTCCGGCAAATTGGGCAGAAAGCCCGCGACCCGGTCGCCCACCCCAACGCCGCTTGCCCGCAAGGCCTGTTGCAGGCGCGATACGGCGGCATTCAGATCGTCATGGCTCAAGGATCGTTTGACGCGGTCCTCGCCCCAAAAAACAATTGCCGGCTCACTGCCCTGGCCGCGTAGCAGGTTCTCGGCGAAGTTCAGGCGCGCTTCGGGGAACCATTCGGCACCGGGCATGGCGTCGCCGTTACGCAGCACGACCTTGCCCCGGGTTGCGGCGCGCACGGCACAGAAATCCCAGATCGTAGTCCAGAAATCCTCCCGCCGGTTGACCGACCAATGATGCAGCGCGGCATAGTCCGGTACATCCTCGGCCCAGCGGTGCGTCACCTCGGTCATGAAGCGGCCCATATTGGTGGTCGCGGCCTGCAACTCGTTCGGTTGCCACAAGGGCGTCTGATCTAAGGTCTCGCTCACCTGTACTCTCCTCAAATTGACGCAGCAGTTTACGCCATCGCCGATTGCGCGGCCATGTCTAACGCCCGGCCCATTACTTTGGCGCAACTCTGCCATGCAAGCATCGTTCTGGTCTCGTTAACCCACCGCCGCTAGATTGCCGCCATGCAAATCAATTGTGACTTTTTTGGCGGGCCGCAAAGGTGACCGCGGCGGAGATACGCGTTCGGGTGCTCGACCTGCCGGGCAATGCCCGTGGTGCGCTGTGGATTGTCCTGGGCTGTATCATGTTTTCCTCCATGACCACGGTGGTGAAGCTGTTGGGCGGGACCTTCGATTCCTTTCAGTTGGCCTTTTTCCGCGCCCTGTTTGGTTTGATCGCGGTGGCGCCGTTCTTTTTCCGCTTTGGCCTGGGCGTGGTCCGCACCCGCCGCTTGGGCTTGCAGCTTATGCGCGCCGTTTGCGGTTCCTGCGCCATGCTGTGCGGCTTTTACGCGATTACCCATCTGCCCCTGGCGGATGCGGTTTCCATCAGCTACGCCCGGGCCCTGTTTCTAATTCCCCTGGCTGTGTTGTTCCTCGGTGAAGTGGTGCGCATGCGCCGCTGGTCGGCGACGGCGATAGGTTTCGTCGGCGTCATCATCATGTTGCGGCCTGGTGGAGAGATCGAGCCGGCCACCCTGGTGGCGGTGCTGGGTGCCTTTCTGGTGGCCGTTGTCACCGTCGTGATCAAGAAACTGTCAACGACGGAAAGCCCGGAATCCATGCTGTTCTATTTCGGCGCCGTCTCGTCCCTGGTTGCCCTGGGGCCTGCCTTGATGGTCTGGCGGGCACCCACATTCGCGGAATTGAGCTTTCTAATGGCAATCGGCGCCCTTGGCGCGGCGGGACAGTACTGCATGATCCGCGCTTATCGCATCGGCGAGGCAACGGCGCTGTTGCCGTTCGACTACACCCGGTTGCTGTTCGCCGGCGCTATCGGCTTCCTGCTATTCGCCGAAATTCCCGACAACTGGACCGTGACCGGCGCCCTGATTGTCGTTGCCGCGACGCTGTATATTGGTATTCGCGAGGCCAGGCTGGGGCGCAAGCCGGAACCGACCCAACCCGCCATCAACCCGCCAGCGGTGCCCAGGGACTAAATATTGGCCAAATATTCCCGTGCCCGTTCGCGGTGTTCGGGCCGGATATGCCGGCGCACCCGATTGACCGCCATGAACAGCACGGCGGCATCGTCGGTGAAGCCCAGCAGCACAATGAAATCCGGCACCATATCGACCGGCACAATGAAATAGGCCAGGGCGCCCAGCAGTATCGCCTTCACGTGCGCCGGTGTGGCAGGATCAATGGCGCAGTAGTAGGCGGCGATCAGTTCGGAAGCGAACGGGACACGTCCCAGAACACGCCTGATCTTGGGCCAAAAATCCTGGCGAACGCGAATTTCCTTGGGCTTCATCCCCAGTTTGCTCATATCCGGCATATGAGCGCTTTCGCCGCGTTTTCAACGATTGCTCCATACGCCGGGCATCTGCTATGACGCGGCAACGAGGCATAAATGGTCTCAGCAAAAAAAGGGAGTGGTACATCATGCAAATCGATGGACAGGTGGCAGTCATTACGGGTGGCGCATCGGGCCTGGGCGAAGGCACCGCGCGGGAACTGGCAGCGGCCGGCGCCAATGTGGCGATCTGGGACATCCAGGAAGACAAGGGCATGGCCGTGGCCAAGGATGTTGGCGGCATCTTTTGCAAATGCGATGTCACATCCGAGGACAGCGTGATCGCCGCCATCGGCGAGACCAAGGAAGCCCTGGGTACGGCGCGAATTCTGGTCAATTGCGCGGGCACCGGCGTGGCGATCAAGACGACGTCCCGCGGCGCCCCCCACCCGCTTGATCAGTTTGAGCGCATCATCAAGATCAATCTAATCGGTACCTTCAACTGCATCCGTATGACCAGCACGGATATGGTCGAGCTGGAGCCCCTGGCTGATGGGGAGCGGGGCGTGGTCATCAACACGGCCTCCGTTGCTGCCTATGACGGCCAGGTCGGTCAGGCCGCTTATTCCGCCTCGAAAGGCGGTATCGTCGGCATGACCTTGCCCGTGGCCCGCGATTTGGCGGACAAGGGCGTGCGTGTCTGCACCATCGCGCCCGGTATCTTCGAGACGCCCTTGCTGGGAACCTTGCCCGACGATGTGCGGACCTCCCTGGCCGCCAGCGTGCCCTTCCCGAAGAAACTCGGCCAGCCGCAGGAATATGCCCAACTGGCCCGGCAGATCGTGGAAAACGTCATGCTGAACGGCGAGACCATCCGCCTGGACGGTGCCATCCGCATGGCGCCGCGCTAGGACGTTTCGCCGGCAAGCGTATCGATGAAACGGGCCAGAGCGATGTCCCGTTCGCTCAGCCCGCCGACGTCGTGGCTGGTCAGGACGATATCGACCCGGTTGTAGACATTGGACCATTCGGGGTGATGGTTCATGGCCTCGGCCTTCAGGGCGATGCGGCTCATGAAACCGAAGGCGCCATTGAAATCGTCGAAGGTGAATGATTTCTCGATCGCGTCCCGATCCGCCTTTAGATGCCAGCTGGAAAGTTCGCCCAGCGCCTCGCGACGGCGTTTCCCCCGTAGTTGGTCCGTTGCTTTTTTGGGCATGAGGTTATTTCGGCCTAAAGGCCGCCGCCGCCTGGCGGGCCTGTTGCAGTTGCGCCGGGGTCATTCCCGCCGCCAACAGCCGTTGCGAACGGCGCGCCTTGGTTGCCACGCCCTTGCCTTCCTTGCTGTCCACCCCCTGGGGAATGGCGGCCAGGATAAGCCATTTGTAGGCTTGTACCGGATCGGGCACCAAGCCGTCGGCATTGATAAACCGGGCCGCCAGATTGTATTGCGCCCGGGCATGTCCGCGCTCCGCCGCGCGGCGGTACCAGTTCGCTGCCGCCACTGCCTGTTTCCGCACGCCAAGACCCGTTTCATGCATGAAGCCCAAATTGAATTGGGCCGGGGGATAGCCCTGTTCCGCCGCCTGGCGTACCCACGTTGCGCCGCGTTTGGCGTTGCGGGCGGTGCTGCGGCCGCGCAAATTCATCCGGCCCAAGGCATTCTGGGCCCGCGGCAATCCGGTAAGGGCTGCCTGGCGGTACCAAATCACCGCCCTTTCCAGGTCGACCGGGCGGCCCAGGCCGTATTCGTTGACACGGCCCATGACATATTGTGCCACAACCTGGCCGAATTTCGCCGTCTTGGCGCAGTGGTCATCGATATCCTTCCAGGCCGAAATGGCATAGGCGAGCAGGCAGTACGTCGTTGCGTCGCGATCGATCTTGCCGCGCAAACTGTTGATCTGCAGGCGGCCCGCCAGTTCCTTGGCGAGCTTGTTGATCAGGTCATTGCCGGGGGCGTAATTTTGCCGCCAGGACCGGCCGATCCAGTCGAATGCCTGGTACATCAACAGTGGATCGGCCAGTTCGGTCAATTGCAGGCGGCCCAGCTGATATTGCGACTGGGCAATGCCTGTCGCGGCCGCCCGCTGCAGCCAGAAGCGCCCTTCCTTTAAGTCTTTGTCGCCGGTCAGGCCCTTGATATGAAACATCGCCAGATCATGTTGCGCCTTGGCGTTTCCGGCCCTTGCCGCGCGGGTATACAATTGGCGGGCTTTCGCCAGGTCCTTTTCCACGCTCTCGCCAAGATTGTAGCGCCGGGCCACTTCATACTGGGCCAGTCCGTCGCCGCCCTCGGCTGCCAGTTCCAACCAGTGCAGGCCCTGTTCCGGGTCCGCGTCAACGGTAATCCCGGCGATGAGATACTGGCCCAGGCGGCGCTGGGCCTGCGGCACGCCTTTTTCGGCGGCATATTTGAAATGTTTCAGTGCTTCGTGATAGTCCAGATCGACGCCCAGGCCCCGGTCGAAATGCCGGCCCATGTAGTAACGGGCCAGGGCCTTGCCGGATTTGGCTGCCTGCCGGCTCCATTTCAAGGCTTCGCCGTAATCCTGGGGCAGATCGGCGCCCTTGAACAGCAACTCCGCCAAATCGAGCTGCGCCAGGGCCAGGCCTTCGTCGCCGGCCTTGCGCAGCCAGGCCAGACCGATGTCGGGTTCCCTGTCTACGCCGATGCCATGCACCAGCATTAGACCCAGACGGTAGTGGGCCATGGCGCCCTTCGTCCCATCACCGGTCTCACCGCCTTCCCATTCCATCCGCGCGGTGGCAAAATCGCCTTGGCCATAGGCCCTTAGCCCGGCGGAAAAATCCGCCCGCGCCGGCAAGGCAGGAATGGCCGCGCCCAGCAGCAGCACCATCATTGCCGTAAATCGCCAGATCATGGTGCCGGCCCCGGTATCGCCTGCGTCTTTGTCGCGCTAAACTGCCCCCCATGGGACAACGCGACCGCATGGCGCCCAGTCTGGCGGAGATCGAGGATCTGGCACGGGCCACCCTGGCCCGCATTCCCGCTTCCCTGCGCCGGGAGCTGACCGATCTGGTGGTCCGGGTCGTCGATTTGCCGGACGACGAGACCGTGCGCACCATGGACCTTGATGGACCGTACGACCTGTTGGGCATGTACCGTGGGATCAATTTGCGGGACAGGAGCGTCGCTCAGGTGCCTGACGACGTGGACATGATCTTCCTTTATCGCCTGTCTTTGCTGGATTATTGGATCGAAAGCGGCGAAGACCTCGGCGATCTGGTGCGTCACGTCCTGATCCACGAAATCGGCCATCACTTTGGCTTTTCCGACGCCGAAATGGCATCCATCGAAGACTCCAGTAGCTGATCCACAAAGACCGGGACGACTTCGCCTGCCGGGCCGTGAATGCATTCGGCGAACAGGCTGCTGCCTTCGGATGGTTCCAGATTCAGTTCAACACTGTGGGCCCGGCCCATCCGGCGAATATCGGCGATGAAGCCGGCCGCCGGATAAACATTGCCCGATGTGCCGATCGACAGGAACAGATCGCACGCCGCCAGGGCCCGCTGAATCTCGTCCATCCGCATGGGCATTTCATAGAACCAGGTCACATGCGGCCGCATCTGGCCCGCCGCCTGGCAGCGTTGACAGCTGCTTTTCACGCTCAGATCATCGGTCCAATGATAGACGGCTTCACAGGCCTGGCAGCGTACTTTGTACAATTCGCCGTGCATGTGGATCAGATTCTGGCTGCCGGCCCTTTCGTGCAGATTATCCACATTCTGGGTAACGATCAGGACGGTGCCGGGATGCTCCGCCTCCAACTTGGCCAATGCCAGATGGGCCACGTTTGGCTGGTGGTTTTCCAGGCTGCGGCGAAATTGGTTGTGGAAATCATGCACCAGGGCGGGATCGCGGGCGAAGGCGTCCGGCGTGCCCACGTCTTCGATATTGACCTTGCTCCATAGGCCGTCCTCGCCGCGAAACGTGTCGATGCCCGATTCCGCCGAGATGCCCGCACCGGTCAGAATAACGATGCGCATTATCTAGCCCTCCAACAGCAATTGGTATTCCGCTTCCACTGTATAGATCGCGCCCTCCCGTGCCAGGTGGGAAGAGAATAAACAAAACCGGTCCACGATGAAGGACGGCGAGGCATATTCGCTGTGCCGGGCGGCATAGCCCTCGGCCTCTCTGCTTTCCAGGCCGGGCAGGCGCGCCAGGGTGATGTGGGGGTGATAGCGGCGGCGTTCGGGCGACAGGCCGATGGCGGACAGGCCATGCTGGATCTTGCCATGCAGGTGACGCAATGCCGTGTCATCCTCAACCCCGGCCCACAGCACCCGCGCCAGTTTCCGCTCGCTGAAGAATCCCGTATGCCGCAGGGTCAGCGAAAATGCCGGCGCCGCGATCTGATAGAGGACATCGTCGATATCTCGGGCCATGGCGCCATCGACCTCGCCAATGAAACGCAAGGTCAGGTGCAACTGCTCGCGCTCCCGCCAGCGTGCCTCGTCAACACCGCCGCATATTGCGGTCAGGGTGTCCTTAATTCGATCCGGCAGCGGGATCGCCACGAACAGGCGCACGCCATTCCCCCTATTCTTGTGAATCCAGCAATTTTAGCACATGTGGCGTGATGGCATCGACAATGACCTGGACGCCGGCGGCGTTGGGATGCAGGCCGTCCCGTTGGTTCAAATGCGGCTGCGCCGCTACGCCTTCCAGGAAGAAGCGATACAGGGCGACGTCGTGGCGGCGCGCCAGATCGGGATAGATGCTGTTGAAGGCCCGGCCAAATTCCGCGCCCAGGTTCGGCGGTGCCAGCATGCCGGCCAGCAGGACAGGTATGCCGCGCCGGCCCAGTTCGGTCAGAATGGCGTCCAGATTGCGCCGGGTCACGCTTGGACGGACGCCGCGCAGGCCGTCGTTGGCGCCCAGTTCCAGGATTACCAGGTCTATTTGTCCCTTCAGCGTCCAGGCCAGGCGGGCCCGTCCGCCGGCGGAGGTATCGCCGGAAACGCTGCCGTTCTTCACCCGCACGGCGCTGCCATGCGCCCGCAGGGAGTCTTGCAGCCGGGCCACGAAGCCATCCGCCGCCGGCAGGCCGTAACCCGCGGTCAGGCTGTCGCCAAAGGTCAGGACCACTTTCTCGCCGGCCCGGGCCGGGGCGCTGTTGGAAACCGCGGCCAGAAAACAGGCCAAAAACGCCAGCACCTTGACAACCTGCGTGACGTAGCCATTTGGCATGGATACCCTGCGGGCGTGGAGGCGAATGACGGTGAATTCTGACGGCATGATGATCGACCTGGACGATGTGCATTTGACCCTGCCAAGCGAGGCCGGGCCGGTCGACATCTTACGCGGTGTCAGCTTGTCTGTCGCCAAGGGTGAAGCGGTTGGCTTGGTCGGCCCCTCGGGCTCGGGCAAATCCACCCTGATGGCGATCATCGCGGGTTTGGAGCGGCCCAGCCGTGGCAGTGTTGGGGTTGCCGGGCAGGGCCTGCATGCCATGGGCGAGGATGCCCTGGCGCTGTTTCGCCGCGACCACGTGGGTATCGTATTTCAGTCGTTCCATCTGATTCCGACCATGACGGCGCTGGAAAACGTCGCCATGCCGCTGGAGTTTGCCGGCCAGCGGGATGCCTTCGCAGGCGCGGAAGCGGCCCTGGCCGAAGTGGGCTTGCAACATCGCCTGCGCCACCATCCGGCCCAGTTGTCGGGCGGCGAGCAACAGCGTGTTGCCCTGGCCCGCGCCGTGGTCGGCAATCCAAGCCTGCTGCTGGCGGACGAGCCCACGGGCAACCTGGATGGGGCCACGGGCGCGGCGATCATCGATCTGATGTTCCGTTTGCACCAGGCGGTTAACAGCACGCTGATCCTGATCACCCATGATCCGGCTCTGGCACGGCGTTGCGACCGTATTGTCTATATGCGCGATGGCCTGTTGGACGAAGCCGGCACCCTGGCGGCCGACTGATGTTTGCCAGCCTGGCCTTTGCCATTGCCCGGCGGGAATTGCGCGGCGGTCTGCGCGGCTTTCGCGTTTTTCTGTTGTGTGTCGTCCTTGGCGTCAGCGCCATTGCCGGGGTCGGTTCCCTGTCCGATGCCCTGGTTGACGGCTTGCGCCGGGATGGCCGGCTGCTGTTGGGCGGTGATGTGGAACTGCGTCTCTCGCACCAACCCGCCAGTGCGGCGCAACTGGCCCATATGCAGGCGGCGGGGCGGCTCAGCCGGGTAATCGAAATGCGCTCCATGGCCAGACGGCCGGACGGCCGGGAACGGGGCCTGATCGAACTGAAAGGCGTGGACGATCCCTATCCCCTTTATGGCCGCATGCAATTACAGCCGGATCAGGATTTGGCCAGTGCTCTTGCGCTGCGGGACGGCCTCCCAGGCGCGGTGGCGGAGCCGGTTCTGTTGCAGCGCCTGAAACTGAAGATCGGCGACCCTGTGCGGGTGGGTGAGGCGACCTATCGCATAACCGCGGCGATAAAGCGGGAGCCGGACCGAGGTGCCGATTCCTTTGTCCTGGGCCCGCGCCTGATGGTCTCCAAGGCTTCGCTGGAGGCGACCAATTTGGTCCGCGAGGGCAGCCAGGTGAAATACCGCTATCGCATCGCCTTGCCCCAGGGCGAAGATGTGGTCAACTGGATCGAGGATTTGAAGGCGCGCTTTCCCGACGCCGGCTGGCGGATCCGCGACGTGCGCAATGGCGCGCCGGGTCTGAGACGTTTCATCGACCGCATGCGGCTTTTCCTGACCCTGGTGGGTCTGACGGCGCTGTTGGTGGGTGGCCTGGGCATCGGTAACGCGGTGCGGAGTTTCCTAGAGGGCAAGACGGGCACCATCGCGACCCTGAAATGCCTTGGTGCGCCGGCGCGGCTGATCTTTCAGGTCTATTTGCTGTTGGTTTTGGCGGTGACGTCCGTCGGTGTGCTTGTTGGTCTGGTGATCGGCACCGGTACGCCGATGTTGCTGTCGGGTCTGTTGGCGGAGTTGCTGCCATTCCAGGTGCGCTTTGATTTGCATCCCTTGCCGCTGTTGCTGGCGGCGGTTTATGGCTTTCTTACCGCGTTGGCGTTCGCCATCTGGCCCCTGGCGCGGGCTCAGGGGGTGCCGGCGGGCGCCCTGTTTCGGGATCTGGCCGCGCCCATGGCGGCAAAACCGCCATGGCGCTATATCGCCATGTCCGTTCTAACCTTCGCCGCCCTTGCCGGGCTGGCGATACTGACGGCGGAAGAACGGCGTTTCGCCATCTGGTTCGTTTGTGGTGCCGCCGCCGCCATGGGGGCTTTTCTGGCGGCAGGCCTTGGTATCGTCGATCTGACACGGCGCCTGCCCCGGCCGCGCCGGTCCATATTGCGCCTGGCCCTGACCAACCTCTATCGGCCCGGTTCCGCGACCATTCCGGTGGTGCAGTCGTTCGGACTCGGTCTGTCGGTGTTGGTGGCGGTAATCGGGGTCGAGGGCAATATGAACCTGCAAGTGACCGAGCGTCTGCCGGAACGGGCGCCGGCATTTTTCTTCATCGATATCCTGCCCGAACAGGCGGAAGATTTTCATGCCCTGGCCACCGCCATTCGCGGCGTGGACGAGGTGGAGCGGGTACCGGCCATGCGCGGCCGCATCGTCAAGATCAACGGCGAGGACGCTGCCAAGGTTGCCGTGGCCCCCGAAGCCGCCTGGGCCGTGCGCGGCGACCGCGGCCTGACCTACACCGGTCCGCCGCCGCCCGACGCGGAAATCGTGGCTGGCGAATGGTGGCCCGCCGACTACGCGGGGCCGCCCCTAATCTCGTTTGATGCGGCCATCGCCCAGGGGATGGGGATCGGCGTCGGCGACCGCCTGACCGTGAACGTCCTGGGCCGGGAAATTGAGGCGACGATCGCCAATCTGCGCCGGATCGATTGGTCTACCCTGGGCATCAATTTCGTCATCGTGTTCGCCCCGGGCGCCCTGGAAGGCGCACCGCATACCTTCATCGCCACGGCCAAGGCGGACGAGGCGGCGGAACTGCCCCTGCAAGTCGCGGTGACCGATGCCTACCCCAATATTACGGCGATCCGCATCCGTGAGGCCTTGGAAGCGGTCAACCAGATCCTGCGCAGTATTGGCATCGCCGTCCGTTCCACCGCCGCCGTGACCCTGGCCGCGGGCGTCCTGGTCCTGGCCGGTGCCATCGCAGCCACGCACCGCCGCCGGGTCTATGACGCGGTGGTTTTGAAAGTGTTGGGCGCAACCAGAGGGCGCGTGCTGGCGACTTATTTTCTGGAGTATAGCCTTTTAGGGCTGATTACCGCGGTTTTGGCGGCGGGTGTGGGGACGGCGGCGGCCTACGCGGTGGTGGCGCAAATCATGGGCATGCCCTGGTATTGGTTGCCCAACGGCGTCTTGATGACAGCGCTGATTTGCCTGTTCGTAACGGTTGGCGCGGGTATGTTGGGGACCTGGTTGGCGCTCAGCCAGAAACCGGCGCCCCTATTGCGCAACGAATAATACCAGTCGCCATAAGTCATGACACGATCGCCCATTCTCTCCGGGTGATTGAGGCTATTTTGTCTGGTCTG
>JASLLM010000019.1 GCA_030747035.1 Alphaproteobacteria bacterium | reverse complement strand
GTATGCTCATCCGCGCGCAGGCGCGGCGGCATCAAGGTTACGGGCAGGCGGTGCTTTCTTGTCAGTACGGACATGGTCTTGGCCTTACCTTGCTAATCTCTCGTGCTCGCGGCCCGCAAACACTAACGCGGGAATTCTTTCGAACTGATTAGCGATTGTTACCAAATTATTGCCATGCATCCTGCTGCCGCGCGCCGCCGCCAGCGTCGCGACCGGGCGCGGGGGTCTCGGAATGGGACAAAAAATTACGGCTGGGCGTGCCAAAACGAGACGGTCCGCATGCTTTCCACGGCAAGAAACGGCAAATATCAGCCGGACTTTGCCAGAGTGACGGATGGCACACATCTTGCTTCGTAATGCTCAATTACCGCCAGCGTATCGGCGGGCATGTGAGCGATCGGTGGATATCTTGTAGGAGAAGTCATAATGGCGGTTTCAACAATCAGGACCGAGGCGGCGTCGCCCGTAAAACATTCGCAGTCGGTTTTCTTCCTGGTTGCGGTGGGCTGGGCAATTTCGGTCGCTGGCCTGGCATATATGTGGCAAATGCTGGCCTAATTCGAACTCCGAAATTCCGACACCGACAACCCATTCGGTTATGTGGCATCAGAACCGGCCGTCTTGAGGGAAACCTCGGCGGCCGGCTTCTCATTTTCAGGACGCTCGTCGGCGCCAATATTCAGTTACCGGAGATCCTCCGGTCATGGCCTTGCCAGTAGGGCTCCCGCAGGACCTTGCGTTGAATTTTACCGACGGCGCTTTTCGGTAGCGGCTCCGTGGTCAGCACGACCTTTTTTGGGCGTTTATATGAGCCCAGCCGTTCGGCGCAGAATTGCACCAGTTCCTCTTCCGTGGCCGCGCTATCCGCGCTGATGGTGCAGACGGCCAGGGGGCTTTCTCCCCAGCGCTCGTCGGGGACCGCGAAGACCGCCGCCTCGACAATGTCGGGGTGATCGCACAGCACGTTCTCCAACTCGGCCGGATAGATGTTGTAGCCGCCCGAGACGATCATGTCGCCGGCCCGGTCCAACAGGTAGAGATAGCCGTTGCGGTCGATCATGCCGATGTCCCCCGTTAGCACCCAGCCATCGGCCATGCGCTCGGCCGTGGCCTCCGGGTCCTCCCAAAAGCCGGCCATATGTCCATCGCAACGCAGGGCGATCTCGCCCTCCGCACCCTGGGGCAGGGGGTTGTTGTCCTCGTCCCAGATCTCCACATCGGCGAAGGGCAGCACCAGGCCGCAGGAACGCAGCGGCTCGGAACCCTCGATCTCCGCGAACCACTGCCGCGGGCCCATCATGGTCACGGGCACGGCCTCGGTCTGGCCATAGCCTTGCCACAGCGTATCACCGAAGATTTCCCGTGCGGTCAGGGCGGTATCATCGGCAATGGGGGCGGCGCCTACCTGCATGCATTTCAACTTGGAAAAATCCCGCTCCCGGGCGCGCGGATCCCGGTTCATCAGGTTCAGCATGGCCGGAACAACGAAAAGATACTGGATCGGCTCCGCCTCGATGCAATCCATGGCGGCGGCGGCATCGAAATGGTCCAGCAGGACGTTGCAGGCGCCGCTGAGCCACATGGGCACGAACAAATAGCCCGAACCGTGGCTGATCGGCGCGACATGCAGACATTTGTCGCCGGGTTCGATCGGCGGGAACAGAAACGTCCAATCGCGCCCGGCCGCCAGCCAGGCGCGGTGGGTGTAGGCAACGCCCTTGGGCAGTCCGGTGGTGCCGCCCGTATGGCGGACGATGAAATAATCATCGGCATCGACGGGGACATCGGGATCATCATCGGGAAAACCCGCCAGCCAATCTTCGTAGCCGTCGTCGCGGACGATGATCCGTTCCAAGTCCGGCAGTTGTTCCAGCAGTCCATCCAACTCGGCCACGTATTCGGTCGAGGCGATGACCGCCCGGCAACCCGTATGGCCCAGCATATGGGCGTGGGTCTCCGCGCTGTTGCGGGGATAAAGGGGCACGCGGACCAGATTGGCGGCGGCGGCGGCGACAAAGAAATCCACCGCCGGTATGCCGTTGTCTTCCAGGGAACCGACCCGGTCGCCAGGTTTCAGGCCCATTTCCAAAAGGGCATTGGCCAGGCGCAGGCCGCGCTGCCAGGATTGGGCGAAAGTAAGCCGCCGGTCGCCGTGGGCAACAGCCTCCCGATCGCTGTTGAAACTGACCGCCCGGCGCATTAATCCGCGAATGTCCATATTTTGCCGTTCCCTGCGTAAGGTGCCGATTTTGGCCAAGAATAGCAGTCCCGCTGGGACCGGCATACCGCCATGTCACTCCGCCTTCCGGGCCTGTGAATAGATCCAGGCCAGACAGCCTGCCAGCAATAGCGGCCACAGGGAGATCTGGCTGTAGCGGGCCAGCAGCCAAAGGGCCACCGGCGCCAGCCACAGCAGCGCCAATATCATGCGGCCGCCCTGGGACAGCCCCGGCCGCTGCAGCCACAGAATGGCGAAGATCAGAACCACGAGGTCATAGAAAAAGGCATAGGGCGTGGCCAGGAACGTCGCGATGATCAGCGCCGGCGCGCGCCAGGACCGCGCCTGCCGCCGCCGCCATATCAAGACCACCGCGACGACCGCGAACAGCGCCGCGATGCCCTGGCCGGCATAAGCCAATGAAACCTCGGCGCCCAGCAGGCGGAGGGCGGCGAATACCGTGGCCATTTTGGGCCAATGCGCGCTGCCGTATTCAAGGGCCTTGGTGCCCGCCGACGTGCTTGCCAGGAAGGCCGACCATGGTTCCATGCCGAACACCGCCATGCTCAGCAGTGATGCGCCTAGGGCGCTGGCCAATGCGGCGGCCAGGGCCCGCCAGGCGCTAGCCGCCAGCAAGGCAAAGGGCAACAGGATGGCCAGATGGGGTTTATAGATCAGCAGGCCGAACAGAACCCCGGCAATTGCCGGATGGCGGTTCAACAGGGCCAGACCGCCGCCCAGCAGAGCCGCGCTAAGGGCCCCGTTCTGACCCACCAATATATTGTTGATGGTGGCGGGGAAGACAAATGCCGCCAAAATGGTCCAGCCCGTCCCGCCCAGGGTCCTTACGGCCGCCGCCAGCATGGCCAGTTGCGCCGCTATCCAAAATCCAAGGGCGGGAATATAGGGCAACGCTGAAAGCGGCGCGGCGAGCAACAGCAGGGGCGGCGGATACAGCCAGGGCAGATAGTCGATCGTCTTGCCGATAACGCCGGCTTGGGCTTCTTGCAATGCCGGCCAGGAAAATATGGCGCCCGGATCGCCGCCGAGGGTTAGCAGCGAGGCTGCGTAATAGATAATGAAATCGGCGCCCGGATTATCCCCGCCCAGCCGCTGTATAAAGACATACGCACTAAGCAAGGCAAAGCCGCTGATTAGTTCCAACCACAGGACGCGGCCGGCGATCGCCAGCCAACGCGACAGCCGCCTCGCGGCGATGGCAGTTTCCTGGGTGTTCAATGGCTCCTCGTTATGGTCTGCCTCCACTTTCATGGGCGTTTTTACATACTATCGTAGAAGTGTGGGCGTATTCTATTTTTGTAATCTTAATGTCGTTTTCATAATTGCCAGTTAGTAACGATACGAACCGTCCAAGAAAGTTGGTTGCGGGCAATACGGTGAGCCATGAGTAGTAGCGATAAGTCCGGGGAAAGCGGCGAGGTGAGGCGGGATAGAGACCGCTTCGTCGCCTTTGCATTTTCCGCCGCGGATGCCTTTGTCGAGCTCGATAGCGAACAAAAAATCCGCTATGTGACCGGCGCCGTCAACGCCTTGACGGGCAAGGAAGGCAGCGGCCTGAACGGAAAAAAATTCCTGGATCTGATCGTGCCGGAAGAACGTGCCATGGTATCGGCCGGTTTCGACATTGCGGTCAAGCAAGGCCGCTGTGGCCCGATGCATCTGCGCCTGCTGCAAGATGAGGGCGAGCCCCTGTTCCTTGAACTGCGCGGCACCTATCTGCCCATCAATGGCGGCGGCCTGTTCCTATCCCTGAACCGCGGCAATGCGGCAATTGCCAATAATGTCGAGTTGATCGACAAGGAAAAATTCGCGGAAATCGCCCACGAGGCCATCGGCTCGGCCAGCAGTGGCGAACGCCCGGCGGTTCTGACCATGCTGGATTTGGAGGGTTTGACCGCCTTGATCAGCCGCATGGACGAAGATGGCGCGGCGCGCCTGATGTCGGACATCAACGGTTATATTCAAGCCCAGGCAATCGATGGCGGAACGGCGGCGCATATCGGCAACGATATGTTCGGCGTTGTTCACGACCCAGGGACCGATATCGTCAATCTTGAGGAAATGATCACCGTCCGGGCCAAGGCGACCGATCCCGACGGTACCGGCGTCACGGTAAACACGGCATCGGTGGATCTGGGTGGCGAAGAGTTGTCGGACTTCGATGACGCCAAGGCGCTGTTGTATACGATCAATAAATTTTCCGAAAAGCGCAGCAAATTTACCGTCAAGGATTTGCAGCAAGGCTATCAAACGATGCTGGAAGAGGTGCGGGGTAAGATCGTCTCTTTCAAGAAGACGGTCTCAGCCGGCGAATTCGAGGTCTATTTTCAGCCGATCGTGGAACTGACCAGCCGGGATGTGGACCATTACGAAGCCTTGTTGCGGCTGCCGGGGGCAGGAGCTGAAGATTCTCCCTACCCATTCATATCCTTCGCCGAGGACGCCGGCGTCATCGCCGATTTCGATCTGGCCATGTGCGCCCGGGTCATGCGTTTTCTGGAATCCGTCAACAAACAGGGCCGCGAATTGTCCGTCGCGATCAATGTTTCCGGCCGTTCGTTGGAAACACCGGCGTTCCTGGAAAAACTGATCCAGTTGCTGGGTCATTTTTCGCCGCCACGGAGCTGGCTGCAGTTTGAAGTGACCGAGTCCTCGACCATCCATGATTTGGAAACCACCGGCAAATTTCTCAATTCCCTGCGCAAATTGGGCCATGCCGTATGCCTTGATGATTTTGGCTCCGGCTCGGCCGCATTTCAGTACCTGCGTGCCTTGGATGTCGATTGTGTAAAAATCGACGGCGTCTACGTTCAGGAGGCACAAGACAGCGCCAGGGGGAAAGCCTTTCTGCGCACCATCGCCACCCTGTGCAAGGATTTGGAAATCGATACGGTGGGCGAAATGGTGGAGTTGGAGGCCTCGGCCGACTTCCTCATCGATATCGGCGTCCGCTATGGCCAGGGTTATCTGTTCGGCCGGCCGGTCAAGGACATTTCCGGCTGGCGTCCCAGCGAGCGCAAGCAGGCCTGAACACCCCGTAGCCCAATAATCGGGTAATTTTCGCCAAATTCAGGGATACCTTAAGGGAAGAAATTCTCCCCATAGTGATGGCGGTCACTACCGCGCCTGGGAATCATTCCTAACTGGAAATTAACCAAACTGGAGACCTGTCATGGGCATCAGGTATACGGATAGTTGGTTTTCAACACTTTGGATTTTCTCCGCCGGCATGGTGATCTGGGGCACCACGTTGTTGAGCCTGTATTCATTCGGCTGACACGTCGTTCACCTCCTCGCCTGGGCTTCTGAGGGTTGGAAAATTGCCTCACCCAACGGCTTGATCCATGCCGACAGTCGGCCTACCCTTTATTTCAGAATTCGCTGAGGGACAATGGCGAGCGGATGTCATGGTGACAGCCGTGCCGGCGGATCGGGGGGTGGAGAGGTGTTGGAAGAAGCGGTTGGAGATGTCCGGGTGCTGTGCCCCGCCGGCCGCATCGATCATACGTCCGTGGAGGCTTTTCAGAATGCCTTGTTGCCCCGGCTGGAGGACTGCCGGGAAGACGGCGTCGCCATCGTGCTCGACCTCTCGGCGGTCGAATATATGAGCAGTGTCGGACTTCGCGTACTGATGCTGGCGGCGAAACAATGCAAGGGACAGAGCGGTCGGATTGCCGTGGCCGCACTGGGCGAACAAATGCGGGAAATTTTTCAAATCAGCAGGTTCGATATGGTTTTTCCGGTCTACGAGGACAGGGCCGCTGCGATTGCTGCCCTTACCCGGCAGGAGTGATGGGCCGGAACCTGCCTGGGCATATGGGATAGCGCAATGCGGCTGCGGTTCTGGGGTACGCGCGGTTCATTACCGGTGGCATTGGGCGGCGATGGCGTGCGCGACAAGGTGCGGGCCGCCCTGCGCCGGGCCGAGGGCCGTTCGTTCCCGTCCGAGGCGGCATTGGATGCCTTCATCGAGGGGGAACTGGATTTCGCCACCAGCCATGGTTATGGCGGTAATTCCTCGTGCGTGGAGATTATCGGCGGCGACAATACGGTGATCTGCGATATGGGATCGGGCCTGCGGGAGTTGGGCCAGCAGGTGATGCAGGACTACGGCCCCGGGCAGCCGCGGCGTTACGATGTCTTTCTATCCCACGTCCATTGGGATCACATCATGGGCCTGCCGTTTTTCGCGCCGGCCTATATTCCGGGTAACGAAATTCACATTCATGGTTGTCACACGGTGATGGAGGATGCCTTTCGCCGGCAGCAGTCGGACCCGTGTTTTCCGGTACATTGGGAAGACATGGGCGCGGAATTCGCCTTTCACCAGATGCAGCCGGGGCAAAAGTATCGGATCGCGGGCTTTGACATTGCCGCGATAAAGCAGAATCACCCAGGCGATTCCTATGGTTATCGCCTTGAACGGAACGGAAAATCCGCCGTCTATTCGACCGACGGCGAGCACAAGCAGGACTCCGAAAGCGAGACGCGGCAATTCGTTGATTTCCTGGCAGGCGCGGATTTGCTGGTTTTTGATGCCATGTATTCCCTGGCCGACATGGTTTCGGTGAAACAGGACTGGGGCCATTCATCCAATATCGTTGGTGTGGATTTGTGCCATAGGGCGGGTGTCGCGCATTATTGCTTGTTCCATCACGAGCCGATTTACGATGACTATGACCTGCAACGGATTCACCAAGAAACCAGACGCTATGCCGAAATCATGAACCAAGGCCAACCACTGCAAGTTTCGATGGCGTATGACGGCCTGGAAATCGAGCTCTAGGTACGGCCGGTGAACGCCCCGACCGCTCGTGCCGTCAAATCCGGCAATTGGCTGACGCCGCGCTGGCCCGCCCTGATGTTGCTGATGCCATTGCTGTTATTGCCCTGGATATTGCCGACCGCGTGGCCCGGCCTGGCCAACGGTATTTTCGATCTTTATCAGCGTCTGCATCCCAGGCCTCTGGAGCGGTTGCCCGTGGTCATCATCGATATTGACGAGGCCAGCCTGAAAGCGATCGGCCAGTGGCCATGGCCGCGGACCGAACTTGCGGCGCTGGTTGAAAAAGCCGCCGCGGCCGGGGCCCTTGCGATTGGCCTGGATATCCTGATGCCCGAGGCCGATCGTTACAGCCCGGCCCAACTGGTGGCGCGGTATCCCGGGCTGGATGTCGATATGCGCAGCCAACTGGCGGCCCTGCCCAACAACGATGATCTTTTCGCCATACGGATGTTTACCCTGCCGGTGGTGGTCGGCCGCGCCGGTTTGAATGACCCAATGGCCCAGCCGCCGGACAAGCCAAGCACCGTTCAAATCAATGGACCGCCGCCGCACAACCATTTGCTGAGCTTTAGCGGTCACCTGGCGAATGTTGAAAGCATAGATATCGCCGCCCAGGGACATGGCTTCTTGAACAATCAACCAGGACCCGACGGCGCCATCCGTACGGTTCCCGCCGTGGTTCGGGTAGGGGCAGAGATCTATCCCAGCCTGTCGGTCGAGGTCCTGCGTGTCGCCCTGGGCCAGCAGAACATGCGTTTGGACAGCGATGCCGACGGTGTCGTTGGCATGCATATAGGTCAATCCTTTCTGCCCCTGGATGCCAACGGCAAGGTGCGGCTGCATTTTTCGCCGTCCGATCCCAGACGCTGGGTTTCGGCCCTGGATGTGCTGGAAGACAAGATTTCCGACAAGGATTTCGCCGATCAGGTCGTGTTGATCGGGGCTACCGGCCTGGGTCTGCACGACACGCCGCCGACGCCGGTTTCCGCCGCCATGGATGGCATCGAAATCCAGGCGCAGATGATCGAAAACCTTTTGGGTGAACATCGTCTGGTGCGTCCGCCCTGGGCAAGATGGGCCGAGGCCGGCCTGCTGCTTTTGCTGGGCGGATTTCTGGTCCTGGCGGGGCGCGATGCGACGCCCTGGCGCCTGGCCGCGATCTATGTGGTGCCAGCGGCATTGACCCTTGGGCTTTTCATCGCGCTATTTGTCCGGGACCGGTTATTGCTGGATCCCAGCCCGGTATTGCTGGGCAATGGCCTGCTTACCGCCTTCCTGATCAGCACCGGCTATTCACATGCCAACAGGCTAAAACGCGCCCTGGACCGGGCCCTGGCGCGGGAGAAGCTGGAAACCGCGCGCATGGGGGGCGAATTGAACGCGGCCAGGGAAATTCAGCTTGGTATCCTGCCCGATCCCAAAGATATCGCGGGCTGCCCGGATAACCTCGATTTCCACGCTGTATTGGAGCCGGCGCGCGAGGTCGGCGGTGATCTGTACGACGCCTTCATGGTTGATGACAGGCAATTGTTTTTCCTGATCGGCGATGTCTCGGGCAAGGGGGTCGGCGCCTCGCTGTTCATGGCCTTGAGCAAGGCGTTGTGCAAGAGCGCCGCCTTGCGGGGTGATGGCGGCCTGGCCGAGATGATCAGTGTCGCCAGCGGTGAAATCGCGCGGGAAAATCCGGCCATGCTGTTCGTCACCGCCGTTGCCGGCCTGCTGGATACAACAACCGGGCGGCTGCAGTATTGCAATGCGGGCCACGACGCACCGTTGTTGCTGGGCCCGGACCAGCCGGCGCGGAGCCTGGAATCCGCCGGCGGGCCGCCGCTTTGCGTGTTGGAGGACTTTCCCTATCCGATTGAAGAGGCGCAGCTGAATTCGGGCGATTTGCTGGTTCTGTTCACCGACGGAGTGACCGAGGCCAGAGGCGGCGATCAGGTCCTGTTCGGTGCCGATAGGATTTCAACCTATTTGCAGGGGTTGGAGCGGAACGCCGCGGCGGAGGTGGTCTGCACGGGGCTGTTGCAGGCGGTCAATCATTTCACCGGTGACGCGCCGGCCTTCGACGATGTTGCCATCATGGCCCTGCGCTGGCGTCCCGCGCCGTAAGCCGGTGGTTACGGCCGCTAGACGCTAGGGATCGACCTTGACAAGAAATTTGGTGCCGCGCACGCCCAAGATGGAAGCAGGCGTACGTACTTTCATGGCGTCCTTGCGCTGCTTGGCAATCTTGCCTGAAATCATGGCTAATGTGCCCTGATCCAGCTTGGTGATAAATTCGCCGTCGCGCTTGCCCGGATTGAATTTGAAGATGGTCAATTCGATGCGGCTGTTGGGGCCGGCGGAGAAACGGCTATTGTCCTTGAAGACGATGCTGATGCGGCCGTCCTTGCCGGTGATGATCACATCGGAGGTTTCGACCGCCTGTTCGACCCTGGCGGGCGCGGTCTTGCCGTCCCGCTGAACCGAGGTCTGGCCGATGGTCAGCTTGATCCGGCCGATTTCCGCCCACGCCGTGGCGGGTAGGGCCAGCAATAAAATCGCCAACAGCAAGCGCAATTTAACCTCCACACTCTTACCGGGACGCAAGGTCCCGGAATATGTCCCGGTTGTCAATCAGCGTTTGCGTCCCGACAATGACCAGATCAGCGCCACCAGCCAGCCGACGCCGGTCCAACCAAGTGTGAGTAGAAGGATCAGAATAGCCCAACGGCGGGCATGGGAGAGCAGGAAGGCCAATATGGCGGGCAGAAAAAACAACAGGCTCAGCGCGAATGAGTACCCGGCAGCGAATTCGAGCCCATCTTTCAGTACCGCTTCCATGAACTAGCTGGTGATCAGACCACCGTCCACGTTATAGGCCTGGCCGGTGATATTGCGGGCGCCGGGGGAGGCCAGGAATACCGCCATGGCCGCGATATCCTCGGGCTCGTTGATCCGGCGCAGCGGGATCGGGCGGGCGGCGCGGGCCTCGGCCTCCGTCCGGCTGATGCCGTCGGTTTCCTGCTGGGTGGCGAAAATCTGCTCCAGCAGATCGGTGCGGGTGACGCCGGGGCAAATTGCGTTGACCGTGATGTTATGGCGGCCCAGTTGCTGCGCTGCCGTTCTGGTCAGCGCGATGACGGCGCCTTTCGAGGCCGCATAGGCCGCGTTCGAGGTGCCGGGATAGCCCCGGCCGGCGATGGAGGCCATGTTGATGATGCGCCCGCCCCCCTGTTCAATCATTCGCCGCGCCTTGTAGGCAAAAGAACACGCCCTTGGCATTGACCCGGTGAATGCGGTCCCAATCCGCTTCCGTCAGGTCCATGATATAGGCCTTGCGGGTGACACCGGCATTGTTGACGATGACGTCCAAACGGTCGAAATGCTCCGTCGTCGCATCCAGCATGGCCTCAATGCCATCGACATCTCCGACATCCGCCCCCAAGGCCAGGCTGTCCGCCCCGCCATTGGCTAAATCATCCGCTATACCACGGGCCGCTTCCGAATTGATGTCGGCGCACACCACCTTGGCCCCAGCCTGGGCCATGGCCCGGGCGATGCCGGCACCGATGCCGCTGCCGGCCCCGGTGACCACGACGACCTGATTTTCCAGCAACATTGAATATTCCTAACTTTGCAGCAGAACCGAAAATGGCGCCGCCGTGACGATCTTACGCGTGGCGCGCCCCAATCCGGCAAGAACGCTAGGCCGGCTCTCGCCGAAGGCGCCAGTGACCAGGAGATTGGCATCCAGTTGCAGGACGGAAGTAATCAGGGCGCGGCCACGGCCACGGGCGGTTAGGCGTTCGGAATCATAGTCGACCACCCTGGTGGATAAATCATAGGTGGCAAGATATTCCGAAAGCGGCCCCATATCGACGGCGCCGGCGCCGCTGCCCTTCAAGAGGACGATATCCTTGGCACCCTGCAGCAACGGCAGGGCTGACTTGATTGCCCTGGCGTTCTGCATCGTGCCGTTCCAGGCAATCGCCACGCGATCGGCCGAGGCCCCGTCCGCCCTGGGTGGTATGAGCAGCACCGGCCGGCCGGTTTCAAACAGGGCGGCATTCAGATTGTCGGCCGTGGGTCCATCTTCGCTGGACAGCCGCTCCACCATGATCAAATCATAGGAGTATCCCAGGGCCGAGATGATGCTGTCGCAACTGGCTTCGAAGTTCAAATAGCGCGCCCCCGGCACATCGCCGCAGATTTCGGCAAAGGCCGCCTCGGCCCGCGCCCCTGCCTCGGCGGAGCGTTCACTGCTGTCGCCGACAAAGGTCATTTCCCCGGCGCCCATGATGGTATGCGCTGGCATGCGGGCATGGGCCACCGTCAACTGGGCCCCGGTCAACTGGGTGATGTTGCGCGCGCTGGTTAGTGACTCGGCATCGTTCGCGCTGCCATCAATGACAATCAAAATTCGCTTCATGGACTCCATCCTTTGTCGCGCCAGCCTATTGATACGGCTCTTAACTGGGGCTAGAGTAGCGGCGAAAATCACGAATGGCTATGATCGTTGCCACAGATGGAAGGATTGTTCATGGCACATGCGGGGCCGCCGCCCGAGCCGATAAATTTTTATCCCTCGAAAACCCAGCTGGGGGTGCTGGTCGTGCCCTGTCTGTTGGGGGTGGCGATGATCCTGCAAACGGATGACGCGGCGGAATTCGTGCTGACGGATCTGAGCTGGACCAACATCATGGCCATCTTGATCTGCCTGTTTGTCGCCGGCTTGCTGCTGCAAATGGCCTTTGACCGCAAACCGGTGGTGGTTTTCGACGCCAGGGGCATCCACTGCCAACGGCCGCCCCTGGGCCTGATCCCATGGGAGGCGGTTATTGGTATGGGGGCGGGCAACGCTACCCTGGCGCGGCGGGTTCTGATGATCGCGGTCGATCCGAACAAGTTGGACGAAAAGGCGCGCACCTACATCCGCAACTCCGTCGGCTTTATCAATCTGATTTCGCTGCAGATGCGAAAGTTTAACAACCAGTCCCAGGGTTACCCCTCGGTCCATATCCCGATCTCGCATCTTTCCCGGCCGGCCCGGGAAATTGAAAGTGTGGCGCAGGAATTCGTGCTCTACTATGTCGCGGTCGAGGAACAGAAGAAACGCGGAAGCGGGTAGAGCAACCCGCATTCAATTGAATGCGGATAAGTTGCTCTACTCTAAAGGTTTAGCGCATGGGTTCGGGTTTGGTTAAACCCGACATGCGCTAGAACAAGAAAAGCCGGAGGGGTGCGAGAATGCAGTACGATTACATCATTGTCGGTGGCGGGTCCGCCGGTTCGGTGCTGGCCAATCGGTTATCGGCGCGCAGTGCGAACAATGTGCTGCTGTGCGAGGCCGGCCAGGACACGCCCCACGGCAAGGTGCCGGAGGAGATCCTGGACAGCTATCCAGGCACGGCCTATCTGGATAAGCGCTTCATCTGGAATGATCTGAAGGTCACCACGGAAGTCATTTCCCACAACAATCCGGATGTGGACCGTCCGCCCCTGCGCAAGTACGAGCAGGCCAGGGTGCTGGGCGGCGGTTCCTCCATCAACGGTCAGCTCGCCAACCGCGGTGCGCCGACGGATTTCGACGAATGGGACAGCCGGGGCGCCAAGGGTTGGAATTGGGACGCGGTGCTGCCCTATTTCAAAAAGGTCGAACGGGACATGGACTATGACGGTCCCTACCACGGCAACGAAGGGCGTATTCCCGTGCGCCGCATCATGCCTGATTTGTGGAACGATCATGCCACGGCAACCGGCCAGGCCTTTGCCCAGGCCGGTTTTGAATTCCTGCCGGATCAGAATGGCGAATTCAAGGACGGCTATTTTCCCATCACCATGTCGAATGCTTACGAGCGCCGGGTTTCCGCCGCCATCGGCTATCTCGATCCCGGCACCCGCCTGCGGGAGAACCTGACGATCACGACGCGGACCCGGGTCAAGGAGCTGTTGTTCGAAGGCAACCGCTGCGTCGGCGTCAAGGCCGAGGTCGAGGGACGGGAGCAGGAATTCCGTGGCAACAAGATCATTCTTTCCTCGGGCGCGATCCATTCGCCGGCGCATTTGCTGCGCGCCGGCATCGGCCCTGCCATGGCCCTTGGCGAAATGGGCATCGAGGTGCGGGCGGATGTGCCCGGCGTCGGCCAGGGCCTGATGGATCATCCATCCGTCGCCGTGGCCTCCTTCGTCAAACCCCACGCCCGGGTCAATGAATATACCCGCCGGCATCTGTTGGTCGGCCTGCGCTATTCCTCCGGCCTGGAAGGCATCCCGGCGGGTGATATGTTCGTTGCCGTATCCTCGAAATCGTCCTGGCATGCGGTGGGGGAGCAGATCGCCTCGAAGATTATTTTCGTCAACAAGACCTATTCCGAGACCGGCCAGGTCAAGCTTGAATCCAAGGACTGGCGGGAGGAGCCGACGGTGGAGTTCAATCTGCTATCGGATCAGCGCGATCTGGACCGGCTGATGGATGGCGTGCGCCGCATGACGGCGCTGCACGCCATGCCCGTGTTGCAGGCCGCGACCTCGAACCCATTCCCGGCCAGCTACTCGGACAAAGTGCGGCAAGTGGGTGAGGTCAACTCCAAGAACAAATGGCTGACCGGCATTTTCGCGAAAATGCTGGATGGCCCCGATGCCCTGCGCAAGGTGCTGATGGACAAATTCATCCTGGAGGGCTTCACCCTGGACCAACTCATGACCGATGACGAGGCGCTGGAAACATTCGTCCGCCAGGCCGCCGTTGGTGTCTGGCATGCTTCGTGCAGTTGCCGCATGGGTGCCGATGATGATCCCAAGGCGGTCACCAACAACGCCGGCCGGGTTCGCGGCATGCAGGGGCTGCGGGTCGTCGATGCCTCGATCTTCCCGGTCGTGCCCTGCGCCAATACTAACTTTCCCACCCTGATGACGGCGGAAAAGATTGCCGATGCCATCCTGGATGGCGCCTAGGGCGCATTTACTCTAAATGCGCCCGGACTCTTGAGAATCGAGCAATTGAACCAATTGCCTAGGTCGCGAAAGCGACCCCGGTCAATTGAAAATTGCTCTCGCGATCTACCGGCAGGTCACTTCGATCAGTGCGTTGTCGGGATCGCGTAGATAGACCGAGCCGGCTTCCTCGGTGCCGTGCAGGGAATAGTCCACGCCCCGTGCCTTCAGGCGCTGGAACAATGCCTTGTACTGTGCCGGCGATGCCTTCAGCGCCACATGATGCATGGCGCCGATGCCCCGTACCACCGGCGCATCACCATGTTCGGGGAAATCGAAAAACGCCATCATGTTGCCCCCGCCCATATCCAGGAAGATATGGGTCGAAGTGGGATCGTCTCGGTTTTCCACCACCTTGACCAGGCGCATGTTCAGAACCTGGGTGTAGAAGCTGATGGTGGCATCCAGGTCCGATGATATCAGCACCAAATGATGCACACCCTCCGTGCCCGGCTGCTGGGCATCATCGTTGGTCCCGCCCATGAATTTTTCCTCCAGGGCGCGGCGTTTGGCTTCGTAAGGATTGCTTTGATCCATGATCATGGTCCCCCATTTTTCCCTGGCGGAAGCTTATAGGGGCTTTGAGTAGGAGGGAAGACGGGTACAATACGCGGGTAGGAGGAAACAATCATGAGCATGACCGATCAGCTGTCGCAGGAGATCGCGGCCCTGGAAGCGGCGGCGAGGGACACCGACGCCTGTTACGAATTCATCGACGATTTGGCCTATCCGCCCGGTGTCCAGATGGCGGTGAATTTTACCGCTGATTTCGATGCCATGCTGCTACGCCGGCTGCTGAAGGAACCGCCCATGCAGTTGTCCCAGGGCGAATTCGGCGGCCGAGTTGGCATCTGGCGCCTGATCGAGCTGTTCAACTCCCACGACATCACGGCAACCGTGTTCACGCCGGGCCGGATCTGCGAACTTTACCCCAAGGCGGTCGCCGCCGCCACGGCCAATGGTCACGAGGTCGCCGATCATATGTGGGAGCATCAGGTGCCCAAGGACCGGCAGTTGGAGGCTGATCATCTGGCCCGCTCGACCAAGGCCTTGACCGAGACCGCCGGTAAGCGGCCGGTGGGAACGCGCAGTTGGCACAGTCAGGATCTGCTGCTGGCGGAAGGCTATATCTATAATTCCCACGGCACCGCGCACCACCATCCCTACTACAGGCATGACGGCAATGGCGAAAACTGCCTGCTGAACATCCCCTTCCACTACGCCATCGACGACGCCATGTTCTTTTCCTTCGCCTGGCTGGCGTCCGAGAACGCGGCCCAGCGTGTCACGGAGCCGGGCAGGGTGATGGACATGTGGTGGGATGCCTTCCTGCAGCAATACCGCCAGGGCGGTTATCTGAATATCTGCCTGCATCCGTTTGTCTCGGGCCGGGCCATGCGGATCGAGGCGTTGGACAAGCTGATCAGCCGCATGAAGACCCTGCCCGGCGTCTGGTTCCCCAGTTGCGAGGAGATGGCCCGCCATTGCCTGGAATACCATCCCCCCCGCGCCGGTGAAGGAGGTAAGTAGATGCCCTGGAAACAGAATTACACCGCCTCGGATGAAGTCAGCCTGCGCGACGATGAGGTGCAATGGCCGGGCGGCCGCCGTTGCTGTGTCGCGGTCAACGTGGATTTGAGCCTGGCCCGCGGGCCCGATGGCCTGGTTGCGGCGGATCTGTCCGACTACCGGGCCATGTTCGGCCTGCACGAAGGCATGGCGCAGTTGCTGGCCACCCTGGCGCGTTTTGACATCAAGGCGACTTTTACCGTGCCGGCGGCCATGGCGAATATCCTTAGCGATACGCTCAGGGAATTGACCGCCAACGGGCATGAGGTCGCGGCCCACGGTTTCAAGCACGAAGATGTTTCCGGGCTCAGCCGGGAGGATGAGAAGGACCGCATGGACCTGGCGACGGAAATCCTGACCGAGGTATTGGGCCAACGGCCCCAGGGCTGGTTTTCCCTGCCCCGGCAAAGCGATCCCTTCGCCGTCGGCACCATCAGCCCGCACACGGCCGAACTGTTGGTGGAGGCGGGCTATAGCTACATGGGCAGCGGTCTGTCCGACGATATTCCGCACTATTGGGTGGCGGATTTTGAAAAGCGCAGCGCCATTTTGACCTTGCCGTATTTCTATCACTTCGACGATCAGTTTTTCCTGCTGTTTCCCTCAAAGGGCACGGGGCTGGAGCATGCCGATACCCTGCATGCCAATTGGCGGGCGGAGTTCGATGCGCAGTACAAGCGCGGGCGCTATTTCAATATGACCCTGCATCCCCACGCCATCGGCTGGGCGCACCGGTTGAAGCTGTTGGAGGATTTCCTTGCCCACATGCGTGGCTTCCCAGATGTCTGGAACGCCACCGGGGCGGAAATTGCGAATCATTGGCAAGAAAATTATCCGGCCAGTTCCCATTTGCGACTGGAAGAGAGTATCTGGCAGGATTATCCGGGGAGTTTGAGTTAGGCAATCAACAGAAGGAAATTTCTTGGGGGAAGGGGAGCCCGAAATGATCAAACGGTTTTCGAGTTTGTTCGCCGGTCACATCGACCTGGGCGACATGGGGACGGATGCCACGCCGGCGAACGAGCGGCGTTATTCTGACAAACAATTGGCGACGATCTTTGACAAGACGGAAGCCATGGCGAAATGCATGGATGGCCTGGGCTACGATACTCTGTGGCTGGCGGAGCATCATTTTCAGCGCGAGGGTTACGAGTGCATTCCCAACCTGCTGATGATGGGTGTGCATCTGGCCCATCTGACCGAGAAGCTGCGCATCGGCTGCGGCTTCAACATCGCGCCCATGTGGCACCCCCTGCGCCTGGCCGAGGATTTCGCCATGGCCGATCACATGACCAAGGGGAGGGTGATCTTCGGCGTTGGCCGCGGCTATCACACCCGCGAAGTGGAAAGCCTGGGCGGTCCCATGCTGGACAAGGACGCCAACCGGGAAATCTTCGAGGAACAGGTTGAGATCATCTTCAAGGCCTTCAACAACGAGTCGTTTTCTCACGAGGGCAAGTATTACACCCTGCCGGCACGGGTGCCCTATCGCGGCTATGATCTGGAAGAACTGACCTTGGTGCCCCGGCCCCTGAACTTGCCGGTGGAATGCTGGCAACCGGTGGTCAGCGCCACCGAGCGCGGCCTGGATTTCATGCTCAAGCACGGCATCAAGGGGGTGATCGGCGGCGGCTCCGCGCTGATGGCGGATAATTCGGTGATCGCCTTTCAGCAGGCGCAGCAGCGCGCCGGCGTCGATGCGCCCCTGGGCACGGATCTGTGTTTCGGGATTTCCTTCCACCTTGCGCCAACCCGGGAGCAGGCCATCGCCGAGGCCACGCCCTATTACCACGAACACGCCAAGATGTTCGCTCCCCTGGGCTTCATGGGCCCCATGGAGGATGAACAGTTGCAGGCCTTGGGCCGGCGCGGCGGTTTCGAGGATAGTGGCCTGGCCTCCCTGGAATTCGCCTGCGAACGCGGTGCCTGGTATTGCGGCCCGCCCGAGGGTTTCGTCGAATTCCTGCAGGAGCGGGTGGAGAAATATCCCGGCC
Source organism: Alphaproteobacteria bacterium (assembly GCA_030747035.1). Classification (GTDB taxonomy): domain Bacteria; phylum Pseudomonadota; class Alphaproteobacteria. The sequence goes on along the minus strand of JASLLM010000019.1, from coordinate 14,876 downwards.
TGGAGGCCGTCAACGTGCAATCGTCAATGGGCACGCCGCAGGCGGTGATGCTGGAACAGTTGCAATGGTTCGCCGAGGACGTGATGGGGAAGGTTTAGCAGCCTGCCTACGCCTCGTCCGGTTCGCCGGCGGCGACCCAGCGCTCATAGGCGGCGCGGACCTTGGGGGAGGGCGGATACAGGCCGGGCATGGGCTTGCCCTTGGCCAACTGCTTGTTGATCCAGCCTTCGATATGGTCCTGGGCCAGGCCGCCCTCGGCCACGGAGGCGGCGAAGGCGGCCGGCACGGCGACGGTGCCTTCCCCATCGCCAACAATAATATCACCGGGATAGATCGGTACGCCGCCGCAGGAGATCGGGCATTGCACCTCGACCAGCATCAGCTTGGTGAAGCTGGGTGGCGGGGCAGACGCACTGCAAGATACCGGCAGGCCCAGGTCCTCGATCTCCGGGATATCGCGCATGCCGCCATCGGTTACCGCGCCGGCGACCTGGCGCATCTTCAGGCGCATCAGAATATTGCCGCCCAGTATGCCGACATCATTGCGGCCATTGGAATCCATGACCATGACCGATCCCGCGGGGATGTCTTCGACGGCCGGGGTCATCAGGTTTTCGGGATGGTCCAGGTATTGTTTGGCGTGCAGATCCTCGCGCAGGGGAATATAGCGCAGGGTATAGGCCGGCCCGGCGAAAGCGCCCAGGCTGGGATCGACGGGCAGGACATTGCGCAGGGAGACATTGTTGAGACCATGATTGCTCATCAACTGCGTCGTCAGGGTGGGGGTTGTAACGCGCCTGAGCTTTTTGATGACGGCCTTGCTGACACGTTTCGGTTTCTTGGCTGCAGCCATGATGCCTCTTCCTCCTACTAATCAACTTTGCTTTCGTCCTTGTACATCACCTTGGCGCGGGTGGTGCGGACCCATTCCTCGATATCCTCGATGCTCTGATAGTTGGCCATGTTGAAACGCTCCCAACTGCGGATTTCATCCAACTCCTTCTTCCAGCGCTTATAGGGCGGCTGGGCCGGCGGGCCGAAGCACATGATGTCCAGGACGGCCAGGTCTTCCGGCACGCCGATCAGCGGCTTGAAGGCATTCTGCGCCTCTTCCTGGCCGATGGCGGTAACCCACCAGACCGCATAGCCCAGGGCGGAGGCAGCCAGATGCGCCGACATGGTGGCCGCCGCCACGCTTTGCAACAGGATGCGCTCGGCGTTCTGATGATACATCTTGTCCAGTTCCGAGCCGTCGCCCAGCACCGGGAAAGCGCGGGTGTAGCGGAAATCGCCGACCACGACGATCAGCCCCGGCGCCGTCTTCATGCCGCTGTAATTCGGTGTCGGGAATTTCATCTTCAATTTGCCCCGCCGCCGCGCCTCCGCGACGAAATAGTCGCCAAGTTGCTGCTTCATAGCCGGATCGGTCACGACGATGAAATGCCATGGCTGCGAATTGGCGCCAGAGGGGCCATGGCGGGCCGCCTCCAGGATCATGTCGTAGTGTTCATGGGGGATTTCGAAATCTGGATCAAAGGCGCGGGAGGTGCGCCTATCGCGCACCACATCCATCAGGGCATCATAGGGTGAAGGCATGGTATCCGTCATGATCTGATCTCCCAACTAGTGGCCGAGGAATATGCCGCCGTTGACGTGGATGCATTGTCCGGTGACGTAACCGCCCTGGGCCCCGACAAGGTGGCGCACCATGGCGGATATTTCATCCACCGTGCCCGCCCGGCCCAGTGGAATTCGATCATGCACGCCGGGCGGCCGGGCCCCGGCGGCGGCACCGCGCACCGTATCGATGGCGCCGGGCGCGACGATATTGGCGGTGATATTGTCCGCCGCCAGTTCCATGGCCAGGCCGCGCATGAAGCCTTCCAGGCCGGCTTTCGAGGCATTGACGTGGGCGCGTTCTTTTGCGCCGATATGGTTGGAAATGCCGCTCATGGCGACAATGGCGCCGCCGCCCCGTGCCTTCATATGGGGCACCGCATGGCGGCTTAACAGAAAGGCGCCGTCCAGGGCCACGGACAGGATTTCCCGCCATTCATCAAAAGACATCTCGACGAACGGCGTCTGCCGGCGCAGGCCGGCGTTGCTGACCAGAATGTCGATGCCGCCTGCTTCCTCCACAAGGTGGGAGATCATGTCCCGCACCGCGCCTTCGTCGGAAACATCCGCCAGATGCGACTGAGCCTTGCCGCCGGCGGCATTGATTTCGGCGGCCACGCTTTCGATCGCCGCCAGGTTTCCTCGCCCGTTCACCATCACCGTGGCGCCGTCCCGGGCCAGGTCGTGGGCGATGGCGCGCCCGATGTTCTGGCCCGCGCCCGTCACCAATGCGATCTTGCCCGCCAATGGTTTGGAATCCATGTCGCTATCTCCCCGCCGTTGCCGGGATCATAGCAAATTGGACCGCTCATGCTACGATGGCCGGTGAATTGCCGGGGAGAAGAGTATGCTGCTTTCGACGTCGACGCTGTTCGATGTGCCGGATTTTGATTTGGAGCTGGGCGGTAAACTGGCCCCGTTGCACTTGGCATACGAGACCTACGGTGCGCTAAATGCGGATGCCAGCAACGCAATCCTGCTCTGCCACGGTTATACCTCCAACCCGCACGCGGCGGGCGACGAGGCGGGCTGGTGGTACAATTTGATCGGCCCGGGGCGGGCCGTCGACACCGACCGCTATTTCGTCGTCTGCAGCAATATGATCGGCTCGGCCTTTGGCAGCACGGGACCGGGCAGCACGAACCCGGCCACGGGCCGGCCCTTTGGTCCCGCATTTCCGGAGATTACCACCGGTGACATGGTGACGGCGCAAGGTTTGCTGCTGGATCATCTGGGCATCGGCGCGTTGGCCGCCGTGATCGGTTTTTCCTATGGCGGCTATCTGACCTTCCAATGGGGCGTCAGCCATCCCGGCCGCATGCGTGCCCTGGTTCCGGTGGCAACCTGGAACCGGAGCCGCGGCGGGCCGGAGAGCATCGCGGAGATCGAGGATTACTTTGCCCAGTCGCCAGGTTGGAACGGCGGTGATTACTATGACGACGCCCAAGGTAGCTGCATCTTGGAAATGCTGGCCAGTCTGCGGGTGCAAACTTTGCGCAGCTATGATGTCGACCGCGCCCTTCTCGACAAACTGGGCAGCGAAGCTGCGGCGACGGCGGAGCTGGAAAAACGCGGCCGCGACTGGGCCGCGCAGTTCGATGCCAATGCCTTGATCGTGTTGCGCCGGGCGGCAGTGCGTTTCAATGCCTGGGACGATGCCGCCAACATGAAGGCGCCGCTGCTTTATGTGCTCTCCAACACCGACAAACGCTTCCCGGCGGATGAGCTGGCGGAACCAACCATGGCGCACTTTTTGGCCAGCGGCGTCGATGCCAGCTATGAGGAGATCGATAGCCCCTATGGCCACCTGGCCCCAACCGAGGCCTGGCGACAGTGGGCTCCGGCCCTGAAAACCTTCCTCGAGGGCCGATGAAACCCAACCTCCTCATCGCATTCTCCTGCGGTCATTGCGCCAATGATCTGGTGCCGATTGCGATGTACATCCTGATCCCGGCGTTTGGCACGGGCATGGGGTTGTCGCCGGCCGAGATCGGGTTGTTGTTCATGCTTCACAGCGTCGGCGCCTCGCTGGCCTATTTCCCGGCGGGTCTGCTGGCTGATCATGTGGCCAACCGCGGTGTCCTGCTGGCGGCGACGTTTTTCTGGGTCGGCTTCGGTTATCTGACGGCTTCGTTCGTTGACGGTTTTTGGGCCTTTGCCATTGTCATCTCAATCGCCGGCATGGGGGACGCCGCCTGGCATCCCATTGCAACGGGCGTGCTGACGCAGATGCACCGGGCAAGGCGCGCCTATGCCCTCGGTGTGCATGCCATTGGTGGTTATTTTTCACAGACCATTGCATTGCCGGCAGCAGGGTTGCTATTGGCCCTGTGGGATTGGCAGGTCGCGATACGGGTGCTGGCGATCCCGACCCTGCTCATGGGATGCGCCTTCCTATTCATCAGCCGGCATGTGCCGCGTCACGTCAACAGCCGGCCGACGCGGGCTGATTTTGCCGCGATCTGGCGGGTCTGGAGCAACAGGACGGGGCTGCGGGTTATCGCGCTGTTTGTCGCTTACAACATGGGTCTGTTTGCCATCATTGCGATGACGCCGCTGTACCTCAAGGCCAACCACGACCTTGGCTGGTTGGAGACGGCGCTCGTCATGGCGGCCATGATGCTTGTCGGCGCCCTGGCGCAACCGTGGATGGGGAAAATATCCGACAACGTCGGACGGCGGCCGTTGATTATTCTTGCCAACGGGATCGCGGCCGGCGCATCGTTGGTGGCCTGGCTGTCATCCGCTTTCGTGCTCACGGTTTTTGCCCTGGGTGTGGCGCTGACCGTCCTGGTGGCCATTCGGGCCGTGTTGCTGGCGGCGGCGCTCGATCACGCCGGCGGACGCGAAGGCACCAGCCTGGGCTTGGCGTTCGCCGCCATGGAAGGTTTTGCCGCTTCCGCGGCGGTCCTGGCCGGGCTGGCGGGGGAGAGCGATCTGGCCAACGCCTTCCTGCTGGCCAGCGCTTTCTCGCTGGTGGCGGTTGTCCTGGCGGTGGCGACGCCGAAGCGGAGTAGCGTTTCGGCGCAGGCGCCCGCCGCCGAATGATTTGCGGCGCCAGGGTGAGGGCTGGCAGTATTTTGATACTGATCAAGGTAAGCTCCATGCCCGCCCGTTAGGTTCAGCCATCGCTAGAGTATTTAGGGATAAATAGTTTATGGATTTCGCGTTTTCGAAACGATCGGTCGAATTGCAGGACCGGGTGCGCCGGTTCATGCAGGATTACGTCCTGCCTCATGAACATGCCTATCACGAGGCTGTTTCCAACGGCATCTATCCGCCGCAGGTGGTCGAGGATTTGAAGGCCCTGGCCAAGGACGAAGGGCTGTGGAATTTCTTCCTGTCCGCCTTGCCCGACGATGCGCCGGGTGTTGGCCTGAGTAATCTGGAATACGCACCGTTGGCGGAGATCATGGGCCGGGTCTATTGGGCCTCGGAAGTGTTCAACTGCAACGCCCCGGACTCCGGCAACATGGAGCTGCTCAATCTGTTCGCCACGCCGGAACAGCGGGAACGCTGGCTGATGCCGTTGTTCGAGGGCGAGATCCGCTCCTGCTTCATGATGACGGAGCCTGACGTTGCCTCCTCGGACGCCACCAACATCCAGTTCAATATCCGCCGGGACGGCGATGAATATGTCCTGGACGGGCGTAAATGGTTTATTACCAACGCCCTGGACCCGCGTGCCAAGGTGGGCATCGTGCTTGGGGTGACCGATCCCGACGGCCCACCGCACAAACGCCACAGCCAGGTGATGTTCCCCATGGACACGCCCGGCATCGAGATTGAGCGGAATATCTCCTACATGAACCATCTGGCGCCGGAAGGGACCTGCGAGGTGGTCTTCCGCGGCGTCCGTGTGCCGGCGAAGAATTTGCTGGGCGAGGAGGGGGCCGGTTTTGCCCTGGCCCAGGCCCGTCTGGGGCCGGGACGCATCCATCATTGCATGCGCTCCATCGGGCAGTGCGAGGTGGCCCTGGATCTGATGTGCCAGCGCGCCCTGGAACGCCGCGCCTTCGGCAAATATCTGCACGAATACGGCAATATCGGCGACTGGATCGCCGAGGCCCGTATCGAGATCGAACAGGCCCGCCTGCTGGTGCTGAAGACCGCCTGGATGATCGATCAAGTTGGCAACCGGGAGGCACGGCGGGAGATTTCCATGATCACCGCGCTGGTGCCGCCCCTGCAGACCAAGATTATCAACCGTGCAATCCAGGTCTTTGGCGCCATGGGCCTGTCGCCGGATACGCCACTGCCCTATCTGTGGAGCTGGGGCCGCGCCTTGCAAATCCTGGATGGCCCTGATGAGGTGCACCTGCGTGCCGTGGCCCGCTACGAGATCAAGCGGGCTGGCGAGGAGCGGGGCAACAACGTCATTCCTGAAGGCTACCGGCAAAGCCGCTACGTACCGCCCAGAGAGGATTAGGGATGATCGTATTTACCAACGCAGACATCTTTGACGGTTCGTCCAAGGATTTGCTGCGGGGCAAATCCGTCGTCGTCGCGGACGGCAAGATCAAGGACGTCAGCGATGCTCCGATTGAAGATCCGAACGCCACGGTAATCGATTGCGGCGGGCGGGTGCTGATGCCGGGCATGATCGATGCCCATATTCATGCCTACTTCCAGGACGTGAACATGAACCGGCTGCAACGTCTGCCGGCCACCATGTACGCCCATCATGCCGCCAATATTCTGCGCGACATGCTGGACCGTGGTTTTACCTCCGTGCGTGACACGGGCGGGGCCGACTTTGGTCTGTGGCTGGCCATCGACCGGCGCCTGATTACGGCGCCGCGCCTCTACTACTGCGAAAAAGCGCTAAGCCAGACCGGCGGGCACATCGATATGCGCCATCACCTGGATTACAGCCAGCAGGACAATGAGGCCGTGATGTGCGGCTGTTGTTTCACCAATCCCCTCGGCGTCATCGTCGATGGAGTCGATGTGGTGCGCCGGGTGATCCGGGAACAACTGCGCCGGGGCGCCTCGTTCATCAAATTCTGCGGCTCGGGCGGTATCAGCTCGGTCTCCGATCCGCTGGACGGGATCCAGTTCTCCAGGGACGAAGTCCGCGCCATCGTTGAGGAGGTCGAGAACCATCACGTCTATTGCACAGCCCATGTCCATCCCGACCAGGGCATCAAGCGGGTCATTGAACTGGGCGTGCACGGTGTTGAGCATGGCACGTTGATTGAAGCCGATACCGCCAACATGGCGGCGGACAAGGGGACCTACATCGTACCGACCCTGGCTGTAATTTTCGGCATGGCGGATGAGGGCGAGGCCATGGGCCTGCCCAGGGAGTCGTTGGCCAAGCTTGAACTGATCGCTGATCAGGCCATCGACCGGCTGAACCATATGAAGCGCGCCGGCGTGCGGGTTGGTTTCGGCACCGACCTGATAGGTGACCTGCATCCCCGGCAATGCACTGAGTTCGGATTGCGCTCCAGCGTCTTCTCCAACCTGGAACTCCTCAACCAGGTCACCGCGATGAATGGCGAAATTGTCGGGCAGAAGGACAAGATCGGTGTTATCAAACCGGGTGCACTGGCGGATATCCTGGTCGTTGACGGCAACCCGATGGAGGATATCGATCTGTTGGCGCGCGACGGCGAGGGTTTGTCGGTCATCATGAAAGACGGTGAATTCCACAAAAACCTGCTGTCATGAAGTGCAAGCGGCGGCACACCGGCCGACCGGCAACCCGCCTGTATTGATGTGCTGAACTGTTGGGTTGACCGGCCGGCCGGATGAGGCCCCACGATGGCGTGACTACGAGATTTCTTCGTGAATATCCTGGAATGGTGTCCAGACATGGAAGTAGGCGTCCCGATCAAGATCGGCGATCACCCTGGCACGGGCAATTTGCTCCTGCGCGAATAAATCCGCGAAGGCGCCAAAGAATGTATCGCCCATGTTGGAGACCGCCGTCATCGGAACCGCGACGGATGTCGACTGGCCCGATTCAAGTAATTGATCCGGAAAATCGATCACTTGGTTGCCGCCATCCACACTGGCCCATTGGGTGCCGTTGACCCGTAAACTTACGCCGGTGTAACGAATCCTGGGATTGTTGCCGTCCGGCGCGGGGGCGGTATTGATAACCGTAAATGTCATCGTAAATCCTTCGTTGACATTGATGGCATTTCCCGTTTGCGCCGTAACCGCCGATGTCAAACGTAGAAAACCAGCCATATTTCGCCATTCACTGACCAAGGACATAGTATTCTCCCTTCATATGTTGACAGTCACTGGTACATTGGTTGAACCAACGCCAAGCCACGCAACAGATGGAGGCCCTTGGCTGCGGTTTGACGGGTGTTGGGCAAACACCAACCCTTTCAGCCGCCGTCGCCTGCAACCGGTGTTTCAAATATTCGCAGAAAGAAACCGCACAAAAGTCATGCAATGCCCCCATATAATACTTCCGTAACCTTTTGGAGATAGTGAGTAATGAGTGTATTTACCAGTATGAAATTGACCTATGCGGCAATATTTATTTTATAAACATTTAAAAATAGTAATTTATGTACTTTAAACCTTGTTTAAATTGTAGCGACTATCGGCCACAGCAATCCGTATTGATGCGGCAGAGGAAGTACCATAAATTCGCCGCTGTCTGATGTAGCAAGGTTGGATCGATCGGCCATGAGTGAAAACGATGCGTTAGCGGAGGAATATGCCGCGAATTTTGCCGCCGCGGTGTACGCCCGCGATATGCAAAACCGCGATGCGCTGTCCCAGTTCGCGGCCGAACTGCGGGCCCAGGGCGTACGCGTTGGCGGGCTGGTGCAGGAGGTTCTGCGCAACGAGGAGGGGCGCAGTACGGGTATCGATATCGTCGAAATAGATACCGGCCGGCGAATTGCCATCAACCGTCCGACCAAGGAAACCCTGGACAGTCATTCCTGTTCCCTCAATACCTCCGCCCTGACCGAATCCACCGAGGCGCTGCGCCGGGCGATCCGGGAGAATATGGATCTGATCGTTTTGGAGAAATTCGGCGAACAGGAACAAAAGGGCCAGGGCCTGAGTGATGAAATATTCATGGCCATTGCGGAAGAAATTCCCCTGTTGATCGCGGTGCCCGAGTTTGCCCTGGACCTTTGGCAGGAGCGCAGCGGTGAGATGGGCCAGACCTTGAGCTATGACGTGGATGCGTTCCGCCAGTGGTGGGCCACGGCGCGCCAGCGCTGATCCGCCATGCCGTCCGATCCGTTGATCACGGAAGGCGCCGACCCGGCCAGCTTTCGTGTTGATCGGCGGATTTATACCGATCCCGAAATTTTCGACCGCGAGCTGCGGCAGATATTTGAACGAGGCTGGGTCTATCTTTGTCATGAAAGCCAGGTGCCGGCCCATGGCGACTATTACGCCACCTACATGGGCGCCCAGCCGGTCTTCGCCATTCGCCAGCGCGATGGCGCCATTGGCGCCTTCATCAACGCCTGTTCCCATCGCGGCGCGGTTCTGACGCCCCGGCGCCGGGGCCGGGCCCGTACCCTGGTCTGCCGCTTCCATGGCTGGTGCTTCAATACCGAAGGCGATTGCGTCAGGGTGAAGGAGGAGGCCGAGGGCTGGCCGGACGGCTTCGCCAAGGAGGATCATGGCCTGACGCCGGTGGCCCGGGTGGATAGCTATCGTGGTTTTGTCTTCGGCTGTCTTGATCCTGGCGCGGGCGCCCTGGAGGCGCATTTGGGCGCGGCCCGCCCGTTCATCGACCTGCTCGCCGATCAATCCCCCGATGGCCTGGAGGTTGTGCCGGGGCAGCAGACTTACCTCATTCGCGGCAACTGGAAAATGCAGGCGGAAAACGGCGTCGACGGCTATCACGTAGGCACGGTGCACCGCATTTTCGGCCAGGCCATGGGCATGCGGGAAGCCCTGGGCGATGATCAGGGCAAAAGGCCGACCGAGGCGGGCCGTATCGCCGGCACCGTGAACACGGGCTGCTATGATATCGGCAATGGCCACAACATTATCTGGGCCGGCCGGGCCAATCCGGCGGTGGCGCCGTTGTTCGAGGCGGAGGCGCGCCTGTTGCAAAGCTTCAGTGCCGACAAGGTGGACTGGATGCTGCGCCGGGGCCGTAATCTGTTCCTCTTTCCCAATGTGCAGTTGATGGACCAGTCATCGACCCAGATCAGGGTTTTTCGCCCAATCTCTCCCGACCGCACGGAGGTCCGCGTCTACTGCATCGCCCCGAAGGGCGAAAGCCGAACCGCCCGCATTGCCCGTCTGCGCAAGTTCGAGGATTTCTTCATGGTCACCGGCATGGCCACGCCGGATGATCTGGCCGCCCTGGAAGATTGCCAGATAGGCTCCCACGGCCGCCAGGCGCGCTGGAACAACATGGACCGGGGCCTCTCGCAGGTGACGCAGGGGCCCGACGAAGACGCCAAGGCGCTTGGCGCGGAGGTGGCCGCCAGTGCGCCGCGCTGGGATCACGAAACGCTCTACCATGGCTATTTCCGCCAATGGCGGGCGATGATGGACGGGCGGGATGGCTGAGCTTTACGGACAGGTCCGGGATCTGTTGTACCTGGAGGCGGATCTGCTGGACCGGCAATGCTGGGACGATTGGCTGGCGCTGTATGCCGAGGATTGCGTCTACTGGGTGCCTTCCTGGCTGTCCGAGGACGAATTGGGCGACGATCCGGAGATGCAGGTCAACACCATCTATATCGTCGGCAAGCCGGGCCTGGCAGCGCGCCTGCACCGCATATCGTCCGGCCAGGCCTATGCCCAGGCGCCCCTGACACGGACCTCGCACCTGGTGGATACGGTGCGGTTGCTGGAACATGACGACGACAAGGTCCTGGCCTCGGCCAAGTGGATGACCCTGTCCGCCGACAGCCGCACGGGCAAGCAGATCCGGGGCGGCTGGTATGAGTACGAACTGCGGCGCGTTGACGGGGGCCTGCTGATCGGGCGCAAGAAAATCGTCCTGCTGGAAGACGTGATCGACGGCGCCGTGGACATCCATCAGATTTGACTGGCGTGACCCGTCCCGCCACACGAAAGATCCATTGAGGCCCATGATCAAAATTCCCGCCTTTGCTATCGCGGACTACCGCAATCTATGGGCCGGCGCGACGTTCAACCAACAGGGCATGAGCGGCGAACAGGTGGTGCTGGGGCTGCTGGTGTTCCAGATTACCCAGTCAACCGCCTGGGTCGGGGTGATGCTGGCGGTCTATTTTCTGCCATTCTTCGTGTTTGGCATTGTATCCGGCGCCGTTGCGGACCGGCTGGACCGCCGCTCCTTGCTGCGCCGGGTCGAAGCGTTGATCACCATAAACATGATCATCTTCGCGGTCGTTCTGGCGCTGGATTTGGCCACGCTTTGGCTCATTATAGCTTTCACGCTGATAACGGGCGGCCTACGCGCGCTGCATCAACCCGCCCGCTTGAGCTACGCCTACGATATTGTCGGCGGCGACAAGGTTGTGTCCGGCCTGGGACTGCTGAATTTGGGCTCACGAACCGGGCAGTTGATCGGCGCCCTGGCGGCCGGCGCCGTGATGGATCGATACGGCGGCTCCGCCGCCTTTCTGGTCATCGCAGCGGGTCATGGGCTGGCATTCATGTTCTTTCTGCGCCTGCGCGCGGCGGGCAAGGCGGCGGTGATCGACCGCGCGCCGATGGGCCAGAACATCCGCGAATATGTCCTGGAATTGCGCGGCAACCGCCTACTGCTGACGTTGCTGGCGGTGACGGCGTCGGTGGAGATTTTTGGCTTTTCCTTTGCGACGGCCCTGCCGGAATTGGCCACGACGCGATTGAACCTTGGCGCCGACGGGCTCGGCATGATGCATGCGGCGCGCGCCGTGGGTGGTATGATCGCAGGGCTGGGGCTGACCTTCATGGGCGCGCTACAGCATCGTGGATTGGCCTATATCGGCGTTATCTTCGCCTTTGGCGCCAGCCTGATGCTGCTTGCGGCCGACAGTTCGGTGACGGCGACATTGGCCATTGCGGCAATTGTCGCGGGCGCCGCGGCGGCCTCTGATATTCTGACCCAAAGCATGATGCAATTGGCAGTGCCGAACGCCCTGCGCGGCCGCGCCATGGGTGTCTGGGTATTGGCGATCGGCTTCGGACCGCTGGGCCATCTTGAAATGGGCGGGCTCGCCGAATGGCTCGGCCTCGGCGCTGCCCTGTTCACCAACGGCGCGGCGCTGCTCGTCGTGGGTGTTATCGTCACCGTTGCCGTGCCCCGTTTGCGGCAATTGTAGTTGGACACCGTATTCGTATAGGGAAATCATAAGGATCGGTCCCAGGTGAATTCCAGGCCGCGGTGCGCAGCAATTTCTGTGGAAATAGGACAGGAATGGTCCTTTCCAATCCGGCATCGGCGCGCTTGCGTCTAATCGAGAAAAAGCAGTTTGATATATGATCTGAGCAGCAGGATTTGCTCCGGCAATACGTTCTGATCACGCAGGATCTTGGACATCGCGATGCCGCCCTCAAAGGTGCTTGAGACCATATCCGCCAGGGCGACGATATCCACCTCGTCCTTGATCGGATATTTGCCGGCGATGTCTTCCAGGATTTCCTGGAAGCGGCTGCGCCAGGCGAGCGCCGATTCCTGGCTGAGCAGGCGAATTTCGTCCCTATAAAGCCGTTCGTTGTAGCAATAGATGGCGATCAGGCAGCCGGGGTGAATGGCCGGCAAATCACTCATCATTTCGGCAAATAGTTTCAGGCCGATCAGGAAGGCATGCAGCGGATCCTCATGCAGTTCCGCCGCCCGGCCGAACAGGCCATCGAACAAGGCCTCTTCACGATCGATGTAGCGGCGCAGAAGCGCCATGGCGAGGGTATTCTTGTCGCGGAAATGATAGAAGAAACCGCTTTTGGTGATCGCTGCTTCTTCGATGATTTCCTCGATCGAAGTGGCGTCAAACCCCTTGGCCAGGATGGCGGCCTCGGCAATATCCATTATCTTGAAACGGGTCTGTTCGCCTTTGCGCATGTCAGGCACCTTTCATTTCCGTACCGCAAGTGCAGTTTTCACCATGGTTGCGCCGATGCGGCTTGGACAGTTCCGTAACCCGTTGAAAATATGGGCTAAATAATTTGCCTTTTCAATACCGCCAGTCGGCTATCCCGGGCCCCGGAGAGTGTGCTTTGTTTTCGCCCACGATCAAACATAGGGGATACGATCATGACCAAGCCAATGGAAATTATTGCAACACTGTGTCAACGCTATCAGGCGGCGGTCAGCGCCAACGACTCCGCCGCATATGGCAGCCTATTCGCGCCGGGGGCAATTAGGGTGCCGCCGGGTGGGGAGCCCGAGCATGGGCCGGAGGCCATCGCGCAAAGCGAACAAAGCGACTATGACGTCGCCAAGTGGAGCGTACGCTCCAGGCCGCTGGACGCCATGGGGATCAATGATGAATGGGTCTACGGCGTCGCGGAGGCCGATATCACCTTGGTCGAACACGAGGGCGGCGCGACGAAATCACTCACGGCCAACAAGACGTGGTTGGTACAACGCCAGCCCAACGGCGAGTGGCTGATCAAGCGGCAGATGTGGAACTACAGGTGAGCCGCCCGGACCATTCGTCAAAAGTAAGATTAGGGTCACCCGCCGGTGGTTTCATCACCGGCGGGACCACCTATTTGAAACCGGAAAACAGCTTTGCTAAGCCGGGCCGTCCGGATCTGACACCGTAACTCTCGGGTTAATAACGTCCGCCAAAGCCAAATTTGCCCTATCTTTCCTTTTCGATATTGCGTTCAATACTGGACCTAAGCGCAAATATGCGGAGGTTCTGATCCATGCGGATACCTTTGGTCTTCCAAACCCTCAACTATATTCGGGAAATAGAGGAGGAACCGCGCGCCGCCAACAGACTGAAAATGGTGGAAATCGCCCTTACGGTCCTGGCGGGGATCGTCGTGGCGGTCTTGCTGTTGTGGATTCTCCGGGGATAAGCCCGTATTTCGGTGACAGTTTACTGATTAAGCGGCTATTGCATTGGGAAATTTTACGAATCCACCCCCAACCTCCTCTAATTAGTGAACTATTAACATGATCGGCCTGGAAAACGACCTCCAGCCGGCGGTTGCCGCAGTGTGTCACATCATGAACCGTTTCCGCATCGGGATCGCATCGATTTTGCATAGTACCAACGCCGTCCTTGTCGTCCTGTGCGGTATTTGCTGCGGCGCGCTTTTGCTGCCACCACAAACGGCAATGGCGGCCGACGACCCCTATGCCGCGCCCCGCGCCCGCATGGTCGATACCATAGCGGGCTACGCCAGGCATCTTGCAGCCGTACCTGGCCGCGCGGAGTTGGACCCTCGGGTTCTCAAGGTCATGGGCACAGTGCCGCGTCATGAATTCCTGCCGAAAGGGTTCGCGCGGGAGGCGGGCTTGTTCTATGGACTGCTTCCCGGCAGCAAATCCGACCACATCGCCTATGCGGACCGGCCATTGCCGATCGGTCACGGGCAGACGATTTCACAGCCCTTTATCGTCGCCTTGATGACCGACTTGGCGGCACCAAAATCCGACCATGTCGTGCTGGAAGTGGGTACCGGTTCCGGCTACCAGGCGGCGGTGCTGGCGCAGCTCGTGCGCCGTGTCTGCACAATCGAGATCATCCCCGAATTGGGCGCTTCCGCCGCCGCCACCCTAAAGCGGCTGAAATACAAGAACATCAAAACCAGTATCGGCGACGGTTACCATGGCTGGCCGGATTGCGGCCCGTTCGACAGCATCGTGGTCACTGCCGCAGCCGGGCATGTTCCACCGCCATTGCTGCGCCAGCTCAAGCCAGGCGGCCGCCTGGTCATTCCGGTGGGCGGGGTATTTGCCACGCAGCAATTGGTCTTGGCGCAAAAGGCGGCTGACGGGCGCGTGACCACGCGGCAGCTCCTGCCGGTACGGTTCGTGCCATTGGTGAGCAAGGAGTGATGGAACAGCGCCGCGGCATCTGGATCCTGACCGCTGTTGCCGCCATCTCTGCCGCCGTACTGGCGTACGAAGTACTGCTGATTAGGCTGTTCGCCATCGTGCAGTGGCATTTTTTCGCCTATATGGCGATCAGCATCGCGCTGTTGGGATTTGGCGCCAGCGGCACATTCATCTATCTCATGCGCGATTGGCTCAGACCGCGCTTTGCCACCGCCTTTGCGATAAACGCGGCGGCCTTCGGAATTAGTGGCGTCGCCGGTTTCGTTCTGGCGCAGCGGCTGCCCTTCAATGCCCTTGAGGTGGCGTGGGAACCGTCACAGCT
>JASLLM010000199.1 GCA_030747035.1 Alphaproteobacteria bacterium | reverse complement strand
CCCAAAATAATCCGGAAACGCTCTAGAGGCCGTGGGTCCAAGCCGTACGGTGGAAAAGACCATCACCGTGAGCCGTCTGGACGGCATCCCGAAATCGCTCAAGGCCGGTGCCGATGCGCGGCCGGATGGGAAGAGCGGCCGGGGGGCGAAGCCAAGGGCCCGGGACAGGTTTGAGCCAAGACCGGCGTTTACGCTGCAGCCCGACAAGGCACCGGGGGATGAGGCGAATTGGGCGGCATCGGAGACCAGCTCGCAGCCCAAGCCGTCGATCAAGCCCAAGGCAAAGACGAAGGCCAAAGCCAAGAAAAAGAAACGCGGCCCCTCCCATGGTCCGAAACTGGCCAAGGCGGGGGCCCGGAGGCCCAAAGACGGTGGTGGGGCAAAGCCCGGCTATAGTCCGCTGAAACGGAAAAAGCCCAAGGCTGCCGGCTAATCACACCCCGAAGCCAAGGAGTTGCGAATCGCCTGTTTGCAGATATCCCATGCAGCATCGAATGGCATGGGTTAGTTGGTCGGGGAGTTAAGGGCCGGCCTTTGCATGCTGCTGCTTATCCGCGCCATCCCCGGTCTGGCGACGGCGGGCGATCATGGGATTCTGAATAGTTCAAATTCTTCTTGAAGCATCGGTTGCGTTTCGAACACTTCTCTGGCATTTTCCGCGCGAATTTTCGCCCCATGGCGAATCCGTAGGGTCAAGGCACTTAGACAACCCCTTTTTTTTGACCCCACGACCATCGACAAGATCCAGCAAAAAGGATGTGACCTATGTCAGCGGGATTGGCTTTTGCCATCGTGTGCGGTTTGATCGCACTAGTCTACGGTATCTGGGCGGTACGCTCGGTATTATCGGAAAGCGCCGGTAACGAGCGCATGCAGGAAATCGCGGCCGCCGTGCAAGAGGGCGCCAAGGCCTATCTGAACCGTCAGTACATGACGATCGGCGCGGTTGGCGTGGTGATCTTCATTATTCTGATCCTGCTTTTCAATATCTCCGTCGCCATCGCCTTCCTGGTGGGTTCGGTTTTGTCTGGCGCGGCCGGCTATATCGGCATGAACGTCTCGGTCCGTGCCAATGTGCGCACCGCCGAAGGCGCCCGCCAGAGCCTGGGCAAGGGCCTGGAAATCGCCTTCAAGTCCGGCGCCATCACCGGCATGCTGGTGGCCGGTCTGGCCCTGCTGGGTGTCGCGGTCACTTATGCGGTGCTGTTGAAAATGGGCGTTTCGGGCCGTGACATGATCGATCCCCTGGTCGGCCTGGGCTTTGGTGCCTCTTTGATTTCCATCTTCGCCCGTCTGGGCGGCGGTATCTTCACCAAGGGCGCCGACGTTGGCGGTGATCTGGTGGGCAAGGTCGAGGCAGGTATCCCCGAGGATGACCCCCGCAACCCGGCCACCATCGCCGATAACGTGGGCGACAACGTGGGTGACTGCGCCGGCATGGCGGCTGATCTGTTTGAGACCTATGCGGTGACCGTTGTCGCCACCATGGTTCTGGCCTCGATCTTCTTCGCCGGCGATGCGGCCATGTCCGGCAAGATGATGCTGTATCCGCTGGTTATCGGCGGCGCCTGCATCATCACCTCGGTGATCGGTACCTTCTTTGTCAAGCTGGGTGCCTCCAAGAACATCATGGGCGCGATGTACAAAGGTTTCGTCGTCTCCGCCGTGCTGTCCGCCGTGGCCCTGTGGCCGGTGACCAGTTGGATCGTCGGCATGGGTGAGATCGGCGATATGGGCTTCAGCGGCAGACATCTGTTCTACTGCGGTCTGGTCGGCCTGGCGGTGACCGGTCTGTTGATCTGGGTGACGGAATACTACACCTCGACCGAATACCGCCCCGTCCGCAGCGTGGCGCAAGCCTCCACCACGGGGCATGGCACCAACGTCATTCAAGGCCTGGCTATTGGCATGGAATCGACGGCCATTCCCGCGATCATCATCATTGCCGGCATTTTCACCACCTTTAGCCTGGCCGGCCTGATGGGCATCGCAATCGCGGTGACCACGATGCTGGCCCTGGCCGGCATGGTCGTGGCCCTGGATGCCTATGGCCCGGTGACCGATAACGCCGGCGGCATTGCCGAGATGGCGGAAATGGACGAAGAGGTGCGTAACACCACCGATGCCCTGGATGCTGTCGGCAACACCACCAAGGCGGTGACCAAGGGCTATGCCATCGGATCCGCCGGTCTGGGCGCCCTGGTGCTGTTCGCGGCCTATACGGAAGATCTGAAATTCTTCGCGGCCAATTCCGATCAGTACACCTACTTCAAGGATGTGGCGGTCGATTTCGCCCTGTCCAACCCTTATGTGGTGATCGGGCTGATCTTTGGCGGCTTGCTACCCTTCCTCTTTGGCGCCATGTCCATGACGGCCGTGGGCCGCGCGGCGGGCACCGTTGTGGAAGAGGTGCGCAGCCAGTTCCAGAACGATCCGGGCATCATGGCCGGCACCTCCAAGCCCAATTATGGCCGTACCGTGGACCTTTTGACCAAGGCGGCGATCAAGGAGATGATCATCCCCTCGCTGTTACCGGTCTTGGCACCGATCGTGCTGTACTTCGTCATGGTCGGCCTGGCGGGCAAGGGCGAGGCCTTCGCCGCCGTTGGCGCCATGCTGTTGGGTGTCATCGTCACGGGGCTGTATCTGGCCATCTCCATGACGGTCGGCGGCGGTGCCTGGGATAACGCCAAGAAATATGTTGAAGACGGCAATCTTGGCGGCAAGGGCTCCGAGACCCACAAGGCCGCGGTCACCGGTGATACGGTTGGCGATCCTTACAAGGATACCGCCGGTCCGGCCGTCAATCCGATGATCAAGATCACCAACATCATGGCTTTATTGCTGTTGGGCGTTCTGGCGCATTGGAACTGATAGCTGCAACCGGTCCTTTCGGACTGGTTTCGGCGCAATAAAGAAATCCCGCCGGCGGTCAGCCGGCGGGATTTTCCTTTCCGGGGCTATTGCTCGCCGGCGTTCGAGAAACGGCCGATATTACCGAACAACTGCTCGATCACGGTCATTTCCTTGCCCCGCGTCGGCGTTTTCCGATCCACCGGCACCAGGGTTCTGCCATCGGCCATGGCGTAGCGTTTGATGCCGCTGACGACACCGGATTTGTTGAAATGGATGGCCAATACGGCCTGATCCAGCAGTTTTTCATCGAAGAAGGCGATATGTTCCGATTCCCGTTTCACATAGAGCCAGGTTTCGCCGTTGAAATTGGCCACCGAAGTCGGCGAGCCGAACAGCGAGGTCACCGAATCCCTGTCATGCACGCCGGGCCGCAGTTTGGCGACCAGATCTTCGTCGGGAATGTAACCATGGCTGCTTTGCATGGGCGAACAGCCCGGCAGACCCCATATGCACAAGGCACCGGCCAAGGCCAGGGGCGCAAGCAGCCGACGCCCGCGGAAACCGCCACTGCGGCGGCCTGGGTGGTGTATAAGGGGCTTAATCATTGGCGCGAACATGCCACCATTGGCGGAACCGAGTCAATCTGAGCAACGCCTGTATCGAGGATTGGGACGAGCATGCTGAAAAATTGGTTTCGCCGCGACCGCGAGGGGGAAGATGTGGCCCATGCACTTTATCTCGCCGCCGTGGCCCAGGCACGCCAGCCATTGTTCTATGCCGAGCATGGGGTCCCCGATTCGGTGGATGGACGTTTCGATCTGATCGTCATGCATGTCTTTCTATTGCTGCGCCCCCTGCACGAAACCGCCCAACGGAAAGACGACCCGGCGCTGGCGGCGCGGGCCGGCACGATTGCCCAGGCACTGTTCGATACCATGTTCGCCGATATGGACCGCTCCCTGCGCGAAATGGGTGTATCGGACATTGCCGTGGGCAAACGGGTGAAACAGATGGCAAAGGCCTTCTATGGCAGGGTGGAGGCCTATGAGGAAGGCCTGGCGGGCACGGATACTTTGCTGGGGGAGGCCCTGCGCCGGAACCTGTTTGGCACCGTGGTGCCGGGGGCTGAGCATCTGAGCGCCATGACGGACTATCTCCGCGCGCAGGCCCGGCATTTGACCGGGATCGGCGCCGATCAGGCCATATCAGGCGAGATGCAATTCGCGCCCTGGAGCGGAAAAATCGTTGACCCATGAAGGCGATATACCTATTTTGCGCCCGCGCTGGTGCCCCCTTCGCCGTAACAGTGTTTCTTGCGGCAATGGCGTGGCGGCGCCTGTCTCCGTCACCCCTGAAGTTGGAGAAATTGCGTTGACCGATGCGCGGGCAATGCCTGAATTTAGCCGTCTGGTGCAAGTCGATCTGGTCGGCGCCGAAGGCGCCGCCGTGTCCATCACGGCCACTGCCGAGGAATGTGCCGCCGTGGCGGAACGCCTGGATTTGCAGGCTGTTTCCGAGCTCCGCGCCGAGGCGTCCATGCGGCCGACGGCGGTGGGCCTGGTGCGGTTGAATGTTGATTTTTCGGCGAATATGGTACAATCCTGTGTCGTGACGCTTGACGCGGTGATGGCATCGGTCGCGGAACGGTTTTCCGTGCTGTGCGAAGTAGAGCAAAGGGTCGGAAAAGGGGAGGGCGCGGACGGCGAGGTCTTTGTCGATCCGTTTGGCGAGGATCCGGTGGAATCCTTGGTCGATGGCGGCGTTGACCTTGGCGAATTGGTTATTCAGCATCTGTCGCTTGCCTTGGATCCCTATCCTCATGCGCCGGGGATCGATACGGGCACGGTAATGGAAGATGCAGGTGGCAGGCCCGGTGAGCATGATGTGAGCCTTGACTTGCTGGCCGGTAAGGCAGGTTCCGATGACGATATCGGGGCTGATTCAGGGTCTGGCGCCGAGGTTGGCGCCGAAGATGCAAATCCGTTCGCCAAATTGAAGACTTGGCGGAATGGGGGTCCCTCCGGCGGGCGGAGCGAGGGCGGTGCCGGTGGCGGCGCGGCCTGAACGGTATTTGGTTAGAAAGTTTGTTGCGAAATTTGTGTTGAAATCTTGTGCTAATTTTGGGACTTGGGCCAATAAGCGGGCCTGATCGGGTGCCAAACAACTTGGATGAAAATGTGAAGCTATGGCAGTACCTAAGAAGAAAATCTCCGTCGCGCGCCGCGGTCAGCGCCGCTCTCACGACGCTCTGAAGCCTTCGGCCTATGCCGAATGCCAGAATTGCGGTGAATTGAAGCGACCCCATCATGTTTGCCCCTCGTGCGGTTATTACAATGACCGCGAGGTTAGCGAACCTTCCAGTGCGGCCTAGTTTTCACATCGCACCTGACATCGCATACGCCAGCGCAGCGATTGGTCCAGTCGCGTGAACCCTGAAATCACCATTTCACTGGATGCGATGGGCGGAGACGCGGCCCCCGGCATGGTGGTCGGCGGCGCTGCCTTGGCGCGCGAGCGCCATCCCAATTTGCGCTTCCTGCTGTTCGGCGATGAAGCCAAGATTACGCCGCTGCTGTCCCGCCACCGGGCCCTGCGCGGCGTTGTTGAAGTCCGCCATACGGATCAGAAGGTCGAAGCCAGCGACCGGCCCAGCCAGGCCCTGCGGCAGGGCCGCCAGTCCAGCATGCGCCTGGCCATCAACGCGGTCGCCGACGGTGAGGCAGGCGGCGTGGTCTCGGCCGGCAACACCGGTGCCCTGATGGCCATGTCCAAATTCGCCCTGAAATCCATGAAAGGCATCGACCGTCCGGCCATTTGCGGTTTTCTGCCGACCCTGCGCGGTGAGAGCGTGATGCTGGATCTGGGCGCCAATGTGGAGTGCGATCAGGACAATCTGGTGCAATTCGCCATCATGGGGGCGGCGTTCGCGCGCACCATCCTCGGACTGCCCCGGCCAACCGTCGGCCTGTTGAACGTCGGCGAGGAGGAACTGAAGGGCAACGAGGCGGTAAAAGGCGCGGCCGCGATCCTGAACGAGGCCGATTTGCCGTTGCGTTTCATGGGCTTCGTCGAAGGGGATGATATCGCCAAGGGCAGCACCGATGTGGTGGTCACCGATGGTTTCAGCGGCAATGTGGCGCTGAAGACCATGGAGGGCACGGCGAAACTGTTCTCGCAGTTCCTGCGCACGGCGTTCGGTCAATCCGCGCTGTCTAAATTGGGCTACATGCTGGCCAAACCCGCCATGGCGGCGCTGCGGGAAAGGATCGACCCCCGGCATCACAACGGCGGCGTTTTTCTGGGTTTGAACGGCATCAGCGTGAAAAGTCATGGCGGGATGGATGACGTTGGCTTCGCCACGGCGATCGGTCTGGCGGTGGATATGGTCGCCGACGATCTGATTGGCCGCATAACCACCGACATGGAAAAATTTTCGCATCATTATGACGAACAGGCTGAGCATGACGATGCTGGCGACGACGAAACACGGGGGCGGGCCGTTGCCCGCTAGGGTATCCGGTGGCCCGAGGGAATGAATCAGTAATATGATGAAGTCGGTATTCATAGGCTGCGGCGCGTATTTGCCGCAGCGCAAGATCAGCAACGAAGAATTGGCGACCAAGGTCGATACCTCCGACGAGTGGATCGTCGCGCGCACGGGAATTTCAAATCGCCATATCGCCGCCGATGACGAGATGACCTCCGATCTGGCCTATGCGGCGGCGGTGGAGGCTCTGGCCTCGGCCGATATGGCGGCCAGCGAACTGGACCTGATCGTTTTGGCGACAGCGACGCCTGATCAAACCTTTCCGGCCACCGCGACGAAGGTTCAGGCCCGCCTTGGCGTGCCGGGAATCCCGGCATTCGATGTGCAGGCGGTTTGTTCCGGCTTCATCTATGCCCTTGCGGTGGCAGACAATTTCATCAAGGTCGGCCAGGCGCGCAACGTTCTGGTGATTGGCGCTGAGACTTTTTCTCGCATCCTCGATTGGGAGGACCGGACAACCTGTGTGTTGTTTGGTGACGGCGCCGGCGCCGTGGTCCTGCGGGCCGAAAACAGCGCTTCCGAAGGTATGCGGAGCAGCGACAGACGGGGCATTATGTCGACCCATCTGCATGCCGATGGCCGCCACCACGATATGCTCTATGTGGATGGCGGACCTTCATCCACGGGTACCTCGGGATTTCTGCGGATGCGGGGCAAGGAGGTCTTCCGCCATGCGGTCAGCAACCTTGCCGCCGTCGTGGGGGAAGCGTTGGAAGCCAATGATCTGGCGCCGGAGGATATTGATTGGCTGGTGCCGCATCAGGCCAACCGGCGGATTATCGATCACACTGCCAAAAAACTGAAAATGCCCAGCGAAAAGGTCGTATTGACCGTGTCTGAACATGGCAATACCTCTGCCGCGTCGGTACCCCTGGCGTTGTACGAGGCGGTCAGCGATGGGCGTATTCAAAAGGGCGACGTGATCCTGATGGAGGCCATGGGCGGCGGTTTCACCTGGGGCTCCGTACTGGCGCGTTGGTAGGCCCTGGAAGGGCAAAATTGGCGGTTTGGTAGGGGACTACCGGAGCATGTCCGCGGCTGAATCTTCGCCGCGATTCATCATATTATACCAGTCGCCATAAGTCATGACACGATCGCCCATTCTCTCCGGGTGATTGAGGCTATTTTGTCTGGTCTGT
>JASLLM010000198.1 GCA_030747035.1 Alphaproteobacteria bacterium | reverse complement strand
GGGCCTCAGCTACGACATGGTGGCGACGTCGGAGGCGGGCCGCGACTACGGCGAAATTCATCCCTACGGCAAGATTCCGGCCATGGCCCATGGCGATATCACAATCTACGAGACAGCCGGCATCGTGAGCTATATCAACGAGGCCTTTGACGGCCCTGCCCTGGTGCCCGAAGGCGCCCTGGAAAAAGCCCTGACTTGGCAATGGGTCAGCGCCGTGAACGACTATTTCTACCCCACCATGATCCGGGATTACGTGCTGCAATATGTCTTTCCGAAGGGAGCCGGCGGGCAGCCGGACACGGCGGCGATCCAGGCCGCCCTGCCGGATGTGAAGCACCACGTGATGGTGCTGGACGCCGCCCTGGCCGACCGTGATTTCGTGGCGGGCGACCGGTTCACGATCGCCGATATGTTCATCTGCCCGATTATGACCTATCTGGGCCGCATGCCCGAAGCCTCGGAAATATTCGCCGATTGCTCGAATATTGGCCGTGCCGGGGAAGCGGTCATGGCGCGGCCCAGCTATCAAGTTACCATGCCGCCCATGGCGGATGCGGCGGAATGACAGCCGTTCCCGCCTTTGTGTCCTAAACTACCAGTGGCGCCACTTCCTTCATGAAGTGTTCCATGTTCTCGATGGTTTTGCCGGCCGGCGGGCTGCGGAAGTCGAATACCACCTCCTCCACGCCCATGGCTTCGTAGGTGCGGATGTCCTCGGCGATGCGTTCGGGCTCGCCGGTGAAGAGCAGACGGTCATGGCCCTCTGGGATGCGGCCGGGATCATAGGACGGCGCCTTGAAGCAGATGAACAGGTCATCGAAGTTGCGGCTTTCGGCCTCGGTCATTTGTTTCAACTCATCAAGCAGCCTCTGAAACTCCTCTGGCGCCAGGGGCGAGGCCGAGGTCGCGCCGACCGGCTGCCAGCCATCGCCGTATTTCGCCACGCGCCGTAACGCCGGACGGCTATGGCCGCCGATCCAGATCGGCGGATGCGGGTTCTGCACCGGCTGCGGCTGGCAGTGCAGGGCCTTGAAGGAATAGAATTCACCGTCGTGGGAGACCGGGTCTTCGGTCCAGCACTTCTTGAAGATCTCCAAATATTCATTGCTGGCGGCGCCGCGCTTGTCGAAGTCCGGCGCGTCCAGGGCCTCGAATTCCTCCCGCATCCAACCGACACCGACGCCGACCGTGACCCGGCCCTTGGACAGGACATCGATGGTCGCCAGGATTTTTGCCGTCACCAGCGGATTTCGGTGCGGCAGGATCATCACCGAAGTCACCAGGCGGGAGGTCGTGGTGATGCCGGCAACGTAGGACATCAGGGTCAGTTGCTCCATGGCATCGCCGACGCCGGGAAAGCCGCCGCCGACGGTATAGGGATAGGCCGAGGCGACCTCGATGGGAAAGACGATATGATCGCCAATGACGGTGGTGGCAAAGCCCAGATCCTCGCCGGCCCGGGCAATTGCCGAGATATCGTCGGGATTGCCCAAGGGCCCCCGGGTCGGCAGATAATAGCCATAGCGCATGTCGTCTACTCCTCCTGCTCTTGTTGTTTCCGGCCGACGGACTATCGTTTCCGGTTCTAGATCTGCGGCGGCACCGGGGTGAGGACCGGTTTGCCATCAAAGTGCGCCCGCAGATTGTCGTAGACCAGATCTGCCATGGCGCGCCGGGTCTCCGCCGTGGACGAGGCAATATGCGGCGTCAGCACCACGTTTTCCATCGCCAACAGTTCCGCCGGAACGTTCGGCTCGCCATCGAAGACATCAAGCGCCGCGCCGGCAATGCGGCCTTCGGCCAGGGCCGCGACCAGGGCCGGCTGATCGATAATCGTGCCCCGCGCGGCGTTGATCAGAAAACCCTCCGGCCCCAGGGCGTCCAGCACCCCGCCATCCACCAGGCCGCGCGTGGCCTCGCCGCCCTCGCAGGCCACCAGCAGGATATCGCTGGCCCGTGCCAGATCCCCCGGTGAGGGATAGGAGCGGTAGGTCAGATCGCCCATGGGCTTGATATCGTGATAGGCGATATGCAGGCCAAAGACCTCGGCCCGCCGGGCCACCGCCTTGCCGATGCGGCCAAGCCCCAGAATTCCCAGCCGCTTGCCCCGCACGGTGGTGCCAAGGTCCATGCGGCCACCCAGCCATTTACCCGAACGCAGAAAACGCTCCGCCTCGCCGATCCGCCGCGGCGCCATCAGGATGAAGGTCATCGCCAGATCCGCGACGTCGCCGGTCAGCACCTCCGGCGTGTGCGTGACGATCACGCCCCGGGCCTGGGCGGCGGCAACGTCCGTGGCATCGAAGCCGACGCTGAACGAGGCAATGATTTCCAGCTTTTCCAGCCGGTTGATCAGGTTGGCATTCGGGCCTTTCATGCCGCCCGCCAGGATGCCGCGAATGCGCGGCCCCACTGCATCAAGCAGCGCCTCCGGATCGCTGGGCGCGACAAAGTCGTGCAGGGTGAATTCCTTCTCCAGGCGTTCGACCAGGAACGGCGGCAACTGCGTTACCTGCAACAGCTCAATCACCGGCCGGCACCCCGAAGGTTGCGTCCGGACAGTGGGGTCACCGCCGCACCATCGTATTTGACTATTTGATTTTCAACCTGAACCGGATTGGTGAACATCTTCATTCGCACCTTGTATTGCATCGTCTCGCATGATCTGGGCCACCAGTTTGGCCCAGCGTCGATGGATCGACAAGGGCCCCCTCCTCATGCTGGCTCCCCGCACTATGCCGGCGCGCGGGCGATTGCCATTGCGGGAACCTTTTTTTCCGGCCAGGCGTGAATATGTATAGAATGAGGACTATCGCGCGTTGTTGCGTGAAGCGGGAGAAGTGCCATGATGAACGCAAAGACTGGTTTGTGGCTGGCCCTTGCCGGCCTTCTGGTTGGTCACTACGTCTATTTGCACGATTTGGTTATCGGCGGAAAGACGATCTGGATGGGGCCCACCTCATGGGTCCTGGCCGCGGTCGCCCTGGTGGTGGCGCTGGCCGGTCTGTGGATGATCTGGCGCGGCGACGAGGATCAGGGCGAATAGCGCCACTGACGGCCGCCGCGGACCGGCAATGGTTCCGCCCTTTCCGGTGGGCGTCCCTGGGGGCTCCGCCAGGGTCAGGCCTTGCGTGCGCGGTAGCGCCGGAACAGGGTGAAGGCCACCAGCAGGCCGAGCGGCGGGCCGAACCAGCGCAGTTCGTTGAGCACCACGGCCAAGCCCCAGGGCGAGAGAAAATTTTTCAGGCCGATGGGGGAGACCAGAATGGGCCGCCAATCCCAGAAATAGCGCTGGCCATCGAAGGGGGCCAACAGGGCGATGCCAAGACCGCCGTTGGTCAGCATATCCATCGGACCGTGGCTGGCGGCCAGCACCACGAAAAGTATCGCCAGATGGCGGGTCTGCCGCCAATCGCGCTTTTCCCACCAGCCCATGGACAGCGCCGTGGCCAGGCCCAAAAAGGCGGCAAAGGCCAGGGAGTGGGATAGGCCGCGATGACCAAGCAGATCGCCATAGGCGATGCCCATGGGGAAGCCGATGACATCGGCATCCTGGATCGCCGGCAGCAGGGCACAGGCCAGCCAATAACGATGGCCGCACCTGGCGGGCCGGACGGCATGGCCAAGCGCCAGGCCAACGGCGGCATGGGTGATCACCGTGGTCATGGCGGTAATCTAGGGGCTTTCGCCGCGCGATGCCATGCAGCATGGCCAGGGCGCCGGCACGGTCCAGGCAAAAACCGGATGTGAAATTTGGTTGCCGAAGATGACTGAAGCTGTCAGATTCAGACCAGGTGTTGGGGGTCGCATATGGGACCGGGCCGCGTTTCCAGACAGCCTGTGAAAAGAGCAGAATACCTGGCCTGGGCCGTCGCGGCCGGCTGGTCGGGCATTATTTTCGTCACTATTCCATTCGTGCGCCCCGCCGTGTCGTATGTGGAACAGAACTGGGGCGGGGACCTGTTCTCCTATCTCGTCACCACCTGCGTCCTCCTGGCTTCGGCAGCGGCTGTGGTCCTGTTATTGAAACGGCGCCAGAAATCCCTGTCGGGCTATGCCTGGCTGCTGGGCATAGCCGGTGTCGTCATATACCTGACCTTCTATCTTCAGTCCGGCAGCGCGGTCGAGGCGGTGCATTTCCTGCAGTACGGCATGCTGTCCCTGCTTCTTTTCCGCGCCTTTGCCCATCGGATCAACGATCACAGCATCTATGCCGCAGTCACGATCAGCGGCGGCACCATCGGCATGCTGGACGAGACCATCCAATGGCTGACGCCGGAGCGGTATTTTGGCTTCAACGATATCTGGATCAATTTCACGGCGGTGGCCCTGGTCCAGGTCGCCCTGGCGGCCGGTATCAGGCCACGGCGTATTTCGGGTTGGCCTGACGGCACCGGTTTGCGGCGGCTGTGCCGTCTAGGCGCGGTTGCTATCGCCTATCTTGGCCTTTGCCATATCAACACGCCTGAACGCGTTGCCTGGCTGTCCGCGCGGTTACCACTGCCGGATGTCATCGTCGACGAGATTGGCATCATGGTCGAATACGGCCATCTATACGGCGACGGCAAGAATATGCTGTTCCGTTCGCGACTGGCGGCCGGAGATTTGCGCCGATCCGCCAGGGAACGTCCTGGTGCGGGCGCGCGCCTTCCGGCTCGGTTCGGGGATTCGGAGCAGTACATCGAATTCCTTGAAACCTACACGCCCTTGAATGATCCCTTCCTGCACGAGGCCGGGGTGCATCTTTACAGCCGCGGCTTCAATCTCGAACGGGCGCGCGAAGCAACCGACGGCGAAAAACAGCGCCTGCGCTTCACCCGCGCCTATTGGGAGAACCGCATTCTGGAGGAAAATTTCGCCGAACTGCTGCGCCTATCGGGCGCCCGTTGGCCGGCGGGACTGGCGGATGAGATCCAGGGGAAAATCGACAGGGACGAAATTTTCGAAAGCCTGGTGAGCCGCCATTTGATCACGGCCTTCAGCCGGGAACAGGCCTTTTGGTCGTTTCTGTGCGCCGCTGTTGGCCTATTATTGTTGGGCCGCTATTTCGCCAAGCGTTGGCCGGTTGATGGAGAACAGGGCGATGGTTGATATGAAATTCACCCGGCGGCACTTGCTGCGGACGGTGGGCGCGGGCGGTGCCCTGGCTGCCGCCTCCACGCTTGCCGGTTGCGCCGCCTGGCCGATCCAGGGGTCTTCGCGCGGCCCATTGCGGCTGGTCTTCTATACTGACGTGCATGCCAGACAGGACGGCGGGGTGCCCGAGGCCCTGGGGCGGGCGGCGGCGCGGATAAATGTACAAAAGCCGGATCTGGTACTGGGTGGCGGCGATCTGGTGGCGGGCAATTTCGATTCCACCGCCGCCGAGGTCGCGCCAATGTGGGACGCCTACATGGCCATGCACCGGGCGATCAGGGGCGAACACCACGTTGCCATCGGCAATCATGACCTCATGGGCGTGCTGCCCAGGGACGGCAGCGCGCCGGTCGCCGACCCGCGGCTGTTTTACAAGCAACGACTGGGCGTAACAGATACCTATCGCGCCTTCGATGCCCTCGGCTACCACGTCATGCTGCTCGACCCGATCTGGATTTCGGGCGACAAGCACCAATACCACGGCCGCATAGCGCCGCCGCAACTGGACTGGATCGAGGCGGAGCTGTCGCGCATTCCGCGGAGCAAGCCCATTGTCCTTGTCACTCACATACCCCTGCTGACGGCCTTCCTGGGGGCCAAGGAGGGCATGGCCGTGGCGGCGGAGCCCTTCATGGTGGTGACCAATAACCGGGAGGTGCTGGCGTTGTTCGCGCAGCACAATCTGGCCCTGGTGCTGCAGGGTCATCTGCATGTGAGCGAGCAGGTGCGTTGGCGCGGCACCAACTTCATCACCGGCGGCGCCATCTGCGGCAAATGGTGGCGCGGCCCCTACTTCGGCACGGCGGAGGGCTTCACCGCCATCACGCTGCACCCGGACCGGGTCGAATGGCAATACCTGGACTACGGCTGGCACGCATCAACTCAGGGCTGAAAGGAAAGCCAGACGGCATCCGGTATTGGGGTGAAAAGTCTGATTTTGGCCAATATGCCGCATTGAACCGGCGGCCTGGAATTCAGATATCTTCGATATTGGCGATATTGCGGAAGTTTTTTCAGGCAGATGTCCGTCAGCTATGAAATTCATCCATCGAACAAGGTCCTTGTCTATATCGCGACGGGCCTGTTGTCGGCCGACCAGGTGATCGGCGCGATGGCCGCGGTCGCCAAGGATGCGGACTACGATCCCGGTTTCTCGGTGGTGATGGTCACCGACGACCAGGTCCAGCTCGAAGAACTGGACTACGAAAGGCTGCGCGAAATCACCCTGGCGGGCGTCGACATGCTTGGCCGGGACACTATCGAGGGGCCATCATACCAGGCGATTGTCTGCCCCGACGGCATGCCGAACATATTCGCCAACCTTTTCCTGACCGCGGTGGAAAGCAATCCCCGCGCCCGCGCCAAACACAAGATATGCAAGACCATTGCCGAAACTGAGCTGTGGACCGGTTGTTCCCTGGCCGGAATAGAGGTGATCGAATGCGCTGTGCGCGGGGAATATGACCGCATGCGCGAAAACTACGGCTGACCGCCGATGTCAGGCGCGGTCGGGCGGCGCGCCGGTGCCAGGCCAATCTACGACGGCAAGAAGACGCCTTTGCCGGTTTTCTGCTGGTCGAACAACTGATAGGCCTCCTCCGCCTGATCCAGGGCCCAACGATGGGTGAACAGGCGGTCGACGTCGACACCGCGGTCGGCCACGAAGCGGGCACAATCCGCCAGACCGACGTTGGAAAAGGTCCACGAACCGATCAAGGTGATCTGCCGGCGTAAGAGGTCGGGGCTGACCTCCAACGTTACCTCGCCGCCCTCGCCCACATAGCAGCACGCCCCCCAGGCCCGGGTCGCCCGCACAGCTTGCGCCCGCGCCTCGGCCGAGGACGAGGCATCCAGCGTCTTCTCGGCGCCTTCGCCGTGGGTCAATTCCAGGATCGCCTCTACCGGGTCATGGGCCAGGGGGTCGAGCACCACATCCGCCCCCATCTCGGTGGCCAGGGCGCGGCGCTCCGGTGAGATATCCAGGGCAATCACCCGCGCGCCCATGGCGTGGGCCAGTTGCGTCACCGACAGGCCGACCGGCCCCTGGCCAAAGACGGCGATGGTTTCATCACCATGCAGGGACAGCCGTTGCAGGGCGCCAAACGCGGTGCCGGTGCCGCAGGCGATCGCCGCGCCGGTCTCAAATGACAACTCGTCGGGCAGCGTCACCAGGGTTTCCACGGGCACCTTCATATAGGGCGCATGGGCGCCATGGGCGACCGAGCCGAAGACCACGGCGCCTTCGGCGCACATCTGCCGCCAACCCGCCATGCAGTGGCGGCAGACGCCGCAGCCGCCATAGTGATAGTCGATCACCCGCTGGCCGACCCGGGCCTCCCGTTCGCTGACCGCGGCGCCCAGTTCGGCCACCACGCCGCAAGGCTCGTGGCCGGCGATCACCGGCTCCATGGCGCGCTTGATGCCGCCGCGCACCACGCCGGGGATAAAAGGCTCGCGGTAAC
>JASLLM010000197.1 GCA_030747035.1 Alphaproteobacteria bacterium | reverse complement strand
GGTTGGCCAGTTTCGGCACCACGGCCTGCAGGCGCACTTCACCGAAATCGTCGTCCTGAACCGGTACGATGGCCTCTCGGGCGGCGAACTGCGGATCTTCGAATACCTGGGCGACGGAGTAGATCGGCGCCAGGGTACCCTGCTCCCGCTCGAACGCCGCGATCGCCTCCGGCTGGGTGTGGGAGGCGAACCAGTCGGCGAACATAGTGTTGATCTCCTCCCGGTTCTCGAACCGGCTTTGATTGGTGTCGAATTTCGGATCTTCCAGCAGGTCCGGACGGTCGATGGCCTTGGCGTTGCCAACAAAAGTCGCCTGGGTGCTGCCGGAAAGCGAGACATACTGGCCGTCCGATGTGCGGAAGACGTTCGCCGGCGCCGAATAGTGGGAGGCATTGCCGGTACGTTGGGGTTCCTCGCCCAGCTGGTCATACTGGATGGTCATGGAATCCAGTAGCCGGTAGGTCGCCTCGGTCAGGGAGAGGTCGATTTCCTCACCCCCCTTGACGGTGCCCCGGGCCCGTCCCAGCAAGGACATCAGAACCGCGTTGCAGGCGGTCAGGCCGCCGATTGAATCCCCAATGGGATAGCCGTTGTGCATGGGTGAGCGGTCGGGATCGCCGGTAATATAGGCCAGACCGGACATGGCCTCGAAAATACGGGCAAAGCCGGGCTTGGTCGCATAGGGGCCGGTCTGGCCGAACGCCGTGGCGCGCAGGATGATCAGGTTCGGATTGGCCTGCCACAAAGTTTCCTTGTCCAGCCCCCATTTCGCCAGGGTGCCGGTGCGGAAATTTTCCAACAAGACATCGAACTTCGGCAGCATCTTGAGGAACAGCTCCGCGCCCTCGGGTTTGCGCAGATCCAGGGTAATGAATTTCTTGTTGCGGTTGGCGGCTTTCCACCACACTGACTTGCCATCCTTGAAGGGCGGAAAATTGCGCAGGCCGTCGCCAGTGCCGGGCAATTCAGCCTTCACCACATCAGCGCCGAAATCCGCCATCAGGGTACCGGCAAGAGGGGCTGCGAGAATAGTAGCGATATCCAGTACCCGGATACCTTCCAGTGGTCCACTCATCGAAATAGGCCTCTTTGATACGCAGAAAAAAATTCGCGTCCGGATAATACGGCAAGGTTGAGATCAGGCAAGGTCTCAGACAATGATTTTCGTAAAGATCATCAATCCGATGACGACGCCGGTGACCCAGGTGAAGGTGTTGCGGAAACCAGTCGTTTCCTTGCGCAACAGTATCTGGAAGCACATTTTTGCCCCGGCAAAGGCAAAGGCACAAAGCCATGGTCCCAGGCCATAACCGACGGTTCTGATCCACCGGCTGGCCACGGGCAGTTCGGCATATTCGTTGTGAAATGAATGGGCCGCCAGAAGTATGGCGGCGGCCACGAAAATGGCGGATATCAGACGGACCTGTTTCATGTCTTGGCCCGCACGGCGCGCCGATACAGGTGCCAGGAGGCATGGCCCAGCACCGGCAGGACCAGGAACAGGCCGAAAAAGCCTGAAAGTAGCGACAGCCCGACCATGCAGGCGATCAATGCGGCCCAGAAAACCATGCATCGGGGATTCTTGCGCACGACCCGGACGCTGGTGATCATCGCGGTAATGAAATCGACGTTGCGATGGTACAGCATCGGGAAGGAGGTGACGGAAAAGGAAAATACCGCCAGGGCGATCACCGCGCCGGCGCCATTGCCGATCAACAGAAACAATATGCCCTTGGGCGTCGTCAGAATTTCATTGATCAGCTCGCCGAACGTCATGGAGGTCAGGCCGAAAAATCCGAAGAACAGAAACGCCGCGATATCCATCCAGATGAACAGCGTGAAGAAGGTTACCAGGGCCATCCAGGTCATCTCCTGGTTCGCCGCCTGGCGCAACGAGGCGGCGATCCTGCCCCAGGACAGTTCGGCGTCACGTTCCAGACAATCGCTGACGCAATAGAAGGCACAGGCAATGAACGGCGCGATGATGGCAAAGCCGGCGGCCAGGGGATACGCCAGGTATGGCAGGTTTAGCAGCAACAGCAGGGCGAGAAGCAGCCAACCGCCTAGCCCATAAATGCCGCCGAAAACCAAGCCATAGAGAGGCGCCCGCCGGAAATCACGCAGACCCTTCGATAGAACCTCAAGCACGTCGGTGATCTCCAGGTCTGCTACATCGAAGCTTTTCGCCGGCGGCTTCTCGGCACTGGGCGCCATCTCATCCGGCACGCTCCATTTTTGCGGATCGTCTGCCATCACATTTCAGGGAGCTTCCCTTTTGACCACCCCTGCATCGTGCAGGTCCCGAATTTCAGCCTCGCCGTAACCGACCTCGCGCAGGGCGTCATCGGAATGCTCGCCCAAAAGTGGCGTCGGCTTCCAGTCGCAGACCTGCGTGTTGCCCAGGTGAATATACTGGCAGGCGACGGCTAGATCACCAACAATGGGATGCTGCACGGTGGCGGCCATGCCGTTTGTATGGGTATGCGGGTCGTCCAGATAAAGCTCGCTGTCGCCCGACTGCGCCTCGGCCGAGGGGATGCCGGCTTCATGCAATTCAGCCCGCAGTTCCGCCAGGCCGCGCCCCGCGAATGCCTCCGCCAGTGCCTGGGCCAGGGCGGTCTGGTTCGGATGCCGGCCTTCTTCCGCATCGGGCTGGGACGCATCGCCCTCGTCCTTGCCGGCGATCCGGCAAAGGGTACGGCGCTGCGCTTCGGTATCCGCGTCCACATAGACCCAGCCATCGGCCAGGCGGAACAGGCGGTGAAAAGGGTTCAAACCATACTGATCCTTGTCGGCGAGAGGGCGCCTTGGCCGGCCCTCGTAGTCGGAGAACCAGGCGGAGCTCAACAGAACCGCGCCGTTCAACAGGTTGCTGTCCACCCGCTGCACGATGCCGTGCCGCTTGCGGGCATAGAGCGCCAGCACCGTTCCCCAGGCGCCCAGGGCGCCGGTGGTATAGTCGGTCGGCGCCAGTTGCGCGGGGAAGACCGGTTGATTTTCCGGACCGCCCTGGGCCCAGGACATGCCCATCATGGCCTGGGCCAACGGGTCGATGCCGGGGCGGTGGGCATAGGGTCCCGTGCGTCCGTAACCGGTCAGATGGGTTTCGATCAATTGCGGATTGATGGCCGGGCCGATTCCCATGCGTTCCGTCGCGCCGGGCCGCAAATTGGCCAGCAGGGCGTCCGAGGATGCCGCGATGCGCTGGACCACCTCCTTGCCTGCATCGGTGCTGGTATCCACCGAGACCGAACGTTTGTTGAAGTTCAAATTATAGAAGTAGGTCCGTCCGATGGGCCTGGATAGATCGCCCCCCAGAGGCTCGAACTTGATCACATCGGCGCCCAAATCGGCCAACAGACGTCCGCCGGTCGGCCCCGCGATCAAATTGGTGATTTCCAGGATGCGGACACCGGCCAACGGCGGAGGGTCCAGCCCGTCCGCTGGCGGCGCGTCGGCCTTGATGGCGGCCAGAGATATACCGTCGTTGTTTGCCGCCGCCCTGGGGCCCTGTACCTCGCCCGGGGTTTCGCTGAATACCAGGGGTACGCCCATTTGCACCACCAGGCCAAGGTCCGGGTCGTCTAGGGTTTGCACCATTTCGTTGTGGATCACCTGGGGATCGGTCATGCCGTCCTCGGTCTGGCGGGCAGGCGCGAAGGGCACGTCGGCAGCTTCGAAGGCCTCGACCCATTCCGCCAGGGGTTTGGTGGCGATGACCCGGGTCAGAACGCCGCGCAACTCCGCATCATCCTCCGGCGTGGCCGGGGCACCGCCGCCGTTGAAGCGGGGCTCGGCCACCAGATCGCCGATCCCCATCAGCTTGGCCGCGGTGGCGATGAAACCCACATGCACACAGCCCAACTGCACCCATTTGCCGTCACCGCATTCATAGACGCTGTAGAATGGCGCGCTGCCGGATGGATGGGTCTGAAAAACATGGCGGTCGAGCCGCTCGCCAATGACCTTGGGGTGATACAGCAGCGCCCCCGCCATCAGCGAGGTTTCGACGCTCCGCCCCCGCCCGGTTTCCTCCCGCGCCAAAAGGGCGGCGGCGATGCCAAGACAGGCCAGGATCGCGGCCCCGACCGTGGGCAGGGGATGAACCAGATGAACCGGTGCGGGGCGAAAGCCCGGCAGGCCGCCCAGGACACCCATGCGGGCCAGGACCAGATCCTCGATCGGCGGTTCATCCTTCAGCGCGCCCCGTTTGCCGTATGCGGTGATGGAACAACTGATAAGGTGGGGGTTTATCCCCTCCAGCCGTTCCCGCGCGATCAGCGCCTGGCGCTCCGAACTCGGGGCGAAATCCTCAACCAGCACATCGGCGCCGGCCAGCAATTCCCGGAATCTGGCGGCCTCCGGCGTCTCGCTGCCTGCCAGATCCAAATCCAGTGCCACGCATTCCTTGCCACGGTCCCAAATGATGAAGCCGCCAGCGCGGAACAGCGGCCCCTCCGGCGCCATCACGCGAATGACCCTCGCACCCTGATCGCTCAACATCATGGTCGAAAGCGCCGCGGCGGGGTCCGTGCTCAGGTCGAGTATGGTAATCCCGTTCAGGATGCTTGGCATTTTTGGTCCTGTCATTGATGGCACGTGCCCAAGGGGCGCGCCATGTGGCGGGTGGAATGCCGCGGTTCAGCCTGATCCGGCGGTTTCCATGGATTTTGCTTTTTTTAATGGTAGCCAAAACCTTGTCGCATTGAAATGGCTTTCGATTACGGCCGGCGCCGCCGCCTGATTTCGGCTATTGGCAAAGCGTTCAATTTTTACATTCTCTGATTCATGGCGGATTGCTAGAGTAGGCGCCACAAGCCGGCCGCAAATTCAATTCATTGGTTCCTCGGCGGCAGGCCGGCGTATGGCACCATAGGCGGGAACGCGTTTCGGGTATGCCCCACAACGGGCGGGGCATGGCAAAAGGCCCTGTTCATGTCGGAATTCACAGCAAAATCACGCCGTCGCTGGGTTAAGCCTGTGCTTTTCCTGGTTGCCGTGACCTTGATCGGGGTTGCGGTCGTCGAGACGCTGCATTGGTGGCGTCACGTCGATGAACCCAATGCCAGGGTCAGGGCTGATTTCACCCTGTTGTCTCCCAACGTCAATGCCACGGTGCAGACGGTGCATGTGAAGCGGGGCGACAGGGTGAAGCAGGGTGCCCGCCTGGCCTCCATGGATACCGCCGTCGCCGGTTTGGATGTGGCCACGTTGCAGGCGGAAATCGCCAAGGAGAAGGCCAACAGGAGCCAAATTGAAGCCGAACTGGCCCAGTATCAGCGGGAAATGAACGACAAAATCGCGACCGCCACGGCGGCGGTGGAGCTGCAACGGCGGGAGCACGCAACCTGGCAAAACCGGCTTTCCATTGCCCAGGGCAACGTCGATAGAAACAAAAAGTTAGCCTCGCGCCGCGCCGTATCCGCCCGCCAACTCGACGATGCCACCGACCGCCTGCTCGATATTACCTCGAAACTGCGCTCTCTCGAGACCGACATTCAAACCAGTCAAAAGAAGATCCGTGAGCTCAACAGCGCTCTGAAAAAGGAGGCTGTGTACAGAAGCCGGATCGAGGCCATCGACCGCGCCATCGACAAGATCAGCGTTCAGTTGCGGCAATCAAAACAGCGCCTCATGGATATGCACATCCGCGCCCCGATCGCCGGCATTATCGATGAGATTTACGTCAGTGCCGGTGTTTATGTGGAGGATGGCGACCGCGCCTTCCTGATGCACGACCCGGATGCGCTCTGGCTCGAGGCGCAGGTCGACGAAGGCGATATTCGCCAGGTCGTGCCGGGGCAAGCCGTGAGCATTGAATTCGACGCCTACCCGTTCGAATATTTCGAGGGCAAGGTGCGCGCCATCGGCAATGCCACCCTGGGCTCCATGACCAGCGGCGGCACCAATGGCGAGAAAGGGAAGGTGGATCCCCGTTTGGCCCAGCGTCTCCCGGTCTTGATCGACTTGCCGAAGATGGAAAAGGCGGTGTGGCCCGGTATGCGTGCCAGTGTCAACATAACGGTCCGCTAGGCGGCGTAGCGGCCATGGATCTTTCGCGCTTCGGTCCCACGACCATTCTTGCGGTTGCGACGACGTCCATGCTGACGCAGCAGGCGTTTTCCTACGTCTGTCAGATCGTCATGCCGATTCTGGCCGACCGCCTGGCCGAGGAATTTGCCATCTCGCCGGCCTGGCTGGGCCTGTATCTGTTCTTGCAGAATGTCATGTCGATTGTCGCCGCGATCGGCTGCGGCAGTTTCATTTTGCGTTACGGGCCGCTGCGCGTCAGTCAGGCCGCCCTGATCTTCATGTGCGGCAGCATGCTGATCGTGGCCTCGGGGCAGTTGTGGCTATTTCCCCTGGGCGCCCTGCTGCTGGGCGCCGGCTCCACATCGACGCCGGCAAGCTCGCATATTCTGGCCCGTGTCTGTCCGCCGCGCCTGGTGGCGGTGATTTTTTCTGTCAAACAAACCGGCGTGCCCGTGGGCAGCCTGATCGCCGGTCTGCTGTTGCCGTTCCTTCTCGGTCTGGTTTTCTACAGTGCCACCCTGGGCACCACCGTTCGCCTCGGCCCCTTTGGCACCGCCCTGGCGACGGCATTGATCATTCTGCTTGTGGCGGCGGCGTTGCAGCCGTTGCGGGCTTATTTTGACCGGGAAAAGGACCCCAATCAGAAAATCAGCTTCGGCGATCTGCGCTCCACACTGGCAATGGTGCTGCGGAACCCGAATTTACGTGATATCGCGTTTGCCGCTTTTGCTTTTGGCGGCTTGCAGTCGATTTTTTACGGCTTCTTCATTCTCTACTTGCTCGATGGCTTGGACTATTCCGAGATCGAGGCCGGCTCGGCCTTCGCTATTTCATCCTTCACCGCCATTTGGGCCCGAATTCTGTGGGGCACCCTTAGCGGTTTCGCGCCGCCGCGCTGGATTTTCGCCGGCATCGGTTTCTTCGGTGCTGTCGCGGCCCTGTTGATGACGCAGCTCGACTATACCTGGACCTTGAACGGCATCATCGCGGTCGCCATCCTTTTCAACATCACCGGGTTGAGCTGGCACGGAATTCTGCTGGCGGAAACCGCGCGCCTGGCGCCCGAGGGGCAGGTGGGCAGCGTCACCGGTGGCGTGCTCTCCTTCACCTCGCTGTCCATGATGGTCTATCCGGCCCTGTACGGCCTGATCCTGGCCGCCACGGATTCCTACGCAATCGGCTTTGCCCTGGCTGCCATCCCCGCCTTCGCCGCCTGCCTCATTTTCCTCAATCCCACGTACCAGGGGTCGTGGCTGGGTTTCTGCCTCGGCCTTTGCCGGCGGCTGGCCTCGATCCGGGCGTTGGCCCAGGGCGCCGTTCTTCTGGCGCTGGGTACGGGCGGCGGTCTGCTGTTCCAGGCCCTGGCCGGCCTGGTCACGGCGCCGTAAAAAACGCAATCATAGCTTTTGGGCAATATTCTCTTCGGCCAGGTCATCCCACAATGCCACAGGCAGTTCTTGCTGCATCATCTCGATATTGGTGCCCAATTGATCCAGGCTAAAGACGCCCGGGATCACTGTCGCAACCGCGGGGTGGCGCAGTGGATACTGCAGGGCCGCCGCCCGGATGTCGACGCCGTGGCGGGTACAGACGGCCCGGATCGCTTCGGCCTTTTGCCAGATCCCATCCGGTACCGGCTTGTAGTCATAA
>JASLLM010000196.1 GCA_030747035.1 Alphaproteobacteria bacterium | reverse complement strand
CGTGCGGCCGGCTGGAACTTCATCGGATCCATGGGATGAAATGTACATCGGCGCGAAGCGTTCCCGCGCCCCGCGTCCATTCCGCCTATCCATTATAGAACGACATTGCGCCTCCCCCCCATCTCAGTCTTCTGATCGCACGATACCGGGTACATAGCTGAACCGATGATGACGATTCCTAAGATGTCAAGTTTGCGGCGATCTATCAACACCTACAATTAAAATTTTTCGCATATGACAAATTAAATGACATCGCCCTCCACCGATCGCGCCGGGAATGGGGTGGCGCCGATGCGGATATATGGTGGGAAGGAGGGAGGACTGGCAAGGCTCGATCGCCATGTTCGAGATTGACACGGTCTATCCTGGTGGACAGCGGCTGTCTTGCGACGGTAAGGCGCCGCGTCCCAATGTATCTCGCTAAATCCCATTATATTTTTTCTGGTCTTTTAGTGGCCGATATTCAAAGCCACGACAAGATCATTAGACCGATATATCCGGTTCTGCTTGACTTTCGCGGAAATAAGAACAAAATAGGAACATTATTTCACACACACGGAAAGGGCCTGCTGTGAATGAACCCCGGCGGGCCGCGGTGGCGGCGTTGCGCCGGCGTATCGCGGCCATTGAAGACGGCCCGGCGCGGGCCTGGCGCGGCGCGGCGCCCTTGACCCTGGGTGTGCCGGCGATCGAGGACTGGCTACCCGGCGGCGGTCTGGCCCGTGGCGGTTTGCATGAGGTTCTGGGCCCGCGCCGTCAGGCTGGCCATGATGCTGGTGCGGGCGCTGCCTTGGCCTTTGCCGCCGTATTGGCGGCCCGGCGGGCGGCGCTTGGCGCTTTTAACCTGCATAATCAGGGCGGCGGCCATGTGCTCTGGTGTGCCGCGCCCCGGCGCTGGGGAACGGAGCTGTATGGCCCGGGACTGGCGGCGTTCGGCCTGGACGCGGCGCGCTTGATCCTGGTCCGGGGGCGGGACGAGCAACAGCGCCTGTGGGCCATGGAGGAAGGCCTGAAATGTAGCGGCCTGGCCATGGTGGTGGGCGAGGTGGGGCGCCTGGACCTGGGGCAGGGCCGGCGTCTGCAACTGGCGGCGGAGGCCTCCGGCGTTACCGCCCTGCTGCTGCATGCCAAAGGTGATGATGCCCAAGGTATCACCGGTGCCCTGACCCGCTGGCGCATTACCTCCCGGCCCAGTGCGCCAAGCCGTGGCTATGTGGGCATCGGCGCCCCCCGCTGCCGGGTCGAATTGCTGCGCTGCAAGGGCGGGCGGCCGGGCGAATGGCTGTTGCAATGGAATGGCGCCGGATTTGAGGATCAACGGAATGGAGAACAGCGGCAACCAAAACGGCAAACGGATTCTGTCCCTGTGGCTGCCGCACTGGCCGACGGACCGGCTGCGCCGCGCCCAATATCGCAGCCAATGCCGCAGCCAATGCCGCAGCCAATGCGGAACCGGGCGGCGGGCGTCTAAGGCGGCGGGGGCGCAGCCTTTAGCCCTGATCGCGGCGCAACAGGGCGGCCAGCGGGTCAATGCCCTGAATGGCGCGGCCATGGCGGCGGGGGTGTATATGGGCATGATGTTGACCGATGCCCGGGCTCTGGTGCCGGGGCTGTTGATCCAGGCAATGGCGCCGGAAGCGGACGCCCGTGCCCTGGCCGCCCTGGCCGACTGGTGCGGCCGCTACAGCCCCTGGGTCAGTATTGATGGGCAAGACGACGGACAATACGGCATCTGCCTTGATGTCACGGGCTGCGCCCATCTATTCGGCGGAGAAGAGGCCATGCTGGCCGACATGGCCCGGCGTCTGCAGGGCTTTGACATTCAGGCGCAAATGACCATTGCCGACAGTCTGGGCGCGGCCTGGGCCATTGCGCGCTATGGCGTGCAGAACACACGAAATGGGGCCCGATATGGCGGCGAGGAGACGGCCATTGTTGCCGCCGGTGAAAATCATGCGGCATTGGAAGGCCTGCCGGTAGCGGCGTTGCGGCTTTCCCCCGGCGCGGCGGATGCCCTGGCCCGCCTTGGCCTGGGACGGATCGGCGAACTCTACAACCTGCCGCCCGCGGCCCTGACCGCCCGCTTTGGCCGGGAGGTGACATACCGCCTGGAGCAGACCCTGGGCAGGGCGGCGGAGCCGCTATCGCCGCGCCCCGCCAGCACCAGTTTTTGGAGCCGCCTGGCCTTTGCCGAGCCCATTGGCCACCGGGATCACATCGCCCGGGCCGCCGGGCAACTGGTGGATGACCTGTGCGCCATGCTGGAGCGGGAGGCGCGCGGCGCCCGGCGGATCGAACTGCGCCTGTATCTGGCCGACGGCACGGTACAGCGGATCGGCGCCGGCCTGAACCGGGCCAGCCGGCAGCCGGCGCATCTGTTGCGCCTGCTGGACGAGCATCTGCCCAGTCTGGAGGCCGGCTTCGGCGCCGATCTTATGCTGCTGATCGCCACGCAAAGCGACCCCCTGCCGGCCGGGCAGCGCAATCTTAAAGATACCGGAACCGGGGCGAAGGATGACGGTGACGAGAACCTGGCCCCCTTGCTGGACCGTCTGGGCAACCACCTTGGCAGCGCCAACGTGGCCCGCTTCGCGCCCGTGCAAAGCCATCTGCCGGAACAGGCCGTCCGCCTGGTGCCGCCTCTGAGCCGGGAGGAGGACGCGGCGGCGCAATGGCGCCATCTTGCCCGGCGTCCGGTCTATCTGCTGCCGCGCCCCGAGTTGGTCGAGGCGGTGGCCGAGGTGCCCGACGGCCCGCCGGTGCTGTTCCGCTGGCGCGGCATCGCCCATCGGGTGCAGCGCGGCGATGGGCCCGAACGCATCGCGCCGGAATGGTGGCACGACATGCAGGTCGATAGCGCCGCCCTGGCCGGGGAAACCCGCGATTACTACCGTATCGAGGATAGCCGGGGGCAACGTTTCTGGCTCTACCGCCGGGGCCTGTATGACAGCGCTGCCGCTCAGATGCCGGATTGGTATATACATGGTTTTTTTGCGTGAAATCATATGGTTATGGTGTTTATTTCAACCAATGTCGTGATTCCCGTGAACGCGGGAATGGCGCTGGCGGAAAGGCGCGGCCGGCCATGAACTATGCTGAATTGCAGGTCACCTCCAATTTCAGCTTTCTGCGCGGCGGCTCCCATGGCGATGAGCTGGCCATTACCGCCGCCGCCCTGGGACTGTCCGCCATGGCGATCACCGACCGTAACAGCCTGTCCGGCGTGGTCCGGGCCCATATCGGCGCCAAGAGCGCCGGCATCCGCCTGCTGGTGGGCGCCCGGCTGGATCTACAGGATGGCCTCAGCCTGCTGTGTTTCCCCACCGACCGGGCCGCCTATGGCCGCCTGTCGCAATTGCTGACCGTGGGCCGGCGCCGGGCCCCCAAGGGGGATTGCTGGATCGGCCTGGATGATGTCCTGGAGCATGACCAGGGCCAGATTTTCGTGCTCCTGGCCCCATCCGAGCCTGATCAAGCCTTCGCCGATCAGGTGATGGAGCTGGGCCGGCACTGGCCGGGGCGCTGCTATCTGGCCGGACATTACCTTTATTCCGGCGATGACCGCCGCCGCCTGGCCCATCTTGCCGCCCTGGCCAAGGCGGCGGATACGCCCCTGGTGGCGACCAACGATGTGCATTATCACGGTCCCGGCCGGCGGGTGCTGCAGGATGTTCTGGTCTGTATCCGGGAACATTGCACCCTGGCCGAGGCCGGCTTTCACCTGGACGCCAATGCCGAGCGGCACCTGAAGAGCGCCGAGGAAATGGCCCGCCTGTTCGCCGATTACCCCGATGCCGTGGCGCGCACGGTGGAATTGGCGGAACGCTGCCAGTTTTCTCTGGATGAGCTGCGCTATGAATACCCCGCCGAGCCGGTGCCCGAAGGCCGCACGGCGCAGCAGGAATTGCAGCGTCTGACCTGGACCGGTGCCCGGGAACGCTATGGCGCGGTGATCGAGCCCGGCGTGGCCGAGTTGTTGCGTCACGAGTTGGAGCTGATCGGCGAGCTCGGCTACGCGCCCTATTTTTTGACCGTGCATGATATCGTCCGTTTTGCCCGTGAGCGCGGCATTCTTTGTCAGGGCCGGGGCTCGGCGGCCAATTCCGCCGTTTGCTATTGCCTTGGCATCACCGCCGTCGATCCTTCCCGCCTGGATCTGTTGTTCGAGCGCTTCATCTCCGCCGAGCGTGACGAGCCGCCCGATATCGATGTGGATTTCGAGCATGAGCGGCGCGAGGAGGTGATCCAGTACGTCTATGAAAAATATGGCCGGGACCGCGCCGGCATGACCGCCACGGTGATCAGCTACCGGGCCAAAAGCGCGATCCGCGAGGTCGGCAAGGCCCTGGGCCTGTCCCTGGATGCGGTCGGCGCCCTGGCCGACAATGTCTGGGGCTGGGGCGGCGATCAGGTCGAGGGCGACAAGGTGCGCGAGATCGGCCTGAACCCCGACGATCCCACCGTGGCCATGGCGATCCGCCTGGCCCGCGAGCTGACCGGTTTTCCCCGCCATCTCTCCCAGCACGTGGGCGGTTTTGTCATCACCCGCGGCCCGCTTTCGGAGGTCGTGCCCATTACCAACGCGGCCATGGAGGACCGCACGGTGATCGAATGGGACAAGAATGATCTGGATGCCCTGGGGATTCTGAAGATCGACCTGCTGTCCCTGGGCATGCTGACCTGTATCCGCAAGGGTTTCGACCTGATCGAGCAGCATTATGGCCGGAAGCTGAGCCTGGCCACGGTGCCGGCGGAGGATCCCGCCGTCTACGATATGCTGTGCCGGGCCGATTCCATCGGTGTCTTTCAGGTTGAAAGCCGGGCCCAGATGACCATGCTGCCGCGCCTGCGCCCGCGCAATTTCTATGATCTGGTGATCGAGGTGGCGATCGTCCGTCCCGGGCCCATTCAGGGCGACATGGTGCACCCCTATCTGCGCCGCCGTTCGGGTAAGGAGCGGGTGGATTTTCCC
The DNA here is from genome assembly GCA_030747035.1 of Alphaproteobacteria bacterium. Classification (GTDB taxonomy): domain Bacteria; phylum Pseudomonadota; class Alphaproteobacteria. Next base: position 2,715 of record JASLLM010000196.1, on the reverse strand, counting down.
TCCAAGGATCTGGAAGACGTCCTGGGCAAGACCCTGGGCATTCCCCTGTTTCAGGAACAGGCCATGCGTATCGCCATTGTTGCCGCCGGCTTCACCCCCTCCGAGGCCGACCGCCTGCGCCGCGCCATGGCGACCTTCCGCCATACCGGCACCATTCACACCTTCCGCCACAAGATGATCGAGGGCATGGCATCGCGGGGCTATGAGCGGGACTTCGCCGAACGCTGCTTCAAGCAGATCGAGGGCTTTGGCGAATACGGTTTTCCGGAAAGCCATGCGGCCTCGTTCGCGCTGTTGGTCTATGTCTCGGCCTGGTTGAAGCATCATTACCCGGCTGTCTTTGCCTGCGCCCTGTTGAACAGCCAGCCCATGGGCTTCTACGCTCCGGCCCAGATCGTTCGCGATGCCCGCGAACATGGCGCCGAGGTGCGTCCGGTGGATGTCAATCATTCGAACTGGGACTGCACCATCGAGGCGGGGGCCCTGCGTCTGGGCCTGCGGCAAATCCGCCGCTTTCCGGAAGCCGCGGCGGAGGTTCTAATGGCTGAACGGGGAGGGGGCTATGAGGACCCGGAGGATCTGTGGCGGCGCACCAGCCTGGGTGCGGGCGCCCTGGAGAAATTGGCGGACGGCGATGCCTGGCGCTCCACGGGGTTGGACCGCCGCCAGGCCCTTTGGGCCCTGAAACGCTTGAACCAGCCCGAACTGCCCCTGTTCGCCGCGGCCCAAGTCCGCCCTCCCAGCGGGCAGGCGCCCAAGGAAGCTGAAGTCGCCCTGCCGGACATGCCCATTGGCGAGCAGGTGGTGCAGGATTACAGCAGTTTGCGCCTGTCCCTGAAGGATCATCCCCTGCGCCTGTTGCGTCCGGTTTTGGACAGACGGAGAATTATCGAGAACGAAACCCTGTTGAACCTCTCCCACGGTACCTGGGTCACGGTCGCCGGCCTGGTCCTGGTACGGCAACGGCCGGGCACCGCCAAGGGGGTCATCTTTATCACCATCGAGGATGAAGGTGCCGTTGCCAATATCGTCGTCCGTCCACCGGTGTTCGAAAGCCACCGCCGGATCGTGCTGTCGGCCCGTCTTTTAGCTGCGCGGGGCCGGGTGGAACGGGAAGGCATGGTGATCCATGTCCTGGCCGAGGAACTGATCGATCTGTCGGAGGATTTGAACCGTTTGCGCGAAGACCCGGGCGCCACGTCCAATGAACGGCCCTTCGCCCGCCGCCGCCGCGCCGGCCATCCGCGCAACGCCAACCCGGCGGCGCCGATCCCGCAGGCCCGTAGTTTCCGCTAGGTGATGTTCCGCTAGGTGATGATGTTCAGCATGTTGTCCGTGCTGCCGCCGCCCAGCCCCTGCTGACGCATCTGGTTAGTCAGATTCATCGGCGCAGCAAGACCGCTCATAGCGCCCAGGGCGCCCTGCATTTGCGCGATGCGTTCCGCATCCGCCGGGCTGATATTGTTCAGCGCGGCGAGCTTGTCATCTTCTTCTTCCGGCCCAATGGCGATAAAGCGGAACATCTTGCGAATTTCACGCAAGGCGTTGTCGATCAGGATACCGGCTTCCCCGGCCGCAGTCGGATTCAGCAAGGACATCTCGTCAGAAAAGCCAATTTCGAAGACGGAGGACTCAAGCTCCTCTTCCTCTTCATCGTCCAGGCCCATGGGCTCGCCATACAGAACGGCCTCTTGCAGGCCCAGGGGCGCCAGCGCGTCAAAGCCTTCCGGCCCGGACAGAACCTCAATCACCGCGCCATTTTTCGCTTCGATCTTGAGTGACGAGTCATCGACACCCCGCTCGACCGTTGCGGTGCCAAAACTGCCCAGGACACCGCCCAGGGCCTTGTTGATCTTGTAGGCCAGGAAGCCGAGGCTGTCGTCGCTCTCCACCTCGATCTTAGTGGTCTCGCCGCCATTCACCCGAATGGAGAAATACTGCCCCGGGCGCAGGGTCGTCAGGCTCAGCACTTCCGTCGGCGGCGTGGCCGGCAAATCACCGGTCGGCAGGCCAAGACGGCTGATCACGGAGCTGCCGTTGTCATCATAAACAATGCCGTTGCCGCTTTGCGAAACTGCGCCGTGGTCCTGGTTGGCCCAGACCTCGGCCCCGGTGTTGTCCAGCTTCATGACAAAGGCGTCCTGCACCGTGGCGTCCGCGCCGCCATCGACGGCGCCCTCGGTGGCGCCGGTGAGATAGATTTCATCCGCCCCGGCCGAGGCCTTGACCGCGACGCCATTGACGGTATCGGTGCTGCCGCTGCCCACGTAGGTGGCCCAGCCGACGGCGGCGGAGGCGCCTGAATAGATCACCTGGCTGACAAAGCCATCGCTGCCGCCCGAATGGGCATTGACGATGCTGCCCGAAAGGGCGGCATTCGTGGTCTGGCCAGAGACATAGACATTGCCGCTGCTGCCCACCGCGATGCCGGTTACCGTGTCGTCCGCATTGAGGCTGCCCAGATCTACCTCCCATTCGGGGGATTGGGAAGCGTCGCTATCCACATAGCGTTGCAGGACCGCATTGCCGTCGTTCTCGCCCGCGACATAGATATTGCCCGATCCGTCCACGGCAACCGCGGTGGCGCGGTCATCGCCAGTGCCGCCGAATTGCTTGTTCCAAACCAACGTGCCATCGCTGTCTAGAGCGTTTCCGGGATCTTCTGAATCGACGTTTTGCTTTTTGATCTTTGATTGAATGGGTGTTTGTGATTCG
>JASLLM010000195.1 GCA_030747035.1 Alphaproteobacteria bacterium | reverse complement strand
GACAGACCAGACAAAATAGCCTCAATCACCCGGAGAGAATGGGCGATCGTGTCATGACTTATGGCGACTGGTATTACGCCAGCTTCGACAAACAAGTCCTGACAGCATACCAACGGCGGACAATATGGGTTGTGCGCAAGGAAAATGCGGCAAAATATCCATATTGAGTCTGCTTAAGCCTTCAAATGATCGCTTTCCGCTGGCAATCGTGCCCTTGGCCATACTAACCTCTCGACACTTCGAATCTGTTTCGGAATAGGGCTGCGGTGACAGGGTTTAGTAACGAGGACGGCGACATCGGCGGCGGCGGATCAGGCTACCGTCCACTGGTCCATGGCGTGGGTCTCTGCCTTGCCTTGGTAATCTGCTGGCTGCTGTTGTCAGGCTATTTCCAGCTATTGCTGTTGAGCCTGGGCGCTATTTCGGTGGTCTTTTGCGTCTGGATCGCCGTGCGCATGGACCTAATCGACCACGAGGGCGTGCCGCTGCACATTACTTGGGCCGCCCTGCGCTATTTGCCGTGGCTGATGTGGGAAATCGTCAAAGCCAATATCGATGTAGCCAAGCGGGTGATCGATCCATCCCTGCCTATCTCGCCTACCCTGTTCGATGCCCCGGTCAGCCAGAAAACCGATCTGGGACAGGCTTTGTACGCCAATTCCATTACCCTGACACCCGGCACGGTGTCGGTTGATCTGGATACCGGCGTAATCCTGGTGCATGCCTTGCACGAAGGCGCCGCGGACGGGGTTCTGGAAGGTGAGATGGACAGGCGGGTTTCCGCGGTGGAAGGCCAGGGCTGATGTTTGCCGTAACCGCCTTCGCCGTGCTGATCGCCCTTGGTATCGCCCTGGCCCGGGCCTTCATGGGGCCGACGGTGTTCGACCGCATCCTGGCGGTCAATTCCGTGGGCACGAAAACGGTTCTTTTGATAGCCGTGCTGGGTTTCCTGACCGGCCGGCCGGATTTCCTTGATATTGCAATAGTTTACGCCCTGATCAATTTCATCGGCGTGGTGGCGGTCTTGAAATACGTCAAGTACGGCGACGTTGCCCATTCCGGCACTAGCGAGGACGGCTGACAATGGCGCTGTTGATGGATGTCCTAAGTTGGTTGTTGCTGCTGGCCGGTGCGGCGTTTGTCATCATTGGCGCTTTTGGACTGTTGCGGCTGCCGGATTTCTATAGCCGCCTGCATCCCGCCGGGTTGACCGATACCATGGGCGCGGGCCTGATCCTGCTGGGCCTGCTGTTGCAGGCGGAGGCCTTCATGGTCGGGATAAAATTGCTGATTATCGCGGTTTTCCTGATGTTTACCTCGCCCACGTCGGGACATGCCACGGCCCGCGCTGCCCTGGCGGCGGGCTTGCGTCCCTGGCGGGCGCCGGAAAGCGAAAAGAAAGATGGCGATAGCGGCGGGGCGGATCAGGCATGATCATTACCCTGATCGATATCGCGCTGTTGACCTTCATGGGCGCCACGGCCATCGCCATATTGCGCCTGCGCAGCCTGTTCGCGGTGGTCATGCTGTCGGGCATTTACAGCCTGCTGGCGGCCTCCATGTTCGTGGTCCTGGACGCGGTCGACGTGGCCTTTACCGAGGCTGCCGTGGGCGCCGGTATTTCGACCGTTCTGATGATCGCGGTGCTGGCCCTGACGGGAGAACGGGAGCGCACGCCCAGCCACACGCCACTGTTGCCCATGGTAGTGGTGGTCCTAACCGGCGCGGCACTGATCTATGCCACCTTCGACATGCCAGCATTTGGCGATGCTAATGCGCCGGTCAATCTGCATGTGGCGCCGCGCTATTTGAATGAAAGCTTCGCCGAGGTTGGCCTGCCCAACGTGGTGACTTCGGTCCTGGCCAGCTATCGCGGCTATGACACCCTGGGCGAGGTCACGGTGATCTTCACCGCCGCCGTGGCGGTGATGCTGCTGATCGGCGGGCGCAAGGGCGATGACGCCGGCATCAAGAAGGAACCGGCCGACGATACCGAGCCCGACGACGACGGGGGCACGGCATGAGACATCACCGCGTACTGCGCATCATCTCGAAACTGCTGATCCCCTTTATCATGCTGTTCGCATTGTATGTGCAGTTCCATGGGGATTTCGGGCCGGGCGGTGGTTTTCAGGCCGGCGTCATATTCGGCTCCGCCTTTATCCTCTACGGCCTGATCTTCGGCCTGGAATATGCCCGCATGGTGGCGCCGCCGGCGATCGTAACCCGCCTGGTCGCCGCCGGCGTGTTGATTTTCGCCGGTACCGGTTATGCCGGCCTCTTCGCTGGCGGCAATTTCCTTGATTACGGTGTCCTGAAGAGCGATCCCGTGGCGGGGCAGCACCTGGGCATCTTGTTGGTCGAATTCGGCGTCGGCACCACCGTCGCGGCCTCGATGATTACGATTTTTTTCCTCTTTGCGGGGCGGGACCGTTAGATGCTGCAGGCCGTTCTGGACCATTACAATTACTGGATCGCCATTCTGCTGATGATGATCGGCTTCTATACCGTGGTGGCGCGGGGCAATCTGGTGAAGAAAATTGTCGGTCTGAACATTTTCCAGACCTCGGTGTTTCTACTCTATATCTCCATGGGCAAAGTTACGGGTGGCACCGCGCCGATCCTGGACGAGCGCTTCTCGGTCTATTCCAACCCCATCCCCCATGTCCTGATCCTGACCGCCATCGTCGTGGGCGTGGCGACAACAGCCCTGGGTCTGGCGCTGGTGGTGCGCATCCGGGAAAGCTACGGCACCATCGAGGAAGATGAACTGGACCTGCTGGACGGTGAAACGTGAGTAGTTTGATACCGCAACTGCCGGCATTGCAGGTCGTCATACCCTTGTTCGCGGCACCATTGTGCGTGCTGGCGGGGCGTACCGGATTGGCCTGGTTCATCGCCCTCGCGGCTTCCGCCACGGCCACCCTGACCGCCGCGGTTCTAGCCTATCTAACCTATCACAACGGCACCATTAGCTATGAGATGGGCGGTTGGGAACCGCCCTGGGGTATCGAATATGTGGTCGATACCGCCAGCGCCTTCATTCTGCTTCTGGTGGCGTCCATCGGCACCATGGTGCTGATTTACAGCCCGGCCAGCGTGGGCAAGGAAATTCGCTCCGGACGGGGGCATCTGTACTATTGCATGTACCTGTTGTGCCTGACCGGCCTGCTGGGCATCGCGATCACCGGCGATGCCTTCAACGTCTTCGTTTTCCTGGAGATATCTTCGCTATCCAGCTACGCCCTGATCGCCATGGGCGGGCAGCGCAAGGCACTGACGGCGGCCTTTCAATACCTGATCATGGGCACCATCGGCGCGACGTTCTTCCTGATCGGTGTCGGGCTGCTCTATATGATGACCGGCACCCTGAACATGGCGGACCTGCAAACCCGAATTCCCGGTATTCAGGATAGCCGCCCGGTGCTGGCGGCCTTTGCCTTCATCACCGTCGGGCTGGCCCTGAAGGCGGCGCTGTTTCCCCTGCACCTGTGGCTGCCCAACGCCTATGCCTTCGCACCATCGGGGGTTTCGGCCTTCATGGCGGCAACGGCCACGAAGGTTTCGTTGTATGTGCTGTTGCGCTTTACCTTCACCATTTTCGGCGCCAAGTTCGCCTTCCTGAACCTGCCACTCTATTGGGTGCTGCTGGTGCCGGCGGTCTTCGCCATGTTCGCAGGCTCGTTCAGCGCGATTTTCCAGCGCGACGTCAAGCGCATGCTGGCCTATTCATCGGTGGCGCAAATCGGCTACATCACCCTAGCCATCGCCTTGGCATCCTCGGCGGGCGTCACCGCCGCCCTGATCCATATCTTTAACCATGGTCTGATGAAGGCGGCCTTGTTCTGCGCCATGGGCTGCATCTTCTACCGCATCGGCTCCACCCGGATCGACGCCATGGCGGGCCTGGGCAAGCAAATGCCCTGGACCATGACGGCCATCGTTGCCGGCGGGCTGAGCCTACTGGGCGTGCCCCTGACCGCCGGCTTCATCTCCAAATGGTATCTGGTCCAGGCGGCCTTGCAGTCCAACCTGTGGTGGCTGGTCGTTCTGATCGTGCTCAGCTCCATGCTGGCCCTGGTCTATGTCTGGCGCATTGTGGAGGCGCTGTATTTCAAGGAGCCCGTCGCCGGTAACGAAGGCATTCGGGAGGCGCCCTTGTCCATGCTGCTGCCGACCTTGCTGTTGGCGGGGGCGAACGTTTATTTCGGCATTGATACCCGCGTTCCCATCGCCATGGCCGAAAATGCCGCCGATCTGTTGTTGCGGGGGCAGATATGGTAACCGGCGGCGTCCTGATCATATTTGCCATCGTCCTGCCGCTGTTCGCGGCCCTGTCGATCTGGTTTCTGGGCAAATCACCGAACCAGCGGGAGGCAATTACCCTGATCTCAGCCGTGGCGCTGCTGGTCGTGGTGCTGGCGATCCTGCCCCTGGTTCTGGCGGGCTTGCCGGTGTGTCTGGACCTGGCCGCCCCGGTGCCGGGATTGCAGATCGCCTTCGCCGTAGAGCCCCTGGGCATGATCTTCGCCTGCGTCGCCTCGTTTCTGTGGATCGTCAATTCGGTCTTTTCCATCGGCTATATGCGCGGCAATAACGAGCCGCGGCAGACGCGGTTCTACGTCTGTTTCGCCATCGCCATCGCGGCAACGATGTCCCTGGCCTTTGCCGAGAACCTGTTCACCCTGTTCATCTGTTACGAAGCCCTGACCCTGTCCACCTACCCCCTGGTCGCCCACCACAAGAACGATGAAGCGCGCATGGCGGGCCGGACCTACCTGGGCATTCTGTTGGGCAGCTCCATCGTGCTGTTTTTGCCGGCGATCATCGCCACCTGGGTGCTGACGGACAGCGTCAGCTTCACCCCCGGCGGCATCATGGCAGGCAAGGTGGAACCGCTGATCGGCGGCATTCTGCTGCTGCTGTTCATGTACGGCATAGGCAAGGCGGCGCTGATGCCCCTGCACCGCTGGCTGCCGGCGGCAATGGTGGCACCCACCCCGGTCAGCGCGCTGTTGCATGCGGTTGCCGTGGTCAAGGCCGGCGTTTTTACCGTTGTTAAGGTCCTGGTCTATATCTTCGGCCTGGATTACCTGCGTGAACTGGCCATGGCGGATGTGGTCCTGTACCTGGCCGGCTTCACCATCCTGGCGGCTTCCATCGTTGCCCTACGCCAGGATAATCTGAAACGGCGGCTGGCCTATTCCACGGTCAGTCAACTTAGCTACGTCATACTCGCAGCCATGATCCTGTCGCCCATTTCGACCATGGGCGCGACCCTGCATGTGGCCGTGCACGCCTTTGGCAAGATCACCCTGTTCATGGCGGCGGGTGCGATCTATACCGCCGCCCACAAAACCAAGGTTTCGGAACTGGACGGCATCGGCAAGCGCATGCCCTGGACCATGGGCGCCTTTGCCGTCGGCGCCATTTCCATGGTCGGACTGCCGCCCGCCGCCGGCTTTTTGTCAAAATGGTACATGCTTTTGGGTGCGCTGGAGGTGGAGCAATGGTTCGCCGTGGCGGTGATCCTCGGCTCCACATTGCTGAATGCCGCCTATTTTCTGCCCATCGTTTATGCGGCCTTTTTTAAAACTGAGGCCGCCGATGACCACGCGCATGAGCACGGCGAGGCCCCCCTGCCCATTGTCCTGGGCATTGTGACCACGGGGGCCGGGACTATTCTGTTATTCCTGTTTCCCGGCCCGGTACTGGAACTGGCCACACTTTTGGTCAACCAGTAGGAGGATATGACATGACCGAAACACCACCACATGATCACGCCCCGGAAAAGGACGGCGGCAAGCGTTATTGGCTGGATGACATGCGCAATGTGCACAAGGTGTTCTGGGCCCTGGTCATAGTCTGCGCATTGTTGTTCCTGTCGGATGCGTTCTACCATAAGCACGTCATTTTCGAGTTCGAGAATTGGTTCGGCTTCTTCGGGCTGTTCGGATTTTGCGTCTCCTTTGCCCTGGTGCTGACGGCGCGGGAACTGCGCAAAATTCTGATGCGCGACGAGGACTATTATGATCGCTGAGTTCCCACCCGGCCTGCTGCTGATCGGCGGTGCCGTGCTGGTGCCGTTTCTAAGGGGCAATTTACGTTCGGCCTACACGCTGATACTGCCGCTGTTGGGAATTCTGCAATTGCTGATGCTGGAACCAGGCTCGTTCGGCGCCATGGCTTCGTTCGGTTTCGAGCAGACCCATGTACGCGTTGATAAATTGAGCCTTTTGTTCGGTTATATTTTTTACATCGCGGCGGTCATGGGCGTCATCTTTGCCTGGCACAACGATGATCCCTGGGAGAAGTCCACAGCCCTGATCTACGTGGGGGCGGCCATCGGCGCCACCTTCGCCGGCGATCTGATCACCTTGTTCTTTTATTGGGAACTGGCCGCGATCGCCGCCGTCTTTATCATCTGGGCTGCGCGAACGGACCGCTCCTTCCGTGCGGGCCTGCGCTGCCTGCTGATCTACATGGTGTCCGGGGTGCTGTTATTGTCGGGCACGGCGCTGCTTGCCAATGCGACCGGTTCCGTCGCATTCAACAACATCGGCCTGGAAAGTCCCGGCGGGATATTGATCCTGCTGGCCTTTGGCATCAAATGCGCCTTCCCGTTCCTGCACAATTGGTTGCAGGACGGCTATCCGGAGGCCTCGGCCACGGGCACGGTCTTTCTCAGCGCCTTTACTACTAAGCTGGCGGTTTATGCGTTGGCGCGGGGTTTCGCCGGCACCGAGATCTTGATTTGGATCGGCGTGACCATGACCGCCTTCCCCATCTTCTACGCCGTCATCGAGAACGATCTGCGCCGGGTCTTGGCCTACAGCCTGAATAACCAGTTGGGCTTCATGGTGACGGGTATCGGCATCGGCAGCGCCCTGGCCATCAACGGCGCGGTCAGTCATGCCTTTGCCCATATCATCTACAAGGCGCTCTTGTTCATGAGCATGGGCGCGGTGCTGTACCGCACGGGCACGGTCAAGGGCTCGGAATTGGGCGGGCTGTACAAGACCATGCCCTGGACAACCGGGTTCTGTATCGTCGGCGGTGCCTCGATTTCAGCGTTCCCGCTGTTCAGCGGCTTTGTCACCAAATCCATGGTCCTGACCGCCGTGGCCAACGAAGGCTATGTGATCCCATTCTTGATCCTCTTGTTCGCCTCCGCCGGCGTCTTCCATCATTCCGGCATCAAGATTCCGTTTTTTGCTTTTTTTGCCCATGATTCCGGCAAGCGGCCCAAGGAAGCACCCTTCAACATGCTGTTCGCCATGGGCATCGCGGCCTTCCTGTGCATTGGGATCGGTGTCTATCCGCAGCCTCTGTATGCGCTGCTGCCCTTCCCCGTGGACTATGTCCCTTACACGACAACACATGTGATCACGATGCTGCAGTTGCTGGTATTTTCGGGACTGGCCTTCGCCACCCTGCAACGAACCGGTCTTTACCCACCGGAACTGCGCTCCACGGTTCTCGATTTCGACTTCAGCTATCGTTGGCTTGGGCCCCGCATTGTCGGTTGGTGCATGTCTTTGGGCGGTCGCGTATGGTCAGCGGCGACGGACACCGTTCTGCTGCTGCTAAGTGGTCTGATCGCGCGGATCTTCCGCACCCACGGCCCCCACGGCATCCTGGCCCGGACCTGGCCCACGGGCAGCATGGTCCTCTGGGCCGCCGCCCTGCTGGCCCTGTCATTGGTGTTTTACTACTAGAGCGTTTCCGGGATCTT
>JASLLM010000194.1 GCA_030747035.1 Alphaproteobacteria bacterium | reverse complement strand
CACGGCCGAGGCATTGGCGCTGCCCGGCGTCGTGGCGGTTTTCACCGCAGAGAATCTTGAGGCGGCGGTTTCATCCTGGCGGGCTGAACACAAGCTATTCCCGGCAATGGCGGCGCCGGAGCAATTCGCCCTGGCCCGCGATACCGTCCGCTGGCAAGGCGAGGCAGTGGCCGCTGTTTTGGCGACAAGCCGGGCCGAGGCCGAGGATGGCGCCGACTGCGTCTCCGTTGACTGGCGAGAATTGCCCGCGGTGACGGACGCCGAACAGGCCCTGGCCCCGGATGCTCCGGTCTTGCATGGCGACATGGATAGCAATTTGGCCTTTACCACCCAGGTCACGGCGGGGGATGTGGAGGCTGCGTTCGCGGCGGCGGATCATGTGGAGCAGGAAACTTTCCGCTTTCACCGTCACAGCGGCGTCAGCCTGGAGACGCGCGGCATTATCGCTGATTTCGAGCCCTCGGAAAGCCGTCTGACCGTGCACCAATCGCACCAGACACCGCACCAGCAACAGGACCTATATGCCCGCCTAATGGGCCTGCCGGAACACAAGGTGCGGGTCATCTGTCCCGACGTTGGCGGTGCCTTTGGCCTGAAGCATCACCTGATGGCGGACGAACTGGTGGCCTGCGCCGCCGCCCGCCTGTTGCAGCGTCCCGTCAAGTATATCGCCGACCGTCTGGAATCATTCCTCGCGGACGTGCATTGCCGGGACCACGAGATCACGGCCCGCATGGCCTTTTCCAGCGCCGGCGACATTCTGGCCATCGAAGTCGATGATCTGTTCAACGCCGGCGCCTATGGCCAGTATCCACGCTCGTCCATTGCCGAGGGCAATCAGATCAGCCGCCTGACCGGCGCACCTTACCGTCACCAGCACTATCGCGCCAGCGTGCGCATGGCCTTTTTGAACAAGAGCATTCTGGGGCATATCCGCTCGGTCGGGCATCCCATCGCCTGTGCCGTGGCCGAACGCCTGGTCGATATGGGCGCCGAGACTTTGGCTTTGGACCCTATCGAGGTTCGCCGCCGGAACTATCTGGATAGGGATGATTTCCCCAGAACCTCCGCCGGCGGCGTGGCGTTCGAACAACTGTCCTTCAATGGCTGCCTGGATACCGCCTTGGAGATGGTCGATATGGCGCAATTCCGCGCGGAGCAGGCAGAGCTGCGCACGCGGGGCGTCTATCGCGGCATCGGCGTTGCCACCTTTGTTGAGCTGACCGCCATCGGCCCGGAATACTACGGCGAAGGGGGCCAGCATATTTCCGCCCAGGAAACCTGTCTGCTGCGCCTGGAAGCCTCCGGCGGCGTGCGCTGTTATACCGGGGCCACGGATCAGGGCCAGGGTATCGACACAGGCATTCAACAGGTGGTCGCCGATGTGCTTGGCGTGGCCTTGGCCGATGTCGAGGTGATCAGCGGCGACAGCGCCCTATGCCCGGTGGGCGGCGGCTCCTGGGGCTCTCGCGGCGCGGCCCTGGGTGGGGAAGCGGCCATGCGGGCGGCCACCACATTGCGGCGCAATATACTCAACATCGCCGCCGCGCTGTTGCAGAAGGATCCGTCGGAATTGGCCATCAACGGCGGCGTGGTGGTGGACCAGGCAAGTGGTTCGGCGCATATGACGGTGGCCGAAGTGGCGCGCATCGGCCATTTTCAGCCCTATAACATTCCCGATGGCATTGCGGCGAATCTGACAGTGACGGAGCGCTATGCCAGCCGGGACCGTATGTTCCTGGCCGGCAACGGCCTGCAGGTCGCCATTGTCGAGGTTGATGTGGCCAGCGGCATGGTCACGCCCCTGCGCCACGTGGTGGTGCACGATTGCGGCCGCATTCTCAATCCGCTGCTGGTCCGCGAACAGGTGCGCGGCGGCGCTGTTCAGGGCATCGGCGCGGCGCTGTACGAAGAGCTGCGCTACGACGAGGACGGTCATCTGTTGACCGGCAGCTTCGCCGATTACCTTGTGCCCATGGCCGGCGAAATGCCTGATATCGAGGTGGCGCATATCGAAACACCGACGAAAACATCGGAGCTGGGCGCAAAGGGTGCGGGCGAGGCCGGTACCGCCGGCGCCGTGGGTGCGATCCTGAACGCCGTTAACGATGCGATCCGGCCTTTCGATGCCACCATCGCTGAGACACCCATCACGCCGCCCAGGCTGTTACGGGCACTTGGCAGGATTTAGTCCGCCAGACTATCCGCCACATGGCGCAACCTTTGCGCCAATTCCCGGCGCTGCTCAATATCCAGTTGCGCCGCCAGGCCGACCGCGACCACGGCCCGGCTGGGCAGGCCGGGAGTCTGGGCGATAGGCGCGGCCAGGATGACGATGCCGCGAATGTAATTGCCGTCGTCAATGGCATATCCGTCCAACCGGGCCGCTTCTATTTCATCCAGCCAAGTCTCGAATGCCGGTGGGTTCTGCCAGCGCAATCCCTTGAAGCGGCGTGCCAGTTCAGCCCGGTTCCAACCGCGCTGCGCCGCGACACAGCGTCCGGTGGCCGATATCAGAGCCGGAAACTGGCTGCCGATATTGACATGAATACTGAGGTCCAGGCGGGAGCGGGCCAGGGCGGCAACCACCATATGTTCGTGATTGTCCAGTTCGACGGCCACGGCGGTGACATTGAAGGCCGCGGCAATACTCTCCAAATGGCCCTGCACCGACTGCACGAAGCCGCTCCCGCCCAGCATATTGCGGGCAATGCCCAGAACCCCGACGCCAAGGCTGTAACGTTTGGTGTTGGGTTCGAACACCACCAGATCCTCATAGGCCAGGGTACGCAGGATGTGCAGCGCGGTGCTGGGTATCAAATCCAGATCCCGGGCAATGCGGTTCACACCCAAAGGCACTTGGCTACGCCCCAGGTAGCGTAATATCCTGGCGGCCCGGCTAACAGCCGTTACGGGCCGGGCTGGCACTGCTGGATGTATCGTGGTTTCAGTCATGACCGCTCAATATTGTCTATGGACAATGGTATTGCACATTGACAATTGTGTCCAGTTTCATGATGTTTTCCAAATGGCCATGTTTGAAGGGGACTGAGCTTTGTGACCTGGGGGAAGATCACCGACGAGACCCTGGCCGCCGCCGCCGAGTTGATCGGCGTGCCCCTGCGCCGCGACCGCATGCAGTGGATCGAAACCGCGACCAGGGATGCCATCCGTCATTTCGCCTGGGGTATCGGCGATAATAATCCGCTTTGGTTTGACCCTGAATATGCCGCGAAATCTCCCATCGGCACCATCGCCGCGCCGCCCTGTATTCTGTACGCGGTTGATAGCACCATCGTCGCCCCCAAGCTGGCGGGTGTACAATGGATCTACGCCGGGACGGAATGGACCTGGTACGATCATATCCGCATGGATGACAGCTTCCGGGTCGAGGCCAAACTGAGCCGGCAGGAGGTCAAGACCGGCCGCCGTTTCGGCCAGTGGGCCCTACAAATCGGCGATATCGACTACTACCGACAGGATGGCCGCCTGATCGCCTCCGCCGTGGGAAAATGCGCCCGGACACCGCGAGGTGATGGCAGCGGGCGCAGGGAAGGTGAAGATGCAAGCGGCCATGTAGCCCACCGCTATGCGCCGGCGGAACTGGCGGATATCGAGGAACAGGTTCTGTCGGAGCCGCGCCAGGGCGCCGAGCCCTTATGTTGGGAAGACGTCGCGGTGGGCGATACGGTGCCGGCGGTTGTGAAGGGCCCGCTCACCATCACCGATATTCTGGCCTGGTATGCCGCCGCCCAGGGCGCGCTGCATTACGGCGGCGTGCATGGCGACGCCTTGCGCTACCGGCGCCGGCACGACGACTATCACATCAACAAGGAAACCGGCGCCAAGGATTCCGCCGGCCGCGGCCATCTGGAAGCTTCGACGGGCCGCGACGTCGGCATGGGCGGCGCCTATGATGTAGGCCCCCAGCGCATTTCCTGGGCCCAACATATGCTGACCAATTGGATCGGCGATCATGGTTTTCTGCATAAATTGAATGTGGATGTGCGCCTTCCCAACATGGTCGGCGATACCATCTGGTGGCGTGGCACGGTGACGGGCAAGCGCCAGGACGGCGGCGTTAGTCTACTGGACCTGAATGTGGAGGCACGCAACCAGCTTGATGTGCTCTCGGCCAATGGCACGGCAACCGTGGCTCTGCCCTCGCGCCAACACGGCGCTATACCACTGCCTCTTGACCCGGCATGAAGACCCGGCGGCTACCACTTTCGGCCTCGGGCATGATCGCCGTCGAAGGCAACAACCGTTCCGCCGCATATGCCCGCCATTGGCTGGCAATGTTGGCGAGCGGCACGCCGGCTGGCTCGGACTCTGCGGAAATCGCCATCGTCGGTGGCGATACTGCATCGGATGCGGAGTGTGTCATCCGGTTGTGGGATTTCCAGGTCGGCCATGCGGGCACCGGCGCCATGGCCAGCGCGGTTTCCGGCGCGGCGTCGGTCATCGGCCATGCCGACACCGCCGGCGTCCCTCTGCCAGCCGACATGCCGGAAAAATGGTGCGGCATTTATGGCGTTATTTTGGCCCTGGCGGAGGTCTGGCGCCGAAGGGGCGGCGGAGCGGGAACGAAGATCCGCTACGACATATCCGCCGCGGATATCATGCGCTCCTTTTCGTTGCAGAATTCCGGCGGACGGGAGGAGATGCAACATTCCTGGCGCCGCAACGGGCGTCTGTGCGTCGATCATGGCGGCATCTTCCCCATGGGGTTTTACGCCTGCAGTGACGGCTATGTCGCCTTGCTGGGCCGCTCGCGGCGGGATTGGCACAATATCCGCCGGGCCATCGGCGATCCGGCCTGGGCCCAGGGCGGGGCCTTCCAGGATCCATTTGTCCTGGCCCGTGACAGTGCCGAGGCCGATGCCCTGATGGAGCGGACCCTGGCCCCGTTCAGCCGCGATGAGCTATTGGCGCGCGGCCTGGCCGAGGGTGCCGTTATCGCGCCGGTTTATTCCCAGGCGGAAGCGGAAAAACGGGGCGTATTTCGGGAAAATTTCATTGTCGAGGGCACCCCGGCGATGCCCTTCCTGATCCAGGAACTAGCGGCCGGCACCCCGGCGCCGCGGCCGATGGCGGGCGACGGCGGATTGGCCGCGCCCTTGGCCGGCTTGCGGGTGATGGAATTGTGCTGGGTCTGGTCAGGACCCATGGTGGGGCAGATCCTGGCCGACCTGGGCGCGGAGGTCATCAAGGTCGAGGCCCCGGCGCGTTTCGACCTCTACCGCACCCGCGGCCTGGAGGCCTTGCGCAAGAAGATGGCGGAGAAGACCCGCATCGAATCCTCCCTGTATTTTCACAGCCTGAACCGCAACAAGACCGGGCTGGCCCTGGACCTGAAACTTGCAGAAGGCAGAGAGGTTGCCCTGAAGCTGGCGGGAGCCTCAGATCTACTGATCGAAAATTTCACCGTCGGCACCCTGGCGCGTCTTGGCCTGGACACGGGTGCCCTGGCTCAGGCCAACCCGGCCCTGGTGCAGATGTCCCTGAGCGGGCCGGGGCGCGGTTCGGCTGTTGAGGAACTTCGCTCCTACGGCCTGGTCCTCAGCGCCCTGGGCGGGGCCGAGGATCTGGTGCGCCGGGATGGGGAATTCCTTGGTTCGCCGACCTTCTCTCTCTCCGACCCCAATGCGGCGGCCTTTGGCGCCATGGGTGCCCTGGCGGGCGTTCTGGCGGCGGCCGGGGGCGGCAGGGGCCGCACCTTCGATGTCTCGCAGATTGAAGCCGCCGCCGCCCTGGCCGGCACGCCGACGACGCCGCCAAACACGATCGACGCCATGGTGACGACCGATGACGGCACACATGTCGCGGTCAGCGTCCCCGTCAACACATTTCCAAACGAAGCCGCCCTGCGTCGGGCCCTCGCCGGCGTATCTCATGCAGTCCTCGCGGCGGAGGTAAAGAAACTGCGCGGCCAATGGGCGGAATTGTTGGAACTGGACGAGACCGACGATGCGGCGGTCTTCGCCGATTGCTCCGGCTGGCTGCCGTCATCGCATCCCTATACCGGCGATGAAGACCTTGTCGCTGCACCCTGGCGCATTGACGGGCGCCGTCCCGGCCTGCGCAAGACCGCGCCCCTATTGGGCGAGGGCGATGACTACGTCCTGCGCCGCGTACTATCATTGACCGACGATGAAATTGACGGCCTGCGCCAGTCAGGCGCCGTCGGCATCGCCGGGCATTTTGACTGAGCGGCTATCGAAGAGGCATTTCCATGATCGACATCCTTGGCCGCACACCACATGCGACAACATTGCGTGACCTGGTGGTCATGCGGGCCGGTTATGGCGATAAGCCGTTTCTGATTTGCCGCGGCGAAACCCTGACCTATGCAGATGCCGACCGCCTGTCCAACCAGGTCGCCAACCGTCTGATCGAACATGGTATCAACAAGGGCGATGTGGTGGCGACCCTGATGTACAATTCCGTGCAACAGGCCTTGATCTGGTTCGGCTGCGCCAAGATCGGCGCGGTCTATGCCGCCCTGAACGTTTCCCTGGTCAAGGATGATCTCTGCTACAGCCTGGACGACACCGGCGCCAGGCTGTTCGTGGTGGACGAGGAATTGGCGCCCGCCTATACCGCCGCCGAACCTGATTTGACAGTCGAGCCAAAGGTTCTGGTGCTTGGCGACGCGAGTGCGGTACCCGGTTCCATGCCTTTCGATAATCTGCTGGGCGGCGACGAGAATCTGCCGGATGTGGAGGTTGCAGCCGCCGATCCCATGTGCATCGTCTATACAGGCGGCAGTACATCCATGCCCAAGGGGGTTTTGGTCTCGCACCTCTATTACATCGCCGCCGCCATCCGTTATGGCGATATCGCGGAGGCGACAGAGGACGATGTGCATTTCGCCAATTCGCATTTCTTCCATATCGGCGGGCAGCAATTCGCCATCACCTCGCCGCTGTACCATGGCATGACCGGGATCATGGAAAAGTGGTTCTCCGCCTCCAACTACTGGAACATTATCTGCAAGTACGGCGTCACGGTGATCGACCCCCTGGGCACCATGATGGCGGTATTGCTGCGCGCGCCGGAGTCCGACCAGGACAAGGCGCATAAAGTCCGCATCGGCGTCGGCATCGCGGCGGGCCAGGTGCGCCGCGATTTGCGCGATGAGTTCGAGGACCGTTTTGGCACGCCGATGATGGAGGTTTATTCCATGACCGAAATGGGCGTGCTGATCTGTAGCGAACGCACCTTTGACCGGCGTCTGGGCTCCTGCGGCCGGCCCCATGGCTGGGCCGAAGTCTTGATCGTCGATGGCGATGATAATCCGGTGCCCGCCAATACTACGGGACAGATATTGCTGCGCCCCAAGGTGCCCAACACCTACATGATGGAGTACATCAACAAGCCCGCGGAGACCCTGGCGGCCTGGAAGAACCTTTGGTACCACAGCGGCGATCTGGGCTATCTGGACGACGACGGCTTTGTCTATTTCGTGGGGCGGGAGGCGCACTGGATCCGACGCCGGGGCGAGAATGTTTCCTCCTTCGAGGTGGAAAAGGCCATGACCGCGCATCCGGCGGTGATTGACTGCGCCGTCGTGGGCGTGCCCTCGGAGATCGGCGAAGAAGACATCAAGGCCTATGTGCAGTTGTCCGACGAAATGGAGAAGCCGGAGGCCGCCGAACTGGTGGACTGGTGCCGGGAGCGCATCGCCTTTTTCAAGGTGCCGCGCTATTACCAGTTTGTCGATGAATTCCCCCGCACCATGACCAAGAACGAA
>JASLLM010000193.1 GCA_030747035.1 Alphaproteobacteria bacterium | reverse complement strand
TCGAATCACAAACACCCATTCAATCAAAGATCAAAAAGCAAAACGTCGATTCAGAAGATCCCGGAAACGCTCTAGGATTTCAACGTCGTCTTTGACGCGGTAGGCGACGATATATTTAGAACCAGATATCACCAGTTCCCGTGTGCCGTCGACGCGCCCGTTTCGACCCGACAAAGGTTGCTCCGGGAGTTGTTCATTGACTTGCAGGCGGATGCGCTCCGCGAGTTCAAAAGCGGTGCGCGGATTATGTTCCGCGATATAGTCTTGAATATCCTCCAACTGGCGAAGCGCCGGCAGCGTCCACCGGATAGGTTTGCTCATGCCGGACGGTATTTATTGAAAACCCTGTCAACATCTTCAGACGCGGCAAACTCTCCGCGATCCGCCGCCTCAACACCCTGCTGAATTCGATCAACAAAATCCTCCTCCCAATCAAGACCGTTGCGCAAGGCATCGTTGAAGATGTCCGCCTTGCTCTTCCGCGTCCGATTGGCCAAAGCATCGACGCGGCGCATCAGATTGGGGTCGGCAACCAGTTGGTTTGTATCTTTGGTGTCCATGATTGCAGTATAGCACGATCAGAACAAAATTCATTACCGCATCGATTGACCGCCACTATGCAGGCGCGCGCTCGTACTCAAAAATAGGGGCGCCAGACGGCCTGTAAGCCGGGTTCTGTCCACGCCGCGGCCCAGGTTTGGCGGCGCTGGACGGTCATTCATCTAGGGTGCCCGTCGCCGGACACCTCGTGCAACCTACCCGGACGGCGGCGCGAACACGCCTGCCAAGCGCCGGCAAAGCCGGCACCCGGCACGCCATCCCTATTCGGTTTTGCTCCCGGTGGGGTTTACCCTGCCACGGCCGTTACCGGCCGCGCGGTGCGCTCTTACCGCACCCTTTCACCCTTGCCCGTCTCGCAAGATGGGCGGTTTACTTTCTGTGGCACTTTCCCTGGGGTCACCCCCGCCGGGAGTTACCCGGCACCGTTTTTTCGTGGAGCCCGGACTTTCCTCCCCCACCCCGACCCAAAGGATCAAGGGCGGCGGCGACCGTCCAGCCGTCTGGCACCCGCAACATGGGGCGATCAATCGATTTGGTCAAGCAATCCGGCCAGCAAGGCTTGGCATTCGTCATCCATCACACCATCGATGCGTTCGGGCCGCCAATGGCGTTGGAAGGCCGTGGCGCAAGCCTCGAGCCCCGCACCGGCAACGTCATAGCCGAAATCTTCGAGCCCCATTCCGCCATGCCCCCCCTTGGATTCAGGCCACAGGCCAACGCCCGCCGCCGCCATGGCGGCCCAATCGAACAGCTCGCCGGGATCCCGCCGGCGTCCCGGTGCCACGTCTGCATGGCCCAGCACCCGATGGGGCGGTATGGCATGGCGTCCGAGAATATCCAGGCAAAGCGCCGTCAGCGCCTGCATCTGCCGTTCTGGAAACGGGCGGTAGCCGAATTCATGGCCGGGATTGACCAGTTCAATGCCGATGGAACAGCCATTGATGTCCCGTTCGCCGGCCCAGCAACTGAGGCCCGCGTGCCAGGCCCGGCGGCTTTCCGGAACCAGCGTGAGGATCTCACCAATTTCGTCGACGACATAATGGGCCGACACTTCCGATGCACCATCGCATAACCGCTCCAGCGCGGCCTCGGCCGATTGCATGCCGGTGTAGTGCAGCAACAGCATATCGATGGCGCACCCAGGCGGGCGGGCGTTCTGGTTTGGTGAAGATAGATCGAGGCTCACGCCGGCAGGCCCGCCGCCAGTTCTGTCGCCAGTTCCAGATCCTCCGGCCGATTGGCGTTGAAGAACGGATCAATGGGTTCGCTTGGCCAATCCACGTGCACCATCTGGTAGCGTGACGTCCAGCGGTCGATCTTGCGCATCTCTTCGTCCACCATGGCCCGGCGCAGATCATCCGCCAATGCCACATCCCACAGGGCAATGGGCGGATGGGTCCGCCCGTTGGAGCGGGCACAGGCGATTTGTGCGGCCCCCTTTGCGGCGGCCAGACGGCTAACCAGATCCAGCGGCAGGAAGGGGCCGTCGGTGGGCGCTGATAATATCATGACCGTTGCGGACCGATTGGCCCGGGCCCACTCCATCCCGGCCAGAATGCCCGCCAAAGGCCCCGCCATGCCGGGAATAGTGTCCGCTACGACTGGCAGGCCGAATGCAGCGAAACGTTCCGCCGCACCGTTGGCATTCAAAACCTGTTCATCAACCTGGCCGGACAGACGCTCGATAACATGGGCCAACAACGGCCGGCCGCAAAGCTGTTGCAGACATTTATCGCCGCCACCCATGCGCCGGGCGCCGCCGCCCGCCAACAGCACGCCCAGGATCGGCGGACCGTCAGCCATCGCCCGCAAGATCGGCATCGAATATCAGCCGCTCCTCGCCCGCCAGGCACATGAAACGTTTGCCCTTGGCCCGGCCGATCAGGGTCAGGCCGGCCTGGCGCGCCAGCTCCACCCCCCAGGCCGTGAAGCCGGAGCGGGAGATCAGAATGGGAATGCCCATATGCACGGTCTTGATGATCATTTCCGAGGTCAGGCGCCCGGTGGTGTAGAAGATCTTGCCCGCCGCGCTTTCCCCATTCAAATACATCCAACCGGCAATCTTATCGATGGCGTTGTGCCGGCCCACATCCTCCATATAGATCAGGGGACGGTCCTCTTCACAAAGCACGCAGCCGTGGATGGCACCGGCGGCGAGGTACAGGCTGGGTTGTTGGTTGATCTTGCGGCTGAGTTCATAGATCCACGAAGTTTTTAGCTTGGCATCGGCGGGCAGCACGATTTCATCGAAATGCTCCATGATGTCGCCAAATGCCGTACCCTGGGCGCAGCCGGAGGTCAGGGTCTTCTTCTGCAGTTTTTCCTCGAAATCAGTGGTGTGCCCGGTGCGGACAACGACAACGGACAGTTCTTCGTCGTAGTCGATCCCTGTCAACTCGTCGTCGGGAAGAAGCATATTTTGGTTCAACAAATAGCCCACGGCCAAATAGTCGGGATGATCGCCAATGGTCATCATAGTGACGATTTCCTGGCCATTTAGATACAGGGTCAGGGGCTGTTCGATCACCACCCTGGTTTCAATCGGCGCGCCGGTCTGATCAATGCCGCCGACCTGTTCGGTCAGGCTCTCATCCTCGGGCGCCGGGGCCAGTTGAAATTCCTTCATGGCCCCAATATGGCCAAGGCCCCGGCGAAAGCCAAGGCCTTGGTAGCAAGTGCTTCCGAAGCTGCCTAGGCAACAAACATCTGGAAGCCGATACCCGCGGCCAGGGAGCCGACCAGGGCCATGGCGAGATACCAGAAGAATACCGGCAGACGGACCAGGGCAAAAACCGCGATGGCGGCGGGTATGCAGGAGACGCCGCCGGCAACCATAAAGGCCATGGCCGCGCCCGGCGCCATGCCCAGTTCCATCAGCCCCGACATCAACGGTATCGCGGCGAACCCATTCATATAGGCCGGCACGCCGACAATGGCCGCCAAGGGGATGGCCCAGAAACTGTCGCCGCCAAGTATGGACGCGATGGATTCGGCAGGGACATAGGCCAGCATGAGGCTTTCCAGCAAGAAGGCCACGACCAGCCATTTGCCCAGGAATAGTGCGGTTTTCCAGGATTCATCGACGAATTTCAGCCGCCGGGCGCCATCCTGCCAGAATTTCCAGACCACGTCGCCATCGCTGCGCACCGAACCGGCACCGCAACCACCGTCGCCCACACCTTCACGCAGCGGCATGGTGAAGCCGCCGGCCCTTTGCAATGTCAACGTGGCGAACCCGCCCAGTAGGCCAACACCCAGGGCGGCAGCGGTCTTGCCAACCGCGAAAGGCAGGCCCAAGGCACCCATGGTCAATAAGAACATCTGCGGATCCATCAAGGGCGAGGCCAGCCAGAACGCCATCACCGGCGCCAGGGGCACGCCCATGGCCAACAGGGCGGCGATCAGGGGAATGACACCGCAGGAGCAGAACGGCGACAACGCGCCGAACAACGAGGCCGCGACCACCATCTGCACCGCATGGCCCTGAAACACCTTGGCGATCAAATTATCCGCGCCCGTCGCCTTGGCATAGGCGGCCAGGCCGATGGAAACTGCCAGGAACGGCGCGATATGCAATAGCGCCTCCGCCGTGAAGCCGATGCTGGTCATGGTCTGTTGCGGCACCAGGAATGCGCCAAGCAACAAGCCGGCCGCAATTGTCAGCCAAATCTTATCGATCCCGGTGACCCGTTTGGCCGCACCCGCGATGGAAAGGGAAATATCACTCATGCCACCGATCCTTCCTGATCGTCCGCCGCCGTATGCGCATGCCCGGCGTCGACACCGTCGGCAGCACAGCAATTTCGCGTTAAGAAACTCAAAACACTGTCCATGCGCGGGTAATTGGCCCGGCAGATCAGTTTCCGCCCCTGGCGCTCCTGCTGCACCAGATCAACCTGAATTAGCCGCGCCAGATGATGCGACAGCGTCGACGCGGGCACGCCAAGGCGGGCCTGAATCTCGCCGACCATCAAACCAGCCCGCCCCGCCGGTACCAGCAATGTGAAGATGGCCAGGCGTGTTTCGTTGCCCAGCGCCTCCATCGTATCGGCGGTCTGTTGCAATTCGGATGTGTCGTGTAGATCAATTATTTCGCTCATGGAGCTCTATTTAAGGCACGCCAAAGGCAATTGCAACTATATTTCTAGAATTATCGAAATATACTTTGCGGCCGGTGGCTAGGCATGCCCCGCTTCGGCCGACAGGAAGGAGGGGTCGATCCCCACCTTGCGCACGGCGCGGTCCCATTTTTCGCCCAGGTCGCCATCGAACAGCAGAGAGACATCGGCCTTCACGTTGAGCCAGCCGTTGGCCTGTATTTCGCTGTCCAACTGGCCGGCCGACCAGCCGGCATAGCCGAGGGTCAACAGGCTATGGGCTGGCCCCTCCCCCTCGGCGATGGAACGCAGGATATCCACCGTGGCGGTCAGGCCCACCTCGTCACTGACTTCAAGTGTTGAATCCTGGCGGTAATCAAGGGAATGCAGCACAAAACCACGGCCGGTTTCCACCGGGCCGCCGACCAGAACCGGTATCGGGTTCTTGATACCCTCGGTCTCGATTTCCAGTTGGTTAAGCAGCTCTGGAAAATCGATTTCGTCCGCCTGTTTATTGACCATCAGGCCCATCGCGCCATCGGCCGAATGGGCACACATATAGATCACGGTCCGCTCGAACCGCGGGTCACCCATTGTCGGCATGGCAATCAGCAACTGGCCGGTCAAATAGCCGTCTTCGGATGCATCGTCATTACCAAGGCCGTCGTCGTTCTTATCCATCGGTCCCATAATGTCCATTTGGTCATGCTGTCAAAGGAAGTCAAACGTTCACACCATTGTCAGGCCATATTGGTTAATTAACCCCTATATTGCACACTATGGAGCATGGATGATTTCCGGACTTCAAGCAAAACAAAGATGCGGAATTTGACCTCAATATTGCGAAAATTTGCGCCGCAGTGCCTGATCGCCCTGCTGACCGGAATTTCGCCGATCAGTGAATCCAGGGCCGATAGGGAATCGGGCGCATCGGGAATGTGGCACCGCACGGACGAAGCCGCCGTGCGCCTGATCGCCGAACGCCATGGCCTGGATGAAAATGGGCAAATTCAGCTTGGCGTGCAGATCAAGCTCGAACCCGGCTGGAAAACATATTGGCGCAATCCCGGCGAGTCGGGGGCGCCGCCGCGCTTCGACTGGAACGCTTCGGACAATCTGCACAGCGTTGAGCTGCAATGGCCGGCACCGGTACGTTTCAGCGCCTTTGGCTATGACAGCTTTGGCTATCGCGGCGAGGTCGTGCTGCCGGTCCTGCTGCGCGCCGCCTCGGCCGCGAAACCATTGTCGGCACGGCTGCGGCTGGAGTACATGATCTGTGCCCGGGTCTGCATCCCCATACATGCCAAGCTGGCCCTTGATCTGGCCCCGGCTAACCCGCAGCGGACGGGCAGAGGTATCGAGGCCAGCAGCTTTGCGCCGCTCATCCGGCACTATCAGGAATTGGTGCCCCAGGCGGCTGAAATGAGCGGTTTGGAGATCGTAAGCGCCAGCCTAAGCGGAGGCCCTGGCAAGCAAATATTGCATATCCAGGGCCGTTCCGACCGCCCCTTCCAGGCCCCGGATTTGATGGTCGAGGGGCCCGAACCCTTCGGCTTTGGCCGCCCGGAATTAACCTTTGGTACGGGACGCCATAACGTGGTGCTGGCCCTGCCCGTCTTCGCGGGTCCGGGCAAAATTTTGTTGACGAGCCAGGCACTTAACCTAACCTTGGTCGACGGCAGCCGGGCCGTTGAGCGGCGCCTAACGCCTGATTCCTAACAAATCCTGGGACTGGTGCTTTGCACCCGGCCATGGCTAGACTATATGCTATGAGGAATTCCATCGGGCGCGCGAATGTCCGAAAACAAATATGACATGATGGGGAGAGACAACGATGACGATAGCGGTTGGCGATAAGATGCCTTCGGGCACATTGATGACAATGGGTGACGGCGGTCCGGAAGCGGTGTCGACGGACGAGATGTTTGCCGGCAAGAAAGTGGTGCTGTTTGGGCTGCCTGGCGCCTTCACGCCGACCTGTTCGGCCCAGCACGTGCCCAGCTATGTGGAAAATCATACGGCCCTGGCGGCCAAGGGCGTGGATGCGGTCGGCTGCATGGCGGTCAATGACGCCTTCGTCATGGGCGCCTGGGGCAAGGACCAGCAGGTTGGCAACAAAGTCACCATGCTGGCCGACGGCAGCGCTGACTATACCAAGGCCCTTGGCTTGGAATTGGATTTGAGCGCCCGCGGCATGGGCCTGCGCTGTACCCGCTTCGCCATCGTCGTGGATGACGGCACCGTCAGCGCCGTTCAGGTCGAAGACAACCCCGGCGGCATCGAAAAAACCGGCGCCCAAGCGGTCCTGGATTTGCTGTAATCCCAAATAGGCTGGCCCAGGACAATATATGACGCCCTGGCGATGACCCGCCGGGGCGTTTTCCTATTCTTCGTCGGGTATTCGGGCGCGAACGGCGGCGCGCATGGCGGCAACGGCGGCCAATAGTTCATCCACCTCCTTCAACAGCCCAGGTGCTTCCTGGGCATCGATGTCGCCGTCATCGGACAGATATTCGCCGGCCCGATGAAAGACGTCACCGGCCTCCTTGCCGATGGAGGTCAGATGATCCATCCAGCCGCCAACCGCTTCCACTGATGGCAGATGCAGCAACAAGGCATCGTGTTCCGCCGCCAGATGTTCGGTGACCGGCATTTCGCCCGCCGCTTGCTCCAACGCCAAAACCACATCCAACGGCATGTGCCGTTCGTCATAACGGGGATTGCCGTATTCCGACAGG
This sequence comes from Alphaproteobacteria bacterium, assembly GCA_030747035.1. GTDB lineage: Bacteria > Pseudomonadota > Alphaproteobacteria. The sequence goes on along the minus strand of JASLLM010000193.1, from coordinate 364 downwards.
GTGGACTTTGACACCCGGCAGGCCGCCGCCGCCTTGGCCTCGCCGCCAACCGCGTGCAACAGGGCCCGTACCGCTGATTTCACGTCACCGTAGCGTTCGGGATGAAAGGAGTGAATTCTGCTTGTATTGCTCATGTCCGGATTTCGCCCCGTCAATTCCGCCCATCATTTCAGTTGTCGTGGACGCCATTTGTGCAAAACTATGGCATAGCGCCATTGCCGCAATATTTATTGCCAAAGGATATTAGCATGTATTTCAGCATAGACGGCTCAACCATCTTTGTTTTTGTGCTGGTGTTACTTGCCATCATCATGGTGATCGCCGGCGTCAAGGCGGTGCCCCAAGGCATGGAATACACGGTCGA
>JASLLM010000192.1 GCA_030747035.1 Alphaproteobacteria bacterium | reverse complement strand
CCGGACGGATCGGGCGGCTGCGCAGTCCGGAGCGGTTGGAATATTTCGATCCCGCCGAGATTTGGGATGTTTTGCAACCCGGTCCCGACTGCACCTTGATTGATATCGGCGCCGGCGTTGGCTTTCTGACCCTGCCGTTCGCCAAGGCCTATCCGGGCGCCAAGGCTTACGGCTGCGATATTCTCGAGGGCATGGTGGGATTATTGGCGGAAGATGCCGCCGCCCAGGGCCTGGACAATGTGGAGGCGATCCTGATGCAGCCCGCCGCCGTGCCGTTGCCCGGCGATTGCGCCGATGTCATCGTCATGGCGCAGTTGCATCATGAACTGGACGCGCCGGAGCCTCTGATGGCCGAATGCCGGCGCCTATTGGCCCCCGGCGGTACGGTGGCCATTGTCGATTGGAAGGACGAGGAGAACGGCAGAAGCCCCGCCAAGGGCAGAAGGGTGCCCGAAGCCACCATCCGGGCGCATTTGGCGGGCGCCGGTTTCACTGATATCGACAGTCACGATGTCTATGAGTTCCATGGTTTCGTGACGGGCAGGGCCTGAAAACCCGCGTCTATTTGTCCTCGCGCCGGGCCATTTTCAGGCGGTCGCCCTGCATCCAACCTTCGTTGTAGGGCAAGGTGTAATAGGCCTCGAATACCATCGACTCAAACTTCCATTCGCCGTCCCGGCGGACGCAGACATCGTTGTAGACGCCGGCCACGTTAAAGGCCTGATCATTGTTGACCGTGCGCGCCTCCATATAGCTGACGGCGGTGGCCCGGTCGCCGTCCACATCAACGATCTGGTTGTGAATGAACTGCTTGACGAAGGGCAGTACCCTGGGCGTGGCGGCGAAAAACTTGGTCAGGGTGGCCCGGCCGGTGGCCTTGCCGATGTAGCTGAAATCGAGCCAGCCATCCTCGACGAACAGCAGCGGGATTTCCTCCAGCAGGCTTTCGTTGATGCATTGGTGGTAGCGCAGGCGCAGCCAACGCACGGCCTCGATGTCATTCAGGCGTTGTGTCTGTGCTTCCAGGGCGGCCAGGCGCGCCTCGATATTGCTGCTCATTGATGTTTCCTCCTTCTTTCACAATTCTTTTGGGAACCTATGGCACATTCTCGCGGGCCCAGACATCCTGGGCCGGGGTGTTTCGCGGATCGTCATGGCGTAGCTGATAGTACGGCTCATAGGGTTTGTAGACCCCGTGCACCCGGCGCAATTCGTCCACCGCAGTCTCGTGGGCATCGACGCGCAGATCGATATCGCCATAATCGCGATGGCCATGAACGATGACGGCGGCAGAGCGTTCGGGCAGATGCCTGCCGTCGGCGGCCTGCTGACCGCCGGCGTCTCGGCCCGCCTCCAGCACCCGCAGCAGACGTTCGTCCAGATCCTCGTCCCCATTGCCTTCGAATGTCGCCGCCATGGCCTCGACAACGCCAATGCTCGCCAGCACGTTACCCATGGTGAGATAGCCTTCGCCCAGCACATGACCCGACCAGGGCCGGGTGTTTTCGCCCGTATGCACTGCCGCCCCGCCCGTGCCGTCGACAATGCCGACCTGGCGAAAGGTGAATTGCGGATCGTCCTCGTCCAACTCCGCCATCACCTTGGCCGGGGCGAAGCCCTGCTCCAACAGCCGCAGGGCCAAGGTCCCCAGCTTCAAATTGACGAAAGCCTGGGTCGAAACCGCGCCCAGGCCACCCCTGATGGCGGGGCAATAGCCGCCCGCGGCCAGGGAGCCCGTGGCGATGCCGATACCCAGTTGACCGCTGCGGGCGCAGCGGGCGATCACGGTGTAGGTCATGGCGGCCTCCATTGTGGAACGGACGGATCGGCTAGGGTACACTCATCCCCGCCTCTGACGTCAATGGGGATGCCGCCATGAAATATGTTTGCGATGCGCCGGGTGGAAAGACTTGGTTCCGCATGGAGACGGAGGCCGAGGCGGAACAGGAGAGCGCCCTGATGCGGCATGCGGTGGCGAAGCATTTCCGTCTCGCCAAGGACAAGGCCAAGGGCAGCTACAAGCCGACCTCGACGGTGAGCTTCGAACAAAACATCGGCTTGGAGGCGCATTTGCAGCGCCAGATGCCCCTGTTTTTGACTCTGCGGTCCCGCAGCGGCGACGGCCTGGCCACGGCCATGCTGCCTCCCGGCGGCGATGAAACGCCGGGATTTCGCATAATCATCGTCGGGGCCGATAATGGCGATCCTTACAACGGTCAAGCCGATGCCATTCAGGTTCTGGCCAGCCATTTCGGCCTGACCCTGGCGCGGGAACACTGCTTTCCCTATCGTTGATGGAGGCCGCCCGGGCAGCGCGACGAGGCGTGACGCCGCTCTTGAAAATTCGAGATTGGACAAGGGCATATGGCGGCCGCTCTGCACGCACGTCTCTTGCGAGCGCAACGGGAATTTTTCCTCATAAAGAGTGTTGGGCATTGCGGCGCAACTTCCACATTCGGAAAGGCTCGCCTCGCATCCGTCCGGAAAATATCGGGGCAAAGAAACCAAGAAGGGCGAAGAATCGTAAAAGAGAAAAATTGCAAAATCATTGTCGCAGGAATATCATCTGAATAATCGATGACGCTAGACTCACAAACGAAGTGCAATTCCTTTATGACCGGGAATTGCAATGGGTACAGCATACACTCACCTTAGGTACCCAGCCTGCTAGTTCAGTTGTTGTTCTTCCCAATATGGATGGCATTATCGCCACCTTCAAATGCGTGCGCAGGCCACCATACGCGCCTTCTAATATTGGTGGACAAGATCCCAGTTCGAGCAACGTAGGTTCACCATCTATTCAATCAGATAGCGCATTACAGGAAGAGCCAGAAGGATCAAAACAGGCAAAACCAGAAGGGTCAAAGCCGGCGAAACCAGAAGGGCGAAGACCGCCAGAACAAGGCATCCCGAATCGGCCTGGACATCTTACCTATGAGGCAGGCATTCGAGTTTGGACCAGCGAGGGCGTTACTGGGCGGTTGCCTGTGACGATTGTCTCGCCTGTGGAATTGGTGGACGGCGACGGTTGCTCGGATAAAAAGTCCAAGAAAATCGAAGTCGCAGACCAAAAATAGTTGGGCCAAGATACTGTCTGAAGAATTGGCGCGACTAATGACAAACAGTACGGCAAATCGACCCCCCGACTAAATCATTCCACGCAAACACCCCGACCCTCACACCACCGGCCGGTTACGGATGGCTTCGTCGACCTTGCGTTTCAGCATCTGGCCGTCCTTGACGTCGCCCAGGAATTCGCCGTCCTGCATCATCACCTTGCCGCGCAGCACGGTGAGGGAGGGCCAGACTTCCGCTTCGTAGCCTTCCCAGGGCGTGTAATCCGTCTCGTGCAGGCGGGCGGCGGTAACGGTACGTTTCTGGCCTGGATCCAGCACCGTGATATCGGCATCGCTGCCCGCCGCCAGGGCGCCCTTTTTGGGATACATGCCCATGATCTTGGCGGCGTTGGTGGAGACCAGATCGGTGAACTTGGCCAGGCTATAGCCGCGTTTCTTGACCATCTCCGTATACATCACCGAAACCCGTGGTTCGCAGCCGGCATTGCCGCCCGTGCAATCGTCGATGCGGTGGCCCTGGGTCTTGGCCGACAGGGTGCAGCAAATTTCGTCCGTGGCCACGGTGGAGATCGAGCCGCGCAACTGCCCCTCCCACAAGGCATCCTGATCCGAGGTTTCCTTTAGCGAGGGATAGGTATGATAGATCTGCCCGTTCGGCCGTTTGTAATGCTCATGGGTGAACATCAGGTACTGGTGCAGGGTCTCGCCATAGATCGGGAAACCCTTGGCCCGGGCCGCCTCAATCGCGGCAACGCCGCTCGCCGCACTGACATGCATCATATAAAGCGGCGTGCCGTCCACATGCTCGGCCAGGCGGATGATGCGGCGGAAGGAGAGATCCTCCGACATGGCATTATGCACTTCGGCCAGGTTCTCGAACCCCGTGCGGCCTTCCCGTTGCAGGACGTCGTACATATGCATGACGATCTCGTCATCTTCCGCATGGATGGCGCCGATGCCGCCTTCCTTTTTCAGGACCTTGAAAATCTCCCAGATATGCCCATGGGTAATCTTGCGGCCCTTGCGCGAGGGCGTGATGTCGGTGGTGAAGATCTTGATCGAGGGATAGCCCTCCTGAATGGCCTCGCCGATCTGGGGCAGGACCTCCGGCGGGATCGCCCCTTGCAGCATGATGTGATAGCCGTAGTCGGTGTAACACTTGTCGGTCCAGTCCTGCTTGCGGATGTTGACCGCCTCCTCAATGGTCTGGCCCTCCTGCCGGGTGGCGAAATCCAGCAATGTGGTGGTGCCGCCGTGGATGGCGGCGCGGCTGACCGTGTCGGGGCCGTCGGTCATGATGATATCGCCGCCCTCTTCGATCGCCGGTATGTACCATAGGGAATGGATATGGGGATCGATGCCGCCCGGGATGACAATCTTGCCCGTGGCGTCGATCACCTTGGCCCCCTGGCTGTCGTCAAAGGTGCCGGGTGCGGCAATGGCGGCGATGCTCTCCCCCGATACGCAGACATCCCAGGCGCCGGTGCCCTGGGGCGTCACCACCTGGTCACCCCGAACGATCAGATCAAACATAACAGCCCTCCCTCCATCACGTACGTCCAGCCATGAACTCTAGCAGCATACGCACGCTCTGCGCTAACATTTGAGCGGGAGTGAGGGATGCAGCCTGAGCTGATCATCAGAAACGGCACCGTGTTCGACGGCCTGGGCAATCCCGGCATCTGGGCCGACGTTGCCGTGTACGATGGGCGCATCGCCGAGGTCGGGAGTGTGGCCGGCGATGGCGCCAGGGAGATCGATGCCACCGGGCTGTTCGTGACGCCGGGCTTCATCGATATTCACAGCCATTCCGATTTCACCCTGTTGGTGGACCCCCGCGCCGTCAGTTCCGTGCATCAGGGCGTGACGCTGGAGGTGATCGGCAATTGCGGCCACGGCTGCTTCCCCCTGGTGAACAAGGCGCTGGCGAAAAACAGCATCTACGGCATCACCGGCGATCTGGCGCTGGATTGGTCCACCCCGGCCGCCTATCTGGACCGCCTGGAAGCCGCCGGGCCGGCGATCAATGTTCTGACCCTGGTGCCCAATGGCCAGTTGCGCCAGGCAACGGTAGGTCTGGCGGAGCGGCCGGCCAACCCGGATGAACGCCAGGAAATGTGCCGCCATCTCGACGAAGCGCTCGACGCCGGCGCCTTCGGTCTCTCGACGGGCCTGGAATACCCCGTTGAAATGGGCGCCAGCGGTGAAGAGATCGCAGAGCTGCTGCAGCCCATTGCGCGGCGAGGCCTGCTTTATGCCACCCATACCCGCAAGCGTGACCAGGGCGCCCTGGCAGCGGTGGAAGAGGCCCTGGTGACGGCGCGTGATGCGGGCGTGCGGCTGCAGATATCGCATCTGCTGCCCCGTGGCGGCCGGGCCGACTGCGAGGCCAGCGTGGAACTGGTGCAGCGGGCGCGGGATGGTGGCCAGGACGTCGCCTTTGATATGCATACCCGTGATTTCTCCCTGACATTTCTGCATGCCATGCTGCCGCCCTGGGCCATGGCGGAGGGTTTGGGCGGACTGGCTGGGGTGCTGTCCAGTGCCGATAACCGGGCCCGCATTCACGCCTATCCCTCCATCGTGACCAGCGGCGGCTGGGAACGGGTCACCTTGTTGGATAATGATGTAGCGCCGGAATTTGCCAGACTTGATTTCAACAGCATCGGGCAGCGGCTGAACATGATGCCCGGCGATGCGGCGTTGGAGCTGCTCTGCCGCTCCGCCAACGCGGCCCGGCCCTTGATGATCATCCGCCCTGTCTATGACGTGGCGGATCAGGATCTGGCCTTTGGCCATGATCTTTGCGTCCCCGGCTCGGACGCCACGGCGCTGTGTCCGGACGGACCACTGGCGGGCTCGGCCTTTCACGGCGCCTATGGCTGGGCGGCCTGGTTTTACCGTGTTTATGTGCGTGAACGGGCACTGTTGAGCCCGGCGGCGGCGATCCATAAGCTGACCGGGCAGCCAGCCGCCGTGCTTAATCTGGCCAACCGTGGCGTGCTGCGAAAGGGCGCCCGCGCCGATATCGCCGTGTTCGATCCCGAAGTCTTTGCCGATGCCGCCACCCTGTGGCAGCCCAACCAAACCGCCTTGGGCATGAATTTTGTCCTGGTCAACGGCGCCTTGGTGCTGGACCATGGCGCCATAACAAAAAACAGGCCCGGCCGGGTTCTGCGCCACGGATCCGGCCAGTAAAACGATTGGAGGTGTCGGATGGATAGCCAGGTATACGACTACATAGTCGTGGGTGCGGGATCGGCGGGCTCCGTATTGGCCAACCGGCTGACCGCGTCGGGGCAAAACTCCGTCCTGTTGCTGGAAGCCGGACGCCCGAACCATCCCTGGACCCGCGTGCCCATCGGTTTCGCTAGGCTGATCGATAACCCGAAAGCCAACTGGCTGTACGAATCCCTACCCGACGAAGGTTCCGCCGACCGGCCGATCCCGGTGCCCCGGGGCAAGCTGCTGGGCGGTTCCAGCGCCATTAACGGCATGGTCTTCGTCCGTGGCCAGGCCCAGGATTTCGATACCTGGGCCCAGCTTGGCAATCGGGGTTGGAGCTACCGCGATGTGCTGCCCCACTTCCGGGAGATGGAAAGCTACGACGGCGGCGATGACGAATTCCGTGGCCGCGAGGGTCCCTTGCGGGTTACCGATACCTCGGAAGGCGGGCCGCTGTACGATGCCTTGATCGCGGCGGCGGCGGAACAAGGCATTGCGCAAAATCTGGATTACAACGGCGCTGTGCAGGAAGGCATCGCCATGACCCAGATGTCCATCAACAAGGGCCGGCGCATGAGCACGGCCTATTGTTATCTCGACCCCGCCCGGGACCGCGCCAATCTGCACATCGTCACCGGCGCCTTGACCGAGAGCCTGCTGTTCGACGGCATGCAATGTACCGGTGTGCGCTACACCGTCGGCGGTGTTGCCCGGGAGGCCCGGGCGGGCCGCGAGGTGATCGTCTCCGCCGGCGCCGTCAACTCGCCACAGCTTTTGGAGCTCTCGGGCATTGGTCAGCCGGAGTTACTGAAACGCCACGGCATCGAGGTGCGCCAGGCCCTGCCGGGTGTGGGGGAGAACCTGCGCGATCACTACGCCCCCCGCATGAAGTGGGAGATCGGCTCCCGTGGCCTGACCTACAACGACAGAGCCAGGGGCGTGAAGATGGTCTGGCAGGCTTTGCGCTATGCCACCTCCGGCAAGGGCCTGCTAGGCCTGCCGGCCTCGCCCATGCGGGCCTATCTGCGTTCCCGCGAGGGCCTGGACAACCCGGATATCGGCATTTCCTGGATTCCGTTTCTGGTACAGGACGGCTATCGCCTGCACAACGACAGCGGCATGACGGTGATCACCCATCCCCTGCGCTCGGAATCCACCGGCTCGATCCATATCGGTTCCGAGAGGCCCGACGCCGCGCCCGAAATCCGTTTCAATTTCCTTTCCGCCGAATACGACCGGGAGGTCACCCTGGCCGCCATGGAAATCGTCCGCCAGCTCATGGGCGCGCCCACCATGAAGGCCCTGGGCGCCAACGAGATCGATCCCGGCGAAGCCATGCAGGACAATGATGAGTTATTGGATTGGGTCCGGGCTACGGCGGAGACCGCCTATCACCCGGTGGGCACCTGCAAGATGGGCGTCGACGACCGCGCCGTGGTGGATGAACAGCTTCGCGTCCACGGTATCCAGAATCTGCGCGTCGCCGATGCCTCCATCATGCCGACGCTGACATCCGGCAACACCAATGCACCCTCGATC
>JASLLM010000191.1 GCA_030747035.1 Alphaproteobacteria bacterium | reverse complement strand
ACCTCGCCCCAGGTGCCCTGGCCCATCAACAGCGTCCTGAATTATACCCAGGCCTACGCCCGCTATGCCGTGAAATGCCTGGTCGATCCTGACGCGCCGAACAATGCCGGCTCCCTGGCCCCGGTCCGTATCACCGCGCCTGAGGGTTCGCTGTTGAACGCGGCACCGCCGGCGCCGGTCTGGGGCCGGCATCTGTCCGGCCATTACGTGCCGGCGGCCATTTTGGGCGCCATGGCGCCGATCATGAAGGATCGCGTTGTGGCCGAGTCCGGTTCGCCCCTGTGGAATGTCTATTTCGCCGGCCGCCATGATGATGACCGGGGCAACTTCGTGAAAATGTTCTTCATGAACGGCGGCCACGGCGGGCGGGCCAACGGCGACGGCCCGGGCTGTTTGAGCTTTCCCTCCAACGTCTCCAACCAGCCCATCGAGGCTTTCGAGCATCAGGTACCCATGCTGGTGCGGGAAAAGGCCTTCATTCCCGATTCGGGTGGCGCCGGCAAATATCGCGGCGGCAACGCGCAACGCCTGGTGTTCGAGGCACGCGGCGACAATCCCATCACCATGACCATCCGCCATGAACGCATCAGCTATCCCCCGCGCGGCCTGCTGGGCGGCCTGCCAGGCCGGGCCGGGGTGGACATGATCAACGATGAAGTGATCGAGGCCAAGTCCCGCTCCATTCTGGAGAACGGTGACCGGGTGGTGTTTGAGACACCGGGCGGCGGCGGCCTGTTCCCGCCCACCGAACGGGACAAGAGCTTGATCAATCAGGATATCGAAAGCGGCCTGACCACGGCCGCCGCTGCCCGGGAGTCTTATGAGTATGAGTAACGCCGCAACGGACGACTGGCGCATTGGCGTCGATATCGGCGGCACTTTCACGGACGTGGTGCTGTGGCGCGAAGGTTCGGAAAATCTGGTCCAGGTCAAACTGCTGACCACGCCGGACGATCCTTCCCGCGCCGTGCTTGATGGCGTCGCCGAGGCGTTGGGGCAAGCCGGGATCACCGCCAAGCAGCTCACTTCCGTTGTCCATGGCACCACCCTGGTGGCCAATGCGTTGATCGAGCGCAAGGGCGTTACCACCGCCCTGATCACCACCCAAGGCTTCCGCGATGTACTGGAGATTGGCCGGGAGTGGCGCTACGACCTCTTCAACCTGGATATCGAGATGCCTAACCCCTTGGTGCCTCGGCGTCTGTGTCTGGAGATCGATGAACGCCTTGATGCCGCCGGTGCGGTGGAAACACCGCTTGATCTGGCGCAGATGTCCGGCTTGATCGAACAGCTACGTGATGTGGATGCGCGCTCGGTCGGCATCTGTCTGTTGCACGCCTACCTGAACCCGGCCCATGAACAGGCCGTCGGCGCCGCCATCGCCCAGGCCATGCCGGAGCTGGCGGTATCCCTGTCTTCGGACGTCAGTGCGGAAATGGGCGAATACGAACGCACCTCGACGACGGTCGCCAATGCCTATGTGCATCCCATATTCCGCGACTATGTGGAGCGTCTTGTCGCCGCGTTGCAAGAACTTGGCTACGACCGGGAGCTGTTGCTGGTTCTCTCCGACGGCCGGGGCATCGCCGCCGACGTGGCCGTGAAATACCCTATCCGCCTGGTGCAGTCCGGCCCGGCGGCGGGGGCGGAAGCGGCACGCCTGTTCGGCGAGCTGGCGGAACAGCGCGACATTCTATGCTTCGACATGGGCGGCACCACCGCCAAGGCCTGTTTGATCAACGATGGCGAGCCGGAGCGCACGGTGAACTTCGAAGTGGCGAGGGAGACCCGCTTCGCCGAGGGCAGCGGCCTGCCGTTGCTCATCCCCGCCATCGACATGATCGAGATCGGCGCCGGCGGCGGTTCCATCGCGCGGGTTGACCAGCGCGGCCTGCTGCAGGTCGGCCCCGACAGCGCCAGCGCCGATCCCGGCCCCGCCTGTTATGGCCGCGGCAACGAGCTGCCCACCGTGACCGATTGCGATCTGCTGTTGGGCTATCTGGATGCGGATTCCTTCCTTGGCGGCAAGATGAAGCTGGACCGCGCGGCATCCGAGCGGGCGGTACAAACCCATCTGGCGGATCCCCTGGGCATCAGCGTGACGGAGGCCGCCTGGGGCGTGCACGAGACCGTCACCGCCAACATGGCCCAGGCCGCGACCATCCATGCCATCGAGCGCGGCCTGGACGCCACCCGCTTCGCCATGCTGCCCATCGGCGGCGCCGGGCCTGTGCACGCCTGCAGCATGGCGCAAAAAATGGGTATCGACCGCCTGGTTTGCCCTTCCGGCGCCGGCGTTGCCTCCGCCATCGGCATGCTGGCGGCGGCCAAATCGTTCGAGATCGGCCGGGCCGCACCGGCCGAACTTTCGAGTCTGGATTTCGACAAGGCGGCGGGATTGCTGCACGAGATGGCGGGCGAGGCCGCGGCCCTGGTCGCCAGCGCCGGTGCCGAGGAAGCGGAGGTCAGCCGGCGCTTTAGCGCCATGATGCGCTATCTGGGTCAGGGCTATGAAATCGAGGTGCCGGTGACCCTGGAGATGATCGAGCAAGGCGACCGCGACGGTCTGCTGGCGAATTTTTCCGAAAGCTACCGCAACCGCTATGGCCGCAGCGAGGATATGCCGGCGGAGTTGTTGTCCTGGCGCCTGGCGGTAACGGGGGAACGTTCCACCCTGGGCGAGACCCTGGGTCAACGCTCCATCCCCGGCGAAGGAACCCCGGTCAGCCGTGCCAGCCGGCCGGTCTGGTTCGACAATGGCTTTGTCGAAACGCCGGTATATAAGCGCGTGGACTTTGGCAGCGGCAGCCGGATCCATGGTCCGGCGATCATTGAAGAGAACGAATCCACCCTGGTTCTGCCCGCTGGCTTTCAGCTGAATGTGGACAGCGCCCTGAACCTGATCCTGGAAGCTACCTGATGATGGAATCGACGACATTTCTGGACTGGTTTGCCCGGCGTCTGAGCAGGGCCGGGTTAAGCCGTGCCTTTGGCGTCCCGGGGGGCGGCGCCAGCCTGGATTTGCTGGAGGCCTTGCGCCGCCATGATGTGGAAACCGTGATCACCGCCCGCGAGGACGCCGCCGTCATGATGGCCGGTGTTAGCGGCGTGCTTGCCGAGGCGCCCGGCCTGGCCTTCAGCACCAAGGGACCGGGCCTGGCCAACGCCACCAACGGCCTGGCCTCCGCCGCGCTGGACCGCATGCCGGCCCTGTTGCTGTCGGAATCCTTCACCCAAGGAGAGTTGGAATTTCTCTCGCACCAGGTCTACCCCCAATCAGAGCTGGTCGCGCCCTTGTTGCGCCAGGGCCAGGGCGTGGAACTGCCCACCACACAAGATGCGGTGGAAGGCTGGCTTAATTCAGGCAACAACGCGCCGGCGGTGATGTTTCCAGGCGCCTCCGATTTCAAACAGCAGGTGCCCGGCAATCCCGCTCCGCCGGACCGGCCCGAACAAGCGGCGCCGAACCTTGAGAAGGCGGCGGCACTGTTGCGCGCCGCCAGCCGACCCGTCGCCGTCGTGGGATTGGCAGCGGCCCGTCCAGGCCTGTCAGCCGGCCTGCGTGCCTTCACCGGGCGCCTGGGCGCGCCCGTCTTGTCCACTTATATGGCCAAGGGCTGCATCCCGGACGACGATCCCCACTACGCCGGCATCTTCACCGGTGGTGCCATCGAGCAGGCAACGATGGAGGCGTCGGATCTGATCGTTCTGGTGGGTCTTGATCCGGTCGAGCTGCTGCGCAAGCCCTGGGCCTTTACCGCCCCCGTTCTCGACCTGTCCGAGCGGACCTATGATCCCCATTACCTGACGCCTGCCGCGCAGGTTGTGGCACCCCTTGGGGAAACCTTGTCCGGCCTTACGGATGGGCTGAATACCTGCGATTGGCGGGCACAGGAGATCGCCGGCCTGCGCGATGGCTTCCTGCGGGGCATGGAAAGCGGCGATCTTGGCGGCCTGTCATCCACCTCCGTGGTCAAGGCGGCGCGGGATGCCTTTGCGGATCATCCAAGACTATGTGTCGATGCGGGAGCGCATATGTTTTCCGCCTGCGCCTTCTGGCCCGGCAACGCGCCCCGCGATGTGCTGATTTCCAACGGCCTGGCGTCCATGGGCTTCGCCGTGCCGGCGGCCATCGCCGCCGCCCTGCATGAGCCCGACCGGGGCGCCATCGCCATGACCGGTGACGGCGGCTTCCTGATGTGCCTGGGCGAGTTGAAAACGGCGGTAGAGACGAAAGCCAACGTCACCGTAATCGTTTTCAACGACGGGCAGCTGTCCCTGATCGATATTAAGCGGGAAGACCGGCAAATGGCTGATCTGGGGCTAAGCTGGTCCGCGCCGGACTTCGCCGCCGTGGCGCGTGGCTTCGGCCTCGAAGCCTGGCGTGTGGACAATGACGCGGAACTGGCCCCGGCCATGGAGGCCGCCGCAGCAGCCGGCGGACCGCACCTGCTCGATATCAGGGTCGATGCCTCGCCCTACAGAGAGCAGCTGCGCGCCTTGCGGGGCTAAATCGCCGTACCCGGCCCGGCTACCGGCGGCGGAAATGCGGCCAGATCACGACGGCCAATAACAACGCTGCCAGGCCCTCGCAGGCCATGATGCTGACCGACATGGCACCGCCGAACCAGTCCGCCAACAAGCCCACCTGCAAGACCCCGATGGGGTTGGAGCCGATACAGACCGCCAGCACGCCCATCAGGCGGCCCCGCATCTCGGGCGGGGCGGAGGTGAAAATGATGGTGCTTTGCATGGCGGCGAAGCCAGCCACGCCAAGGCCGGCCAGGAACAGCATGGCGAGCGACAGGTTGTAGCTTTGCGACAGGGAGAAGATGAAAACCGCGCAAAGAAATATGCAGGAGCCGAAGAAAAAAATCCGCGCGAAACGGTGCGGCCTGGCCAAATTAGCGATGATCAGGGCGCCCAGCAGAGCGCCGGCGGCATCCGCCGAGAGCAGCATTCCCGTGGCGACCGCGTCCTTGCCCAGGACCTGATCGCCGATCACCGGCACCATGGCGCCGTAAGGAAAACCGAATATGTTCATGGCCACGGTGATATACAAGGTGCCCATGACCCGGGGATTGGTGCGGATATAGCGCAGGCCATCGACGATCTGCGCGAAGATGCGCGACAGCGCCCAGGGACTATCGCCCCCGCCATCAGAGGTCTGATATCGGACGCCCAGGACCAGGAAGAAGGCCACGGCGAACAGTGCCGTGCCCAAGATATAGACCCCGGCCAGGCCGTACTTCTGCAGCACCAAACCGCCCAGGACCGGGCCGATCAGGCGCATGCAATGATTGGTGCCGCTGTCCAGGGTCATGGCCACCCCGGCGCCCGCCGCGCCGGCCTTGGCCCCCGCCATGACGCCCAGCATGGTGCGCCGGACCGGAAATTCCAGGGTGCCGTAGATGCCGGAAATAAACATCCCCAGGGCCAGGTGCCACAACTCGATCCGCCCGCTCAGGGCCAGAAACGCCAGGATGGCCGAGACCACGGTCAGGGTCCCAAGACCCGAGAGCAGCATCAGGCGGCGGTTGATGCTGTCGGCAAAGGCGCCGGTAAAGGCGCTGAACAACAGCATAGGCACGGTCCGCGCCATGGTCACCAGGGCGACCAGCAGAGCCGACTGGGTAACTTCGAAGGTGAAAACCCCGACCGCCAGCATTTCCAGCCAGCGCATCAGCCAGCCCAAACCGCCCGCCATCCAGACATGGCGAAAATTCCGGTCCCGGATCAGGGTCCTTGGCGTAACGGCCCTGGCTGTCTTGCTATCGGATGAGGGCAAGCTCCCAGCTAGTCGCCGGCTGCTGCCGCGGCGTGCTGTTCAGCCAATAGCCGGTCTGCCTCCAACTGATAGCGCGGCGTCAGATCGCGGGGCGAGCGGACATCGTCGGCGCTTTCATCCGAGGCACCGGACTTCCAGGCATCGCCGTCGGGCCAGGCTTGCGATAGATTGACGATCTGGCCAGGCTCCGACAGGCTTTCCAACACCCCCATGGCCTCCCGCGCGATGGCCAGTTGCTGCTCGGCCGCGAAAAGCGGCCCGCCGCCGTGGCCCAGGGGAAAGTCCATGAATACCGCCCGCGGCGGCCAGCCGAATTTAACAATGTCCAGGGCCGTGCCGACCACCAAGGTGGCAATGCCCCGTTCTTCCAGATAACGCGCGATCAGACACACGGTCTGATGGCAGACCGGTCACAACGGGACCAGATAGGCGACATCCACGCCCTCGGCGGCGAAGGCCTCGTAAATGGCTGGAGAGACCTCCTCGTCCACCCGGCGCTTGGAATAGACCGCACCCATGCAGGAGAAGAAATTGTCGGCCAGGCCGCCGATAACGCCTTCCGCCGCCAGTTTTTGCAGCGGTTCGATGGGAAAGGCGCAATTGGGATCCTGCCGGGCATCGGGCAGGTAGTTTTCCGTCAGATGGGAAAAGCGCAGATCTTCCACCGGCGTGTCGGACGGGATCGGCCGGTGGGAGGTGTCATCCTTATAGAAATAGGCCTCCTGCCCGGCCACATAGGTGCCCGCCGTGGTCATCATGCCGACCCGGCATTCCGACAGCGGTTTCCTCAGCGGTGTCCAGGGCGGCGCCTCCGCCGCCTCGTGCCAGCCATAGGGGGCATAGCCCATCTTGCTATACTTCTCCCGTATCGTCCGCATATATTCAACCGTAGCCACGGCAATGCTCCTTTTCTACCTGCCCCACATATTAGGCCAGGGCGGCGCTGCCCTCAACTGTCAGCCGAAATATGGCTGGGCAGTTGGAACTTGCGGCGATAGGCACCCGCCGTGACGCCGGCCAGTTTCTTGAACAGGCGGCGGAAAGCCGATGCATCTTCGTAGCCGACCCGCCAACTGATCTCGTCAATGGACATATGCTCCCGCTCCAGCAACCGCTTGGCACGTTCGATCCGCAGGCGCTGCACATAATTGATGGGCGATTGCCCCGTCGCCTTGCTGAAGCGCCGCTTGAAACTGCGTTCGGGCAGACCCGATTGCGCCACCATTTGCTGTACCGGATTGCCGATGGCACTGTTTTCCTTCAGCCAAACCTGAATGTCGCCGATCACCCCGTCGCCATGATCCATGGGCGGGTCAAAAACCATATAGGGCGTCAAACTGTCCACATGCCATTGAATGGCGAAAAACCGCGCCACGGACTGTGCCGCCCCTGTCCCGACAAAGCGCGCGATAAGATACAGCGTCAAATCGTGCCAGGTGGTGGCGGCCCCGGACATGACGAATTCCGCATCCTGGCCCGAAACCACCAGAACCTGCTCCGCCTCCAGATGAATGCCGGGAAAGGCGGCGGCAAAAATCGCCGCATAGTCATAGTGCACCGTGGCATCGCAGCGGTCCAACAACCCGGTTTCCGCCAACAGAAAGACGCCGGAACAGGCGGAACAAAGAACGGCGCCCTGGGCATGCATGCGCTGCAGCCAGTCCACAAGGGCCGGATAACGGCCGGGGTCCCAGCTGTCCTGGACCATGACCGACGGCACGATGATGATGTCGGTCGCCGCCACCTCGTCAATGGACCGGTTGGCAACCACGGGCATGCCGCTCGCCAGATCCACCGGGCCGGCAAGCTCCGCCACGATGTCGACCCGGAACGGCGGGCTGGGCGGCATGCCGTCATGGCCGGCCAGCATCTGGAATGAATTCAGCACATCGAAAACACCGGTGATCGTCGAAACGAAAGCATCGGGGAAGGCAAGAAGACTGACGTGCAGGGGCGCGGACATTCTGGGTCAAATCACAGAAAGTGGCATATTTGGACCGTTCTTGACTATTTTCGCTCTTACGGAGGCGCGATGCAAGGCGCATCTAAGGCTGGTGACAACAGCAGGCAACATTAGGAGATGAAAAATGGATGCGCGGGTCATAGATGAAACCAAACTGGAAGCCTTCGTGGAGCGGGCCTTTGGCGAGCTGTCCGCCGGATATGCCGGGGTTCTGATCAGCATCGGTCACAAGTTGGGACTGTTCAAGGCCATGGTCAATGCCGGACGCCTGACCTCGGCACAGCTCGCGGCGGCGGCCGGCTGCTCGGAACG
>JASLLM010000190.1 GCA_030747035.1 Alphaproteobacteria bacterium | reverse complement strand
CTGTTTTGCCTGGATCAATCTGCTCTTCCGCATGCGGACCATAATAACACCTCATTGGCGTTATCTGGGTCAGCCCCCTGTTGGGGACTGCCGTCACTAGAATTGATCCACTTAATTAGCACTGGATCGAGATTTTAACATAAACAGCAAGAAATAAAAATTGGCGATGGGTGTCATTTCAGCCACAATCAACATAATACTTGATTTATATTATTCTTAATATCCTGCTTATTTAACGTCTTCAGCATTTACACGTATTAATAGAAAATCAAATTTCAATTATCATATCAGCAGTAAAAAAGGAAGTTTAGGCAGATTTTTCACCTCTCTCTTATTCCGCCGCGACGTTATTTTCCTGATTTTCGCTATTTAATTGATATTCTCTATCATGATCCAAGGCTGGAATGTGCCCCCGCGCCTTGGCCACGGCCGTTAGGTCCAGTTCCGCCAGGCTGACGCCTTCTTCGGTGCCGCCGTCGGAGAGTACTTCTCCCCAGGGTGCCACGATCAGGGAATGGCCGTAGCTGAGGCGGCCGGCGACATGCTCGCCGCATTGCGCCGCGGCGATGACGAAACAGCCTGTTTCGATGGCCCGTGCCCGCATCAGTACGTGCCAATGGGCCTCGCCCGTGACCTGCATGAAGGCGGACGGGATCACCAGCACATCCGCCCCGGCCTTGGCCAGATCCCGGTAAAGGTGCGGGAACCGCAGGTCATAACAGATGCTCAAGCCCAACTGACACCAGGGCAAGGGGGTCAGCACGGCCTCCGCGCCGGGTCGGTAGTTGTTTGACTCACGCAGGCTCTTGCCGTTGGGCAGATCCACATCGAACATGTGGATCTTGTCATAGCGTGCCGTGATGGCGCCCGCCGGGTCGATCAGATATTGCCGGTTCGCCAGCCGCTCCTCATCTTCCAGCAGCACCGAGAGGGAGCCGGCCAGCAGCCAGGCGCCGGTTTCCACCGCCCATTCGCGAAAAGCGTCCAGGGCAGGGTGGGCCTCTTCAAGAAATGCCTTGGCGCGGATATTGTCCCGCCCCACCTCGATCATCGCCGCGCATTCGGGCGTGGTGATGAAATCGGCGCCGGCCGAACGTGCCTCGCGGATCATGGCGCCGAGAGAGGCGATGTTCTCATCCAGATCGTTGCTGGCGTTGATCTGCACACAGGCGGCGGTAAATTGGGTCATGATCCTATTCCCCGATGTTCAATAGCGGGTCCAGTTCCTGCCGTTGCTCCAGGGCGTACAACTCGTCGCAGCCGCCCACGTGGTGTTCGCCGACGAAAATCTGCGGCACCGTATGTCCACCATTGGCGCGCTGCATCATCTCATCACGGGCGCCGGACACCTGGTTCACATCAATTTCGTCATAGGCCACGCCCTTGCTGTCCAACAGTCTCTTGGCGTGAAAGCAAAAGGGGCAATAACCCGTCGTATAAATGGTGACGTCCGGCATTCCAGTTCCTTACTTCAAACATTCCTTGGCACAGCCTATAGCACCCTGGCCAGGGTGAGTACATCCACCCGCGCCGCGCCATTGCGCTTCAGTGTTCTGGCGCAGGCCGAAACCGTGGCGCCGGTGGTGAAAACATCATCAATCAAGACCACGTGCGCGCCCCGAAGCCGCCCTTTGGCTGCTGGGGCGACGGCGAATGCACCCCGGACATTGCGGTCGCGGCCGGTCCGGCTGCGGCCGCCCTGGCTCGGTGTCTGGCGCCGTCTTTGCAACAGGTCCGGCAGATTGGGCACGCCGCAATGGCGCGACAGGGCCCGGCTCAACAACGCCGCCTGGTTATAGCGCCGCCGCATAAGGCGCCAGCGGTGCAGCGGCACGGGCAGAAGCATGTCGGCGTTCAGCCAGAATTCCTGTCCCGCCCGGGCCAGCCATTGGGCAAATGCCGGCACCCCGTCCAGGCGGTCGCCATGTTTCAGGCGCAACAGCAGCGAGCGGCTGTGATCGTCGTAGGCAAGGACGGCGCGGGCCCGGTCAAAGTCAGGCCGGCGGCGGCTGCACGCGGCACAAAGCACGCCTTCGCCTTCATCGTGGGGAAAGGGAAATCCGCAGGCCTCGCAACAGGGCGGTTCGAGGAACCGCATGGACGACCAACAGGGCGCGCACAGGTTTCCCTGGCGATCGACCATGGCGCCGCAGGACAGGCATTGCGGCGGCAGCAGCGCATCCAGAAAGACCGCGCCGGCATCTCTGATCCGCCGGCCAATTTTGGTCATTGGCATTTCCACCATCGCGCTGTAATGCTCCCTCAACCGAATGCCCAGGGCAGGAAGGGATTATTATGGCACGTCTTGAGGACAAGGTCGCATTGATCACCGGCGCGGCCGCGGGCATTGGCCGGGCCTCCGCCCTGCTGTTTGCCGAGGAAGGCGCCGCCGTGCTGCTGGCGGATGTGGATGTGGAGGCGGCGACGGACGTGGTGGCGGAAATCGAAGCCATGGGCGGCCGGGCCCTGTTCGTTGCCACGGACGTGGCCGAGCCGGAGGCGGCGGAAGCCGCCGTCGCCCAATGTATCGCCGCCTTTGGCGGTCTGGATATCGTCTACAACAGTGCCGGCGGCGCCACCCAGGATGACGGCAAGGTGTCCGAAATGCCGCTGGATGAATTCTGGCGCACCATGGGCGTGGATTTGTACGGCAGTTTTCTGATCTGCCGCTTTGCTATTCCCCATCTCATCGAACGGGGCGGCGGCGCCATCCTGAACACCACCTCGATCCGGGCCATGAAGGCGACCCAGGGTGCGGATGCCTATACCGCGGCCAAGGGTGGCGTATTGACCCTGACCAAGTCGCTGGCCCAGGAACTGGCGGAACACAAGATCCGCGTCAACGCCGTGGCCCCGGGCGTGGTGGCCAGCGAGCGGGTGCAGCGCATGATGGGCGATGTCGCCGCCAATCCTCTGGCCCAGGCGACACCCTTAGGATACGGCATGCCGATCGAGGTGGCGCGGGCGGCTTTGTTCCTGGTCTCGGACGAGGCGCGCTGGATCACCGGCGTCATCCTGCCCGTGGACGGCGGCGCGGCGGCGGTCTGATCGGTGCCGGCCCCGCCTCAGGTTTTCGACCGCCGCGCGGTCCGCCGGCACAGGGAAAGGGCGGCGCCCGGATTGTCGGGTTACGATTTCCTGGTTGGGGAAGTCGCGGAGCGGCTGGCGGATTGTCTGCCCGATATTAAACGCACCTTCCCCATGGCCCTGGATCTGGGCTGCCATACGGGCCAGGTGGCATCGGTCCTTAAGGGGCGGGGCGGCATCGAATGGCTGGCCCAATGTGATTTGTCGCCGGCCATGGTTTCACGGGCCCCGGCCGCCGCCGGCCCGCGCCTGGTGCTGGACGAAGAGGCCTTGCCCTTCGCCGATGGCCGGTTCGATCTGATCCTTTCGGTTCTGTCCCTGCATTGGGTCAACGATCTTCCGGGGACGCTGCTGCAAATCCGCCGGGCCCTGAAACCGGACGGGCTGTTTTTATGCGCCATACTGGGCGGCGGCACCTTGGGTGAATTGCGCCAATCCCTATTGGCGGCGGAGGTGGAGGTCAAGGGCGGCGCCTCGCCCAGGGTCTCGCCATTCGTCGACCCCCATGACGCGGGCGCCCTGCTGCAACGTGCCGGCTTCGCCCTGCCGGTGGTGGACACGGACCGGATCGTTCTGTCCTACAGCGACCCCTTTGCCATGATGGCCGAACTGCGCGGCCTGGGTGAAGCCAACGCGGTGGCCGAACGGCAGCGCACCTTCACCCCGCGCGCGGTGATCGACGCCGGTGCCCGGCACTATTTTCAGAACCATGCGGACGAAGATGGCCGCATCCCGGCAAGCTTTCAGATCATTACCCTGACCGGCTGGGCGCCTCATGAAAGCCAGCAGCAGCCCCTGGAACGCGGCAGCGGCCAGACACCGCTGTCCGACGCTCTCGGCTAGGTGCACACCGTATATTCGGGATGCAACTGGCTGAGCGTTTCCGCGCCATCTTCCGTAATAACGATGGTATGGCCCAGGCTCATGGCCAGCTCCGCCCCATTGTCGATCAGGATGGCGTGCAGGAACAGCACCATGCCGGGGCGGGCCGGCAGCGGATTGCCGCTGTACAGCATGGGCGGCACGTCCATCCAGGTGGGGCGGAAACTGGCGCCCAGGGAATAGCCGCAGGCCGCCATGCGCACATCGCCGAAGCCGTTTTCATCATAAACCCGGCGATGGGCATCATCGATCTCGCCCAGGGGACGGCCGGGCCGCGCGGCCTCCGTCATGGCGGCAAGGGCTTCATGGGTGACCTCGAACATATGCTGGTGCCTGGCGTTTCCGGTGCCGATGGCAACGGTGCGCATGAGGCAGGCGCAATAGTGTCGGTAACTGCCGGCGAACTCCAGGGTCAACTGGTCCTGTTCGTCAAGATGGCGGTAGCCGGTGGCGGAGCGGATCAGCAGCGCCCGCTCGCCGGAGCCAAGAACAGGCCCCGATGGTGCCGGGTCACCGCCGCCGGCGGATATTGCCGCCTGTCCGGCGGCGGCGATGGCGCCTTCGAAGGCCCCAGGTCCAGCAACATCGAGCATTGCCGTTAGGGATTGGTCGGCCAGTTCCGCGGCGCGCCGGACATAGGCGATCTCCGCCGGCGACTTGATAAGGCGCAGCGTGCGCACCAGGGTGGAGGCATCCTGCAACGGCGCCCAGGCGGCCAGGCTGGCCTTGAGCTGTTCGTAGTGATGTGCCCGCAGGCCATAGCTGTCCAGTTCGATGCCGATCTTTTCGCCCTTCAGACCCTTTTCGATCAGGATATCCCGAAGATCGTCGCTGGGCGTGGCACCTTCGCGGTCGTACCAAACGCGGATATCTTCGATGACCGAGGTGCGCCGGGCCTGTTCCAGGTCGGGCCGCCGGGTGAGCAGGGTAATGGGCCCGTCATCCGCCGTCAGGATGGCGCATTGAAAGAAGACATAGCCCGTCGTGTCGTAGCCGGTCAGGTAGTAGTGGCTTTCCTGGGCAAATAGCAGGATGGCTGCCAATCCCCTGTCCTTGAGGCTTTGCCGGGCATCGCCGATACGCCGCTCAAACTCCCGCCGTTCGAAATGCAGAGCCAAGGCCGCGCCCTCCTGAATTTACCGCCCCGTCGGCGACCAGTCATAGATCCGCCGCAGGCTGCCGCCCATCAGTTCGGCGCGCTCGCCATCGGACAGGCGGTCGGTCCGGCGAAATGGCTCCACGCCCTGCTCATAGGTCAATAGATTGACCGCCCGGGTCCAGTCGGTGCCCCATATGCAGCGCTCAATGCCAAAGGCATCGAAGATGCGGCTCAGGGGGTCCCAGATGTCATTATATGGGAAGGGCTCGTGGGACAGGGTGCAGGCGCCGGTAATCTTGATTGCGACATTCTTGTATTTTGCCAGCTCAAGCACTCTGGGCAGGGCGGCAAAGGGCTGGGGTGGCGCCGGCGGCTCGAACGGCTGTTGCAGGCCAAGGTGATCGATGACCAACGTTGTATCGGGATTCCTGGCCGCCAATGCCGCGGCCTGTTCCAACCGGCCCCAGGCCAGAAGATTGACGGGCAGCCCATGGCGGGCGGCGGCGGCGAGAACGCTGTTGATGCCGGGATCATCGGGATCTTCCGAGAGCTCTTCATTCATCATGATGCGGATGGCCACGGTGCCGTCCATCGCGGCCCAGTCATCAATGGTTTCCAGCACGCCCGGGTCGGTCGTATCTACGGGTTTGATCAGGCCAAAGCGGTCGGGATGCGCCGCGCGCACGCTGACCGCATAACTGTCGTCGAACCGGTACATGGTATAGACCGAAACCAGCAATGCGCCGTCCACTCCGACAGCGTCCATGGCGGCGACCATGTCGTCGCCGGTAACCTCCTCCGGCCCGGCGAGGGCCGCCGTCCAGGGACGGCCAGGATGATCCCGTTCGTAAGCATGGACTTGAGCATCGATCGTCAACATCGCGTTCGTCCTTCCTTTGCGCACAATTCGATCAAAGATTGAGACCAAATGATAGTAGGCGGGCTACAGTGTTCAGGGTCAATGGTGAATCCGTTGGCGAATTAAGTAATTGAAGAGAAGGGTTCGTATCGTGACTTCCAATCCGCGCGGTCCACTGCAGGGCGTCCGTGTCATCGATCTTACGTCCGTCATGCTGGGTCCGTTCAGCACCCAGATCCTGGGAGAAATGGGTGCCGATGTCATAAAGATCGAACCGCCGGGCGGCGAAATCGGCCGCTGGACCGGTATTGGCAAGTCACCCGGCATGTCGGCGGCCTATATGATGAAGGGCCGCAACAAGCGCAGCGTGGTACTGGACCTGAAGATTGACGATGCCAGGGAGCCCTTGCGGCGGCTGGTGAAAACGGCGGATGTCTTCGTGCACAACATCCGCCCGAAAGCCGCCGCCCGCCTTGGCATCGACTACGAGAGCATCTTGCCCTGGAAGGAAGATATCGTTTACGCGGCTGCCACCGGCTACGGCGAGGACGGCCCCTATGTGGACCGGCCGGCCTATGACGATCTGATCCAGGGTGCTTCCGGCCTGGCCGGGCTGTTCGGCGCGGTCACGGGTACGCCGCGTTATGGCCCCAGCGTTCTGGCGGACAAGACCACCGGGCTGGTTTTGACCTACGCCATTACGATGGCGCTGTTTCACCGCGAACGCACGGGCGAGGGGCAGCGGCTGCACGTGCCGATGTATGAATCCTTCGCCTCCTTCATCATGAACGAACATATGCAGGGCCGTAGCTATGAACCGCCCCTGGGTGAGGCAGGGTACCAGCGCATGCTGACGCCACACCGCCGCCCCTATCCCACCGCCGACGGCCATATCTGTGCGCTGCCCTATAACGACAAGCATTGGGCCAGGTTTTTTGAGATCGCCGGCCGGCCGGAACTGGCACAGGATCCGCGCTTCGCCGATCAGCCGTCGCGTTCGAAAAACATCGATGCCCTGTACGAGATCGTCGGCGGTATCAT
This sequence comes from Alphaproteobacteria bacterium, assembly GCA_030747035.1. Taxonomy (GTDB): domain Bacteria; phylum Pseudomonadota; class Alphaproteobacteria. The sequence goes on along the minus strand of JASLLM010000190.1, from coordinate 1,133 downwards.
GCTGAGCCGTACATCGGCGGAATGGCAGGAAATACTCGAAGCCGCCGATATTCCCGTCATGCCCATGAATACGCCCGAGGATCTGTTCGATTGTCCGCATCTGGAAGCGGTGGGCATGTTCCCGGAGGTGGATCATCCCACCGAGGGCCGGGTGCGGCATCTGAAAGTGCCGGTGCATTTCTCCAAGACGCCCGGCGGCTATTACCGCCATCCCGAACAGGTCGGCCAAAGTACCGGGGATGTCTTGGCGGAGGTCGGCTATACAGCCGAAGATATCGCTGCCCTCCAGGGCACCGGTGCAACTGGAAATGCAACGTCCTAAGGTAGGATAGCAATGAATGGCGGCCGGCAGCAGGCCAAATGATGGGAGCACGAAATGAACGGCATTGATTACATCACGCAGATCTTGAAACAGGAAGGTGTCGAATGGATGTCCTGTTTCCCATCCAATCCGTTGATTTCGGCGGCTGCCAGGGAAGGTATCCGTCCCATCGCCTTTCGTCACGAGCGCGGCGCTGTCATGGCGGCCGACGGCTATAGCCGCATCAGCGATCGCCAGCGCTTTGGCGTCGTCGCGGTGCAGTCCCAGGCGGGGGCGGAGAACCTCATGGGCGGGTTGTCCCAGGCCTATGCGGACAATATTCCTATTTTGGTGATGCTGGGCGGCAACAACCTGAACCAGATTTCCGTCCGCCCGAACTTTTCCGCCGCACAGAAGTACCAGGGCTGGGCCAAGCAGATCGAGGCAATCTACACTCCCGACCAGGTTGGCGATGTCATGCGCCGCGCCTTTCATGCCTTGCGCAACGGCACACCCGGCCCCGTCGTGGTCGAGTTGACGGCGGATGTCTGTGCCCAAGAGGTGCCGGAGGCGGTGCAGACCTATAAATCACCGAAACTGACCCGCCAGGCGCCCCAGGGCAGTGATATCGGCGCGGCGGCCCAAGCCTTGATCGCGGCCAGGAAGCCGGTGATCTGGGCCGGTGCGGGTGTGTTGTTTTCCGGCGCGACGGAGGCCTTGCGGGAATTGGCCGAACTGGCGGCCACGCCGGTTTTCTGCACCATGCCGGGCAAATCGGCGTACGATGAACGCCATCCCCTGGCCCTGGGCGCCGGCAGCGGCGCGACCACCC
>JASLLM010000018.1 GCA_030747035.1 Alphaproteobacteria bacterium | reverse complement strand
AATGGACTGGCTGGAGGTTCCCTTGCGCGCGGATAAGCCGTTTTTGGGAATATGCCTGGGTGCGCAAATGCTGGCCCGCTATCTGGGCGGCACCGTGGGCGGCCACCCGGAGGGCTTTCACGAGATCGGCTTTTACAAGGTCACGCCAGGCCCGGACGGCAGTGAGTTGTTCGAGGAAGACAACTATTTCTATCAATGGCATAGCGAGGGCTTCACCCTGCCCAGCGGGGTTGAGCATCTGGCCGGCAGCGAATTGTTTCCCAATCAGGCCTTTCGCACCGGCAATCTTTATGGGGTGCAGTTTCATCCCGACGTGACCGGCGAAATGCTGCTGCGCTGGAGTACCATGGCGGCCCACCGCATGGTCCTGCCCGGCGCGCAGTCACGGGACCGCCAACATGCCGGCCATGCCGCCCATAACGACCAGATCGAAAACTGGTCCCGGCGCTTTTTCCGCCATTGGCTGGCGCCGCTGCAGGCGCAAATCACGCCGCCGCCCCTTGCCATGGCCGGCAGCGACTAGCGCATGTCGGGTTTAACCAAACCCGAACCCATGCGCTAAATCCTTTAGAATAGAGCAACTTATCCGCATTCAATTGAATGCGGGTTGCTCTAGGTCTATTTCCCTTAATCTTCCGGCGGACGCGGCAGGCTGTAGGCGGCCAGGGTTTCGCCATAGTAGCGGTCGGTCTCGCCGAGATAACCCATGCCAAGTTTCTCCATGACCCGGCGTGAGGCGGCGTGCTCCGAGCGGGTAAAAGCCTGAATCTCGCGTACCGGCAAATTGGCGAAGCCCCATCGCAGTACCGCCCCGGCCGCCTCCGTCGCCAAGCCCTGGCCCCAACGCGCCGGCAGCAGGGCATAGAGCAGTTCGACGGCGCTGATCCGATCCGGCAGCAGGCGCAGGCCGCAATAGCCGATGGCCGGGCTTGGCTCGGTTGGGTCACCGCGGCGGCTGTTCTCCGTAGCTACGACGGCCAAGGCACCGCTACCGCCGTCCCGCCACTCGTCATGGCTGGAGGCAATGAAACTGGCGGCGAAATTGGCGGCGCCCTGGTCGCTCAAGCTTCCCAGTGCCAAATGCCGCCGAACCGCGTCATCGGCGAACAATGCGGTTATGACGGCTTGATCGCCCGCGACCAATGGACGCAGCCTAAGCCGGGGGGTTGTGAGCTCAATTACCATGCCGGAACAACGCTACAGCATATCGCCCGCCATCACGATCAATTGACAAATTTTCGGCATGAACACCCTTTTATTTTGGCCAAATCAACCCCATATTATGACCAATTCCAGCCTGGTGCCATGCCGAGGACCGACGGCGCCAAGCTGGATGATGCCCATATATCAGGCATCTAGGGCCCCACGCGTCGCAAATAGCAATGCCCCCTCCTCTCCGGCAGCGACAGTGGGGCCCATCCATGTATGCGGCGAAGTTTCACCTCGCCAAGGAGCATTTTTCCTGATTTCGGGCCATGCCGGCGCTATGTAGACGTCTCCCCGGACGGTGGCGAACATGGTAAACTAATTTTTCCGAGCCAAGACGGTTAACCCAAAGGTCACATTTTAACTATAAGATTGACACGCGATTGGCTAACATTGCGCGAGGACGTCGCGAATGGGAGCCGGGATCGCGGATCGGGGGATTGAGGGGAACCAGGATGGATCTTACGCAGGTTTATGCAGACTCTGCACGCCGTATAGGCTGCCGGCGTGGCAAATCCCATACCTCCGAGGGATTTTGCCGCGAGTGCGCCGTGCAGTCGCGGGCATTTTGCGCCGTATTGGACGATGCCGCCCTGACCCAGTTGGAGGATTTGCACGTTCTTTGCGAATTGGCGCCGGAAGAAAGCCTGTTCATGGAGGGGGACCAGGCCGTCTCTTTCTTCACAGTCCTGCAGGGCAGCCTGCGTCTGTCGAAACTGCTGCCCGACGGCCGGCGGCAGATTACCGGCTTCGTTCTGCCGGGTGAATTCATCGGCCTTTCCCCTAGTGCAAACCACGACCAAAACGCCGAAGCCCTGGTGGAGTCCAGTCTATGCCGTTTCTCCATCGGCGAATTGGAGCGTATCGGCGAGGACAATCCCGCGATGAAAAGCCGGTTGTTGGAGATGACCAATATCAGTCTGGTCCGGGCCCAGGAACATATGCTGCTGCTGGGCCGCATGACCGCGCTGGAAAAGATCGCCTCTTTCCTGTGCAATCTGATCGATCGGGCGTCCGCCGCCGATCTGCCCAGCGAACCCCTGGCCTTGCCCATGAGCCGGGCCGATATCGCCGACTATCTTGGCCTGACCATCGAGACGGTGAGCCGCACATTCACCAAGTTGAAGACGGAAGGCCTGATTTCACTGCCGGAGCACAATCAGGTTCAAGTCGACGACATGGAAGGCTTGCACCGGCTGGCCGAGGGTTAGATCAACCAGAGCTACGAGCCTAGTAGCCGGCGGTCAGGGCGCCCTGGCTGCGCGGGTCGGAGGCGCCGAGAAAACCGGCGCCGCCGGGGATGCGCATGACGGACTGCACGCTACCCGCGGCCCGCGACGGCGTCGGTTCGTGACCACGCTGGCGCAGGATCGCCAGGGTGTCGGGGCTAAGGCCACGCTCCACGAAAAGCTTGTCCGGCAGCCATTGATGGTGGATGCGCGCGGCGGCCGTGGCCTCGGCAATGTTCATGCCATGGTCGATCAGGTTGAGCAGAATTTGCAGCACCATGGTGATGATGCGGGAGCCGCCGGGACTTCCCGTGGCCAGCAGCGGCTGGCCGTCCTTGAAGACAATTGTCGGCGTCATGGAACTTAGCGGCCGCTTGCCGCCCTGAATGGCATTGGCCTCGCCCCCAACCAGACCAAAGGCGTTGGGTACACCAGGCTTGGCCGAGAAATCGTCCATCTCGTTATTCAGCAGTATACCGGTGCCGGGCACTACGATCCCGGTGCCGAAACTGAAATTCAGGGTGTAGGTATTGCTGACCACATTGCCCACGCCGTCCATCACCGAAAAATGCGTGGTCTCGTGGCTCTCGTAGGGCACGGGGTCGCCATGGCTGATCCGTGCCGAGGGCCGGGCCGCGGTGGCATCTATCTTGGCCGACAACATCTTGCCATAGCTCTTGGCGGTCAGGCCCTTGACGGGAACGGGCCAGAAATCGGGATCGCCCAGATGCTGTGCCCGGTCCGCATAGGCCAGCTTCATGGCCTCGGTCATCAGATGCAGGCTGTCAGCGCCATTGTGCCCCATCCGGCCCAGGGGATAATTCTCCAGCATGTTCAGCATCTGGATCAGGTGCACGCCTCCCGAAGACGGTGGCGGCATTGAGGCAACGACATGGCCCCGGTAACGGCCCATGGCCGGATGGCGCCAGACCGGGCGATAGGCCGCCAGATCCTCCATGGTGATAAGGCCGCCGTTGTCCGCCATGTCCGCCGCAATGGCCTTGGCGGTCTGGCCCGAATAGAAATCCTTGCCCGCCGTCGCCGCAATCCGGCGTAGGCTGGCGGCCAGATCCGGTTGCACCAAGGTCTCGCCCACCTGATAGGGGCCGCCGCCGGGCTTGTAGAAAATCGCCGCGCTGGCCGGCCATTGCGACAGGCGCTTTTGCCGCTTGGCCAGGCTGCGCGCCAAGCCAGGTGTTACCGTCAGGCCATGAGTCGCCAAATTGATCGCCGGTGCCATGACCTGGGCCAGGGACAGACTGCCAAATCTGCGGTGTGCCTCCACCAAGCCGGCGACCGAGCCGGGAACACCCACCGATTGATGGGAAAAGCGCGCCCTGGCCTTGTCCACGTTGCCGGCCTGGTCCAGATAGAGATCGCGGCGGGCCTTGGCCGGTGCCATTTCCCGGTAGTCCAGGGCCAGGGTTTCGCCGCTGGCCGCATGGTGCACCAGCATGAAGCCGCCGCCACCCAGATTGCCTGCCCGGGGCAGCGTCACCGCCAGGGTGAAGCCCACCGCCACGGCGGCATCAATGGCGTTGCCGCCACGGCGCAGTATATCGACGCCCACATTGGTGGCGCGCGCCTCCTGGCTGGCCACCATGCCGTTGGCGGCATAGACAGGATGATGCCGGTCCTTGTTGGAAATAATGGCGGCGCCTTGCGCCTGCGCCGCAAGCGGCCAAGGAAATAGAAGCAGGAAGACCAGCGCAGTGCGGAGGCGACGGCTCAACATCGGCGGCTTGTGCCCGTCAGTCGCCGCCGGGCCGGGGTATGCCGATCACGGAAAAACCGTTGTCCACGTTCATCACTTCACCGGTCACCGCGCTGGATAGATCCGACAGCAGATACAGCCCGCTGTTGCCGATAGCGTCGAGGTCCAGGGCGTCGCGCAGCGGCGCATGCTCGCCGGCATATTTATGTACATAGCGGCCATCGGCAATGACGGCGCCGGCCAGGGTGCGCATGGGCCCGGCCGAGATGGCGTTGATGCGCACATTGTCCTTGCCCAAATCCTCGGCCAGATAGCGCACGGAGGTCTCCAGCGCCGCCTTGGCCACGCCCATCACATTGTATGACGGCATCACCCTATGGGCGCCCAGGAAGCTCAAGGTCACCATGGCGCCGCCATTGGGCATCAGGGCGGCGGCGCGGCGCGCCAAATCGGTGAAGGAAAAGCACGAGATGGATAAGGTCTGGACGAAATTCTCCCTGGTCGTATCCACGTAGCGGCCGCTCAATTCGGCGCGATCGGAATAGGCGATGGCGTGGACCAGAAAGTCCAGGCTGCCCCAGCGTTCCGCAATGGCGGCGAATAGCGCATCCAGACTATCGGGATCGCTGACATCGCAGGGCATGAGAAGCTGGCAATCGAGGGATTGCGCCAGGGGCTCGACCCGTTTCAAGAAACTGTCGCCCTGATAGGTCAGGGCAAGTTCGGCCCCCGCCCCATGCAGGGCCCGAGCGATACCATAGGCAATGGAATGGTCATTGGCGATGCCAAGTACGAGGCCGCGCTTGCCGGCCATAAGCTGTCCAGTGACCTGCTGATCGTCGGTGACTTCCGTCATTTCCACCCCCTTACTGTCCCGCCTTTTTCGGGTCTTATTTTGCCAATCGTGAAAGAAATGCCGCGCTAGCCCTCGAACCGGTCAAAAACCAAGGTGGCATTCGTGCCGCCGAAACCGAAGCTGTTGGACATCACCGAGACCAGGCCGGCGTTGTCGATCCGCTCGCGCACCACGGGCACACCTTCGAAGGCCGGATCGAGGTTGTCGATATTGGCGGATGCGGCAATGAAATCCCCCTGCATCATAAGCAGGGAGTAGACCGCCTCGTTGACGCCGGCGGCGCCCTGGGCGTGGCCGGTCAAGGACTTGGTTGACGCGATGGGCGGCATCTTGTCGCCGAAAACCTCCCGCACGGCCCGCATTTCCGGCGGGTCGCCCACCGGAGTGCCGGTACCATGAGCGTTGATATAACCGATCGGTTTGCTGGTCGTCGCCAGGGCCTGGCGCATGCTGCGCACGGCGCCATCGCCCGACGGCTGCACCATGTCATCACCGTCCGATGTGGCGCCGAAGCCCGTCAGCTCGGCATAAATCTTCGCGCCCCTGGCTTTGGCATGCTCCAGCTCTTCCAATACCAGCAAGCCGCCGCCGCCCGAGATGACGAAGCCGTCCCGGTCCACATCGTAAGGGCGGGAGGCGCGTTCGGGCGTATCATTGAATTTCGAGGACATCGCACCCATGCCGTCGAACAGTACGGACAGGGTCCAATGCAGCTCCTCCCCGCCACCGGCGAACATGACGTCCTGTTTGCCGAACTGGATCTGCTCCGCCGCGCTGCCGATGCAATGGGCCGAGGTGGAACAGGCCGAAACGATGGAATAATTCAGGCCCTTGATCTTGAACTGGGTGGCCAGCACGGCGGAGGTGGTCGAGGACATGCAGCGGGTGACCATGTAGGGGCCGACCCGCTTGGCGCCTTTTTCCCGCGCCGTATCGGCGGCCCAGACCAGGTTCGATGTGGAGGCCCCGCCGGAGCCGACAATAATGCCCGTGCGCTCGTTCGAGATATCGGAGGGCTCCAGCCCTGAATCGGCGATCGCCTGTTCCATGGCCAGATAGTTAAAGGCCGTACCGTCGCCCATGAAGCGCAGCGCCTTTCGGTCGATATGTTCGGTCAAATCGATTTTCAGGGTGCCGGCAACCTGGCTGCGGAATTTGTACTCGGCGTATTCCGGCGCCGCCACGATGCCGGAGCGCCCTTCGCGCAGGGCGGCCGCGACCTCCTCCTGGTTATTACCGATGGAGGAGATGATCCCCAGTCCCGTAACGACGACTCTACGCATGGCAACCCCTATAATTACGTCCTATGACGTTTTGCGCCGAACTGACGGCGGGACAATGATTGAACTATCAGGCGGGCAATTAGGTGAACAGCGCCACCCGCAAATCTTCGGCTTCATAAATCACTTCGCCATCCGCCTTTGTGACCGCGTCCGCCGTGGCCAGCACAAGGCGGCGGTTGACCAGCCGTTTTACGTTGACCTCGAATGTTACCAATTTCACCGTTGGCAGCACCATGTCGGTAAATTTGACCTTGCCGCAACTCAACGCCCGCCCTTTTCCGGGCAGACCGTTCCAGCCCATGAAAAAGCCCAGCAATTGCCACATTGCATCCAAGCCAAGGCAACCCGGCATAACCGGATCGGACTCGAAATGACAGTCGAAGAACCACAAATCGGGGCGAATATCCAACTCCGCCGTGGCCTGCCCATTATCGAAGGCGCCGCCATCCTTGGTGATTGAGGTAATCCGGTCGAACATCAACATCGGCGGCAACGGCAGGCGGGCGTTTCCCGGCCCAAAAAGGCGGCCATGGCCGCATTCCAGCAAATCGTCCAGCCCATAGCTGGATTTTGGTTCAAAAGTAAAACTTTCAGTCACAAGTCAATGCCATCCGCCAGTTGCCGCGCCAAATTAAAAATTTCCTGCGGAATCGACTGCTCGAGACGCTCCCGGGACCGGGCAGTCTACCTGAATTCCGCGCCGCCACAAAACCGAAACAGCCGGAAATTCAATGGATATCTGAACTAGGACTTGTTAAAGACGAAATCGAGGCACAATTGCACACCTTGCCATTTTCCTGGACCACACTATGATATAATGTGATTACATCATGACAAAGCCGCGCGCCGCATGAAATCTTGCTTGCCTAGTATTTTGCTTAATTTGTGGTTGTGAGTTTCATGTATCATGAAATTTTGCAGATTGTTGGCGACAATTTGAACTAGACCTAACGATTGGAAACCAGACCATGGTTGACTTGCAACCTGACTCCGAAGTGATAAGGAATTTGCGCGCCGTTGGATTGCGGCCCACGCGCCAGCGCATGGCATTGGCGCGCTTGCTTTTCGGCCATGGAAACCGCCATGTAACGGCGGAAAGCCTGTACGAAAGTGCCCAGCGTGGCGGTATCAGGGTCAGTCTGGCAACGGTTTATAACACCTTGCATCAATTTACGACCGCGGGCCTGCTGCGGCAGGTGATCGTCGATTCTTCGCGCAGCTATTACGATACCAATGTGGACGAGCATCACCATTTCTATTTCGAAGATACCGGCGAAATTGCCGATATTCCCAGCGATCGCATCAACTCCATCGTGCCCACGGACTTGCCCGATAACATGGAACTGTCCCGGGTTGATATTGTCGTTAGGTTGCGTGGCACGGCCTAATTTAGGATCATTCTAAAAAAGCTTGACGCGGGCCCCCTTTTATCCATATGGATAGTTAACACGCGGGTTGCCGGGGTATGCTGTCATTGCGTGCCAATAGGCAGGTTTGCCGCGTGGGTTACTCTCTATTCGTTTACGACTTTCGGCGCGCCACAAATTGCCGCCCTTTTTCGGTCCAGGGGCGGGCAGCCGAAACAGGACATGGACGACAAGACCGACGAGACAACGAGGAGGACAAAATATGTCGCTTAAGGGAAGCAAAACGGAACAGAATCTGAAAGATGCCTTCGCCGGCGAAAGCCAGGCCAACCGGCGTTATTTGTATTTCGCGCAAAAGGCCGATATCGAAGGCTACAACGATGTCGCCGCCGTATTCCGCTCCACCGCGGAAGGTGAAACCGGCCACGCCCACGGCCATCTTGAATTCCTGGAAGAAACCGGCGATCCCGCGACGGGGGAGCCCATTGGCCCCACCGCCGCGAACCTCAAGGCTGCTGTCGCCGGCGAGACCCATGAATACACCGATATGTATCCCGGCATGACCCGAACCGCCCGTGAGGAAGGTTTCGACGAGATCGCGGACTGGTTCGAGACTCTGGCCAAGGCCGAGAAAAGCCATGCCGGCCGTTTCCAGAAAGCGCTCGATAACCTGGACGACTAGACGCCGGGATATATGTTAGGAGGAAGGGGGTACCCCATCGGTCCCCCTTCTTTCAGGCTCAAATAATTGTTTAGAAGTATTCTAAAATAGTTCACAGGAGTCATCGGTCATGAGCAAGGAAGGCAGTCTGGAAGCCCCCACACGCCACGCCATTCCCTGGAGGGAGCCGGATTTTCTTGACGCGGGCAGGATCGATTCGGAGCTGCGCCGGGTGTTTGATATCTGCCATGGCTGCCGGCGCTGCTTCAATCTGTGCGATTCTTTCCCCCGCCTGTTCGATCTGATCGATGACAGCCCGTCCGGTGAACTGGACACGGTGCCGTCCAGCGATTTCAAGGCGGTGGTGGATGCCTGCACATTCTGCGACATGTGCTACATGACCAAGTGCCCTTACGTGCCGCCACACGAGTTCGATCTGGATTTTCCCCATCTGATGCTGCGCTACCGGGCCGCCGAGCGGGCCAGGGGCGGTGTTGGCTTTCAGCGCCGGCAACTGGCCCAGACCGACCGCAACGGCAAATGGGCCGCCAAGGTCTCCGGCCTGGCCAACTGGGCCACGGCGGAAGGTAATTTCGGCATGCGCAACATGCTAGGCGACCTAGCCGGCATCCACCCGGACGCCGCCCTGCCGAAATATCACGGCAAGACCTTCGCGGACCGGGCGGTTGAAGTCCCAGCCCTGAACGCGGAGGCACCTGGCCATGGCCGCAAGGCGGTGCTCTATGCCACCTGCTTCGCCAATTACAACGAACCGGCCATGGGCCTAGCGGCGCGGTCGGTGCTGGCCCATAACGGCGTCGTCACGGAAGTGGTTTATCCATCCTGCTGCGGCATGCCTTTGTGGGAGCAGGGCGATCTGGAAGCGGTGGCGGCGAACGCCCGCAAGGTCGCCGGCGAGATGGCAGGGTGGATCGAAGCGGGCCATGCCATCATTGCCCTGGTGCCGTCCTGCGCCCTGATGCTGAAAACCGAATGGCCGCTGCTGCTGCCCGATGACGAGGATGTGCGGCGCCTGGCCGCGAACACCTATGACATCACCGAATACATGGTCGCCCTGGCCAAGGAAGACGGCCTGGCCGATGGCCTGAAACCCCTGGGCGGCGATGTAACGTTGCACATGGCCTGTCATGCCCGGGCCCAGAACATGGGCGCCAAGGGGGCCGAAATGCTGCGCCTGATCCCGGAGACGGAAGTGACGGTGGTGGAGCGCTGCTCCGGCCACGGCGGCGCCTGGGGCATCATGAAGGACAATTTCGAGGTTGCCCTGAAGGTCGGCAAGCCCGCCGCGCGGCAGGCGTTGAAGGCGGAAAATCCATGGGTTGTCTCCGAATGCCCCCTGGCCGCCACTCATCTGCGCCAGGGCATGGAGCAGTTGGCTGACGAAGTACCGCGAACCGTGCCCCATCCGATTATTTTGCTGGCCCAGGCCTATGGTCTTGCCGACGAGGAAAGTGCCGCCCCATGAGTACGAAGCACAGCATCAGCCGGGACGACATCATTCCCTTGGAGATCTATGGCCCCGAACGCCCGGAACGCCGCCGGGAAATCATTGCCTATAAGCGACCGCGGCGTTTGGAAGTGGGACCTTTCGCGGCCTTTTATTTCGAGAACTACACCACCATGCTGTCGCAGATTCAGGAGATGCTGTGGATCGAAAAGGGCGGCGATGAACAACTGGCCGACGAGCTGGCCGCCTATAATCCCCTGGTTCCCCAGGGCCGGGAGCTGGTTGCCACATTAATGTTCGAAATCGCCGACGAAACCCGCCGCGACGCCATTCTGTCCACCCTAGGCGGCATCGAGCACGCGGTCGGCCTGGAGGTCGATGGCCAGAAGATCATGGCCGTGGCCGAGGTCGAGGACGGCATCGAGCGCACCAGATCCGACGGCAAGGCCTCATCCGTGCATTTCCTGCATTTCCCCTTTCAGCCAGCTCAGATCGCCGCCTTCCGCCAGCCCAACGCCCGCATCATCGCCGCCATCGAACACCCCGCCTACGGCCACATGGCCGTACTGCCCGAAGCCACCCGCGAGGCCTTGGCCGGGGATTTCGATTAGTTGTCGGCAAATCGATACACAGCCGCCACCTATTTCGGTGACAGTTTACTTAATTCTAGCGAATTAAGTAAACTGTCACCGAAATAGGGAATCGGGACCTTTTATGTGATCCGGCTTTCCATCCAGGCGCAGTGGGCCTGCAGCTTTTCGTCCCGGCCCAGGGCGCCGACCGCCTGTACGCCGACGGGCAGGCCGTGGCGGCCCGTATGGCCGGGCAGGTTGACACAGGGGCTGCCCAGCAGGGTCCACATGCGGTTGAAAACGGGATCGCCGGTGCCATTCTCCAGGCTCTCGGGCGCCTCACCCGGTGCCGAGGGGCACAGCAACACATCCACCTCCGCGAAGACCCTATGCAAATGGCGCCGGCCCTGGACGGCGGCGGTGATGGCGGCCTGATAGGTTCTAAAGTCCACCCCCAGGCCCTGTTCGATCAGGGCGACGATATGTTTGCTCATGCGGTCGCGGTGGTTGTTGTATTCAAAGGCCAGATCCCGGGCGGCATTCTGCGCCATGACCACCTTCTGCTGTTCCACCAGGGTGCCGAACAACGGCGGCAGATCCACGTCCACCACGTCCGCCCCGGCCGCTTCCAGGCTTTTGGCGGCGGCCAGGACGGCGGCCTGGCTGTCACCGTCGGCTTGCTCCCATTCATAGGTGCGGCACAGGCCGATCCTTGGTTTGACGGCGTCGACTTCCACCGCCGCGCCCACCAGGGCGGCGCGCATCAGGTGCACATCGGCGAGCTCGCGGCAGAACCAGCCCAGGCTGTCCAGATCATGGCCCAGGGCCTTCACGCCATATAGAGGCATGGCGCCATAACTGGCCTTGTAGCCCACCACGCCACAGAATGCCGCGGGGCGGATGACCGAGCCCCCGGTCTGGGTGCCGAAGGCCAGCGGCACCATGCAATCGGCCACCGCCGCCGCCGAGCCCGAGGAAGAACCACCCGGGGTATGGGCCAGGTTATGGGGATTGGCGGTATTGCCCGGCTGGAAATAGGCGAATTCGGTGCTAACCGTCTTGCCCAGAACCGTTCCGCCGGCGGCCCGCACCAGGGCGACACAGGCGGCATCCATGGCCGGTCGATGATCGGGATAGACCTCGGAGCCATAAGTGGTGGGCATGTCGGCGGTATCGATAATGTCCTTGATGCCCACGGGAATTCCCGCCAAGGGTCCGGGTGTATCCGAGGCCTTGTCCCGGCCCAGATGGCACCACGCCTTGACCGCGCCATCCCGTTCCGCGATCCGCGCCCGGCAGGCCGCCAGCAGTTCCGCTGCGCCGATTTCGCCCCGGTCCAGGGCCCCTCGGGCCTGACTGGCGGATAACTGGTTGGCTGGCGTCATGATCTGTCCTCCCCTGAAACTGGCAGCCAAGACATTGCAGCACGATTGCTCCTTCCCGTCAGCCCAAACCTTGGGACAGCGGCGCGCTATCGCGGCACTTTGCCGCAGCCCCGGCGGGGCCACGGCGTGGAGCGCCGCCGAGCCGTATGCTAAAATCCCCGGTTATGAATGACTTTCAGGATCGCGCGGAAGACGGCGCCGCCGGCGCTGGGCGGAGCGGCATGGTGCCGCCATTCTCGCCCGTGCTGTTGGGTGGATTGCTGTTGTCGCCAATTCCGCCCGCGGTGCCACGGCTGCTGCTACAGCCGATATTGCGTGCCGCCATGGCGGCGGTCGCCAGCCAGCACCCCGGTATGTTCGAGCGTCTGGGACCTTACGCGAATACGGTCTTTCTGATTGACCCCATCGATTTGCCGATCCGGTTTCTGCTGCGGGCGGATGTCAGGCAACCAAGGTTGAGCGTCGCCCGCGCGGCGGACGCCGGCGAGGTCGGGGCCACCATTCGCGGCTCGCTGCTGGCCCTGATCGATCTGTTGGAAGGCCGGGTCGACGGCGATGCCCTGTTCTTTTCCAGGGCCCTGGTGATCGAGGGCGATACGGAGGCGGTGGTAGCGTTGCGCAACGCGGTTGATGGTGAGGAGATCGATATCATCGATGACATCCTCGTCCGCGCCGGTCCATTGGCGCGGCCCGCACGGCGCGCCGCCAAGCGTCTGCGGCGGCTGGCCCGCCGCGCCGGCAGCGATATGGCCTTGCTCCAGGATGCCTTGTTGCAGCCGGCCATGGAGCGGCTGGCGGCGCAAGCGGCCGCCGTTGACCATCTGCGGCAAACCATGTCGCGTGGCAAGAGCTCACGGCGCCGCCGCACCACGCAACCGTCCACCGCAACAGCACCGGAGTAAGCATGGCCCAAGGCAATGCCAACACGACCCCCGGCGATCTGGAACTGATCTGCCCCGCGGGTACCCCGGCGGCGCTCCGAGCCGCGGTCGATGCCGGGGCCGAGGCTGTCTATCTCGGCTTTCGTGACGAGACCAATGCGCGCAACTTTCCCGGACTGAATTTCAGCCCCGAAGAGCTGGAAGTAGGTTTGACATATGCTCACGCCCGCGACTGCAAGGTTTTTGTCGCCATCAATACCTTTCCCCGCGCCGGCGCGCCCGAGGCCTGGCACCGCGCCATTGACCGTGCCGCCGATCTTGGCGTCGACGCGGTGATCCTGGCCGATATCGGCATTCTCGACTATGCCTCGAAGCAGCACCCGGGTCTGCGCCTGCATCTATCAGTGCAGGCCTCCGCCTCCAACGCCGAGGCGATCCGCTTTTATCACGAGGCCTTCGGCGTGCGCCGGGTGGTGCTGCCCCGGGTGCTGACGGTGGAGGATATCGCCGATCTGAACAGCCGCATCCCGGTGGAGACGGAGGTTTTTGCCTTTGGCGGCATGTGTCCCATGGCCGAAGGGCGCTGCCTGCTGTCATCCTATGTCACGGGCAAGTCACCCAATATCACCGGCGTTTGTTCCCCCGCCTCCCACGTCCGGTATCTGGAGCGGGGCTCGGAGATGGTCTCGCGGCTGGGTGATTTCACCATCAATGTGTTTCAGCAAAATGATGCCGCCGGCTATCCGACCCTGTGCAAGGGCCGCTTCGTTGCCGATGACCGCGCCTCCTACCTGTTCGAGGCGCCGACCTCGCTGAACGTTCTGCCCATCTTGCCGGATCTGATGGCGGCCGGCGTTTCCGCTCTGAAGATCGAGGGCCGCCAGCGCGGTCGGGCCTATACGGCACAGGTGGTCGCCGCCTTCCGCGCCGCCGTCGATGCCTGCCGGCGCGGCGAGCCGATCCCCGAAATGCCGCAACTCGGCGAGGTTACCGAAGGCCAGCGGGAGACCTCCGGCGCCTATCAAAGGGCCTGGCGATGAAGGGCGGGAAGAGCACGAAAACCAACCCCAAACTCGCCCTGGGGCCGGTGCTGTTTCACTGGGACGCGGAACGCTGGCGCGATTTCTATTTCCGTATCGCCGATGAAGCCGACATCGACACGGTCTATCTGGGCGAGGTGGTGTGCGCCAAGCGGCGGCCCTTCATTCTGCCCCACTTGCCCGCCGTGCATGAGCGTCTGACGGCCGCCGGCAAGGAAGTGGCGCTCTCCACCCTGGCCCTGATCATGACGGGCGAGGAGATGGAGGAGATCCGGCAGTCCATCGCCGATCCGGACCTGCTGTTCGAAGCCAATGATATTTCCACCGCTTCGCTGCTGGCCGGCCGGCGCCATGTTATCGGCCCGTTCGTCAACGCCTACAACGAAGGCACCATCGCCTATCTGGCGCAGCGCGGCGCCTTCCGGGTCTCGCTGCCGGCGGAGCTGTCCCTGAGCGCTTTGCAGGATCTGGGGCAAACGGATGCGGGCCGGTCGGTGTCGTTGGAAGTGCAGGTGTTCGGCCGCCTGCCCCTGGCGATTTCGGCTCGCTGCTATCACGCCCGGGCCCACGATCTGCATAAGGATGGCTGTCAGTTCGTCTGTGCCAACGATCCTGACGGCCTAACCATCGAAACCCTGGACGAGGAACCGTTCCTGGCCATCAACGGCACGCAGACCCTGTCGGATACCTATTGCAGCCTGCTCGCCGAACTGCCGCTGCTGCAAGCCGCCGGCATCGATTGCTTCCGCCTGTGGCCCCATAGCTGCGACATGGTGCAGGTGGCGGCCGTGTTTCGGGGCGTCTTGGACGAAAGCATGGCGGTGGAAGAGGCGCAGGCGCGATTAGATGAACTGATCGGCGATGTCCCCCTGGCCAACGGCTATCTGCACGGCCGGGAAGGCCGGCTTTGGGTCGATGGGGCGGCCGCGGAATAAGGCAGGCCATGATCGATCTTACCCTGGGCAAATTCATCGAACGGCTGGAACGTTCGAAGCAACTGGTGCGCATCAAGACGCCGGTGTCAACCGCCCTGGAAATGACTGAGATCCAGACCCGCCTGCTGGCCGAAAACGGGCCGGCGGCGCTGTTTGAAAATCCCGTTGGTCCCGATGGCCAGAGCTATGACACACCGGTGCTGATCAATCTTTTCGGTACCGTCGACCGGGTTGCCATGGCCTTGGGCCGGAAGGCGGACGAGCTGCGCCAAGTCGGTGAAATGCTGGCCACTCTGCATCAACCGGCCCTGCCCGGCAGCCTGAAAGAGGTCGCCGACGCCATGCCGCTGTTAAAGCGCGTCGGGGCAATGCAGCCAAAACGGACGCGGCGCAAGACCGTACCGTGCCAGGAGATAATCTGGAGGGGCGACGACATTGATCTGGCGCGCTTGCCGATCCCCAGTTGCTGGCCGGGCGAGCCCGCACCCCTGATCATCTGGCCCATGGTCATCACCAAGGGGCCCGGACGCGAGGCCCAGGACCAATACAACATCGGTATCTACCGGATGCAGGTGATCGACCGCAACAAGGTGCTGATGCGCTGGCTTCCCCATCGCGGCGGGGCCCAGCATTACCGCCGCTGGGTCGAGGCGCGGGGCGAACCCATGCCCGTGGCGGCCGCGATCGGGGCGGACCCCTGCACCATGCTGTCGGCGGTGACGCCGCTGCCCGATACCCTGTCGGAATATCAGTTCGCGGGCCTGTTGCGTGGCCGCAGAATAGGTTTGGCGAATTGCCTGACGGTGCCCCTGCAGGTGCCAGCAGAGGCGGAAATCGTCCTGGAAGGCCACGTCTCGCACGAGGAATTCGGCGACGAAGGCCCCTATGGCGATCACACCGGGCATTTGAACGCGGTCGCGCCCTTTCCGGTCTTTACCCTCAGCGCGGTGACCATGCGGGCCAAGCCGACTTATCTCTCCACCTACACTGGACCGCCACCGGACGAACCGGCGGTCATTTCCATGGCTCTGAACGAGCTCTATATTCCCATTCTGCGGCTGCAATTTCCCGAAATCGTCGATTTCTGGCTGCCGCCCGAGGCCTGCTCCTACCGCATCGCCGTGGTCTCGATCCGCAAGGCCTATCCCGGTCACGCCAAGCGCATCATGATGTCGGTCTGGTCCTACCTGCGGCAATTCACCTATACCAAGCTGGTCATCGTCGTGGATGACGATATTGACGCACGGAACTGGAAAGAGGTGATGTGGGCCGTCGCCACCCGCATGGACCCGGGCCGCGATAGCATGGTGGTCGAAGGCACGCCCATCGATTATCTCGATTTCGCCTCACCCGAGGAAGGCCTGGGCGGCAAGCTGGGCCTTGATGCCACGGTTAAGATACCGCCCGAAAGCAAGCGGGTTTGGGGCAAGCGGCTGCGCATGAGCGATGAAGTTATCGCCGATGTCAGCGAAAAATGGGCCGACTATGGCCTGCCCGGATCGGGGAAACCTATCTGGCGATAGACTTTTTGGCGGCGGGCGGCTGCATCGCCATGTCCAGCGCACTCTGCTATGGTCGAAACCGGCCAAACCGAAACGGGCGGGGCAGACATGGACGACGATGACTTCAAGCATGCCGACGAATACGAAGAAGAAATCCGTCAGCTCATCGACAATGCGGTCAGCGGCGATCTGATGTCGGCCATGACCCGGGAGAACATTTGTCCCAAGTGTCTGGCCCTGACCTTGCTGGAATTTGCCGCCTATGCCGCGACGTCAGCCGGTTCAACCGCCGGCGAAATCCTGGCCGCGGCCTCCACCGGCGCCATGGGTGCGGAAGATGATATCGATCTGGCGGTCGAGGCGCCGCCGACGCAATCGAGACACTGAGAACTATTTGACCGCAGCCTCCCGCCGCCTCTCGATTTTCTCCATAAACGGCGCAATATCAGGCGCGAAGGCCTCGTGTGCGCAGAGGTTCTCGAAATGGCTCATGGCTGCCGGGAAATCGGCCGCGACATTGTCGTGGAAAATTGTCGGCAGTTCATGTTCCACCAGTCTTTCAAGATGCACCGCCTCGCGCGCGAAGGAGCAGAGTTCCGCCACGAAAACGATATCGGCCAGTGTCAGGTCGTTACCGACCAGATAGCCCCGTCCCGCCGACAGGGCCGCCTCCATACCGTTTAGATAGATATCGAACGCCTTCGCGGCCTGGCCATGGATATGGGCATCAATGGCGCCGCCGTTCAGGGCCAGCAGATAGTTTTGCCCATCGCGGGCGAACACCAGGCTGACATCGAGGAAGCTGTCAATCCGCGCCGCCGTATAAGCGTCATCGCCATACAGCTTTGGCCCATGGCGGCGCAGCCGCGCCACCGTCCGGGCGATACTGTTGGATTCGAAAATACCCACCCCGCCATCGGGACTGAAGGCCGCCGGCACCGTGCCGAACGGGTGCGCGGCGAGAAAGGCGTCGGTCTTGTAAAGCTGGCCCGAAAATCCGGTCCGGCTTTGCCGCGCCAACGGGTTGCCGAGTTCGCGGTCCTCGTCCGTCAGGGGCCGGGCATCGAAATCCCACAACCAGCCGCCCAACTCGCCCGGCTTGGCGCCGCGCAGGTCCAACTCCACACCGCACAAGCGGGCCGCGATGGTTGCCTTCCAAATGCGCGGGTTCGGCATGTATGAGAAAATACGCAGGTCTGTCATGCCGTTATGATAGAGCAGATTTCGGACAATCGGACAACCTGGTATACACTGCGCCGACCTAGGAATGGAGTGATTGCAATATGGCGATGAAGCGTATGGTACTGGAAATCGGCATGGGGACCGATATTCGCGGCACGGACTACACCAAGGCGGCGGTGCGCGCCCTCAAGGACGCGCTGTGGCACAATTCCTTGACCGTGGCCAAGGCGCTGGATCTGGATGTTGATTCCATGCAGGTGGCCGTGACCATTGGCGTGCCCCGGCCCGATCAGGTGGACAAGGCCGCCGTCCTGGCCGTTCTGCCCCACGGCACCGGTACCGTGGAGGTGGTCGAGGGCGGCTTGGAAATTGCCAACGCGGAAGGCACCGATGCCACCGTCATGGCCCATGCCGCCGCCGCCGTCTACCTGGACGTGGCGTAGGGGAGCAGCAGCATGACCAAGAAACGCGTTATTCTGGAAATGGGTGCCGGCAACGACCTGCACGGCGGCGATTACACCAAAGCCGCCCTGCGCGCCGTGGACGATGCCTTGCATCATTCATCGCTGACCATGCTCCGCACCCTCGGCGTCGACCCCAGGACCGCCATGTTCGTGGATGTCACCATCGGGGTGCAACAGCCCGATGAAGTGGACCGGGCGGCGGTGCAGGCGGCCTTGCCCTACGGCACGGTCACGGTGGATGTGGTCAAGGGCGGCCTGGATGTGCCCGACGAGGCCATTGGCGATGTCGCGGTGATTGCGTCTGCCGCCGTCGTGGTTAGTCTGGATCTATCTTAAGGCTGACAAGCCCGGGTGTTGCCAGACCGTGGCCGCGATCTCGGCCGGCGGGCGCAGCTTGCCACTCTCGTCCAGGGGCTCGACCCGCAGCCAGGCATCGCCGCCCGCCGTCGCCAGGCCGCCGTAGACTTCCGCGACCACGGATAGGTAGTCGCGGTCGGCCTCGTGCAGGTCGCGCGCCTCTGCCGTATAGCTGCGCGCGGCCTTCTGGCCGACCAGACGGTCCGCCAATGCTGTTGATGTCGCCAACAGCAATGTCAGGTCCGGCCGTGGCAAGGCGAACAGATCGAACTCCAGCCGCTCGATCCAGGCGATCAGCTCCGCCCGCTCGTCCGCCGCGACCTTGGCGGCGTTATAGGCGATGTTGGAGGCGACGTAGCGGTCCAGGATAACCAGATCGTGGGCCGCGATCAGGTCCAGCAACTGCTGCCGGCTCTCGAACCGGTCACCGCCGTACAGCAGCGCGGCATAGCGCACGGGAACCTGATCAATTTCGCCCATCTCACCCCGCAGATAACGCCCGATCAGGTCCGAGAACTGGGTCTGCTCGTAACGCGGAAAAGACAGCGCGGCGGCCCGGATGCCCAGCCCCTTGGTCCTGGCCAGCAGTTCGCGGCACAAAGTTCCCTTGCCGGCGCCGTCGATGCCTTCTATGGCGAGAAGCATGATGCTAGTCTGTCCTCTTTTCCGACCCGATAGTGGAGTACCTCATGGATAGCGCGCTTAGCCCTTCCGAACAACGGATGATCGCTGCCGCGGCTGAATTCGCCGCCAACACGGTCGCGCCGAACGCCACCAGGTGGGAGTTGCAGCGCACCATGCCAGACGACGGCATCCGCCCCGCCGCCAAGGCCGGGCTGACCGGCATGCTGCTGGACGAGAGCCTGGGCGGCAAGGGCATGTCGAAGGCCGGCATGGCCCGGGTCATGGAGCAATTGTCCATGGCCGACATGGGTTATGCCTTCCTGATGATCGTGCATAACAATTTCATGAACGCCATCGCTGATGGCGGCACAGATGATCAGAAACAACGTTATCTGCCCGACATGCTGTCCGGGGAATGTCTGGGCGCGTTTCTGCTGACGGAACCGCAAAGCGGTTCCGACGCCGCCAATGTGACCACCACGGCGCGCAAGGACGGCGACGGCTGGATCCTGAATGGCGCCAAGGCCTGGATTACCTCCGCCGCCACCGCCGATCTGCTCAGTGTTTATGCCCAGACCGATGCCTCAAAGGGTTGGCGGGGCATAGCGACATTCATGGTCGAGGCCGACCTGCCCGGCGTGATCCGGGAGACGCCCTATTCGACCATGGGCGCGCATGTGATGGGTACCGGCGGTTTCCGCTTCGAGGACTGCCGGGTCGCCGATGATGCCATGCTGTATGCCCCGGGCGACGGTTTCAAGGGCGCCATGGCGGGCATTGATCTGGCCCGCGCCAATGTGGCCGCCATGTGCTGCGGCATGATGCAAAACAGCCTGGACGTGGCCCTCGAATATGCCGCCAAGCGGCGCGCCTTCGGTCAGCGGATCGTGGATTTTCAAGGCATGCAGTGGCAGTTGGCCGACGTGGCCACGGATCTGCACGCCTCCCGCCTGATGGCCTATGCGGCGCTGGATGCCATCGATGCCGGGGAGCCTGCGGCCATACCGGCGGCACATGCCAAGAAATTCGCCACCCGCGCCGCCCTGACCGGCATTGCCCAGTGCATGCAGGCCATGGGCGCGGACGGCTACAAGCATGATTTCCCCCTGGCCCGTCATCTGGCCTGCGCCAAGATGGCGCAATACATCGACGGCAGCACCGAAATCCAGAACGTGGTGATTAGCCGCGATCTGCTGCGGCCATTTGATTGAGGATTATTCAATGCAAGGTATCAGGGCCCTAACCTTCGACACGGGCGGCACCATTCTGGATTGGCATTCGGGTATTTCCAATGCCCTGGCCGAGGCCGGCGGAGGCCATGGACTGGAGCGGGATTGGCCGGCCATCGCCAACAACTACCGTGCCGCCTCCCTCAGGGCCATGGCGAATACTGGTGCCGATGCGCCCGCCACCTTCAACATCGACGACGTGCACCGCCAACAATTGGGCGAGATGGTTGAGAAATATGACCTGGGCGCCTTCACGGAGGCGGAGCGCGAGGCTATCTGGTACCGCTGGCATGAACTGGACTGCTGGCCGGACTTTCCCGCCGCCCTGGCCAAGATGCGGCAGAAATACATCGTTGCCTCGTTTACTATTCTGTCGGTGTCGCTGATCGTGGATACGGCAAAACGCAACGGTTTAATGTGGGATGCGGTGATCTCCTGCGAGATGATCGGGCAGTACAAGGTCTTGCCGGGCGCCTATGAGCGGGCCGCCAAATGGCTGGCCCTGGAGCCGGGTGAGATCATGATGGTGGCCTGCCACAATGTTGACCTGAACGCGGCCCGGGATGTGGGCTTCAAATCCGCTTTCGTGCGCCGGCCCGATGAATGGGGCGCCGCCGGTCCGCCCGATCCCGAGCCGGCAGCCCATCACGATATCATCGCCGACGACTTCCCCGACCTGGCCCGGCAATTGGGCCTTGACGCCTAGGCCGCCAAAACCGCATTCACGGACCGGGGAAATATTGCAATGACACGGCGAATTTGGATCATGCTGCTTTGCGGCGTCCTGATTATGTTGGCGGGCAACGGCTTGCGCCTGACTTTCGGCGTCTTCCTGCGCCCGATCTCCATGGATCTGGAAATTGGCCGGCAGATCTTTGGCCTCGTTATCGCCGGGCAAACCCTGTTGTACGGCCTGACCCAACCCGTCGCCGGCATGATCGCCGACCGCTATGGCGCGGTGAAGGTGGTCATCGCCGGCTCGTTGTTCTATGCCCTGGGCCTGTGGTGGACCTCCATCAGCACGTCCGCGCTCGATCTCTACATTTCGATCGGGCTGTTGATCGGGCTGGGCCTGGGCGGGGCCAGCCAGGTCATCGTGCTTGGTGCCCTGGGCAAGGTGGTGCCGAACGAGCGCCGGGGCGTGGTGTTCGGCACCGTGATCGCCGCGGGCTCTCTCGGCATGTTTATTTTCGTGCCTGGTGTTCAAGGTTTGATCGACAGCTTCGGCTGGCGCGAGACCCTGGTCATCTGCGCCGTTTTCGTCGCCCTGGTGTCCGTCTTGGCGTTTGGGCTGCGGGTCAGGACACCGGGCGGCGGGCAAGGTCCCGCGCAATCCCTGCGCGAGGCCGTTCAGGAGGCGCGGCGGCACAGGGGCTATGTTCTGCTGGCCACCGGGTTCTTTGTCTGCGGCTTCCACGTCACTTTCATCGCCACTCATTTACCGGCGTTCCTGGCGGACGAAGGCGTTTCCACGACGGCTGCCGCTTATGCCATGGGGGTGATCGGGTTGTGCAATATCATCGGCGCCTTTGCCTTCGGTGCCGCCGGTGACCGCTTTCGCAAGAAGAATATACTGACACTGATTTATCTTTTGCGCGCCGTTATCATGACGGTGATGCTGTTGCTGCCCATCAACGACGTCACGGCAATTATTTTCGGCGCCGCCATGGGACTGGTCTGGCTGGCAACCGTGCCTTTGACCTCCGGCATCGTGGCGCAAATTTTTGGCACAAGGCATTTTTCCATGCTGTTCGGGGTGGTTTTCATGAGCCACCAGATCGGCGGATTCAGTGGCGCCTGGCTGGGCGGGCTGATTTATGATGCCACCGGCTCCTACAATCTGATGTGGGGCGTGTCCGTGGCGCTTGGCCTGGCCTCCGCCGCGCTGCACTGGCCGATCAAGGACCAGCCCCTGGAACGCCTGTCGGAGGCTGCGGTTAGGGCATAGGCAGGTGCACGGTGAAGCGGGCACCGCCCGATGGGTCATTGCCGCCGCCATCAAGCTCCGAACGGTTTCTTGCCGTGATGGTGCCGCCATGGGCTTCAATGATCTGCCGGCAGATCGACAGGCCCAGCCCGGAATGCCGGCCAAAGGCCTCGCCGGCGGGGCGTTGGCTGTAGAAACGCTGGAATATGGCCTCCTCCTGACCTGGCGGAATGCCCGGACCGTCATCTTCCACGGTCAATTGCGCTATTTTCCCCTGTTGTTCCAGGGTCAGCCTGATGCTGCCGCCCGTTGGCGAGAACGACAGGGCATTGCCAACCAGGTTATCGACCACCTGGCCCAGGCGGCCGGGCAGGCCGTTGATCAGGATCGGGTTGTCCGGATCGACCCGAAGCTCAAACCTTGGGCCCGGCCCATCGTCGACGGACTGCCGCACGGATATCAGGGTCTGCAGCAGGCTTGTCAGATCGACGGCCTCGGATTCCTCCCGCGCCAGTTCGGCATCGATCCGGCTGGCGTTGGAGATATCGTTGATCAGACGATCCATGCGGCGCACATCCTCCGCCATCACGGCCAATAGGTGCCGCTGTTGCTTCGGATCCTCCGTGCGCTCGATCGATTCCAGGGCGCTGCGCATGGAGGTCAGGGGATTCTTGATTTCATGGGCAACATCCGCGGCGAACACCTCGATGGCGTCCAGGCGGCCGTAAAGCGTCTCCGTCATTTCATGCAGCGCCGCGCTCAAATCGCCGATTTCGTCGTGCCGGCGGCTCAAGTCGGGAATCTGTGCCCGCCGGCCCCGCCAGCGCCGCACCCGGTCCGCGGCCGTGGCCAAACGGCGTACTGGCCCGGTAATGGTGCCGGCCAAAAAGAACGACATCAGCACAGTCACGGTCAACGCCAGGGCGGATGCCTGCAATATGGCAAGGCGGGCATTGCGCACCCCTTCCTCGATATCCGCACTGTCGGCGGACAACAACAGGGCCCCGACCACCCGGCGCAGCTGCTGCACCGGCACCGCCACGGTCAAAATCAAACTCTCGTCCTGCAACATGCGGATCGCGCCGCCGACCTCACCTCCCAGGGCCACGGTCAGTTCCGGATAGTCGATCAGACCGCTGCCCAGGCGTTCCCGGTAGGGGGGAAAGTCCGGGCCCCGTGGCAGGCGCGGCAACAGCCAATCATAAATTCGGTTGAAGAAATGCATGGCATGATCGGTTGGATCGGCGGGCGGCAGATAGCGCAGTTGCACTTGCCTGCCGGCGGCAACCAGTTGCCTGGAATCAGCCAACAGGCCGCCGCTGGGCAAATACAATCTGGCCCGGGTCAGGGTCGGCACCGCCAGGCGGCGGATGATGCGGGCGGAAATTTCGCCATCCAGACGGCGCCGGTCCTCAGGCCCGGTCAGAGCGCTTTCGCCCAAAGCGCCGGCGATCAGCTCCGCCTGGGTCTGCAGGGCGGCGATCTTGGCGTCGATCAGGCCATCGCGATATTGATCCAGATAGAATATGCCGCCAACCAGAACACCAAGGGCCAGCACATTCGGCGCCAGAATTCGCAGGGTCATGGTGGAAAAGCGCCGCCGCCGTCCGGGCCCCGGACCTTCGTTGCCGGCAAGACGCATTTGCGACGGACCCGCTGGACGCGGCCCGGGCTGACCAAGCTGCTTTACCACCGGGTCCCCCGCCTCAGTTGGCCCCGGAATCCGTGATGGAAATGTCTATTCCTGGAAACGGTAGCCGAGACCGTACAGGGTTTCGATGCGCGTGAAGTCGTCATCGGCGGCCTTGAACTTGCGGCGCAGGCGTTTGATATGCGAATCGATTGTACGGTCATCCACATAGATATTGTCGCCATATGCCGCATCCATCAACTGATCCCGGCTTTTTACATGCCCGGGATGCTTGACCAAGGCCTGCAAGATCAAGAATTCGGTCACCGTCAATTGTACCCCGGCGCCGCGCCAGGTGCATTCATGGCGGGTCGGGTCCAGGCGCAAATCTCCCCGAACCAGCAATTCACCGTCCTCGCTTTTGCTGGTGCGTCCGGCCGCCTCGGCCCGGCGCAGCACGGCCCGGATACGTTCGATCAGCAAACGTTGGGAAAACGGTTTTCTGATGTAGTCGTCGGCGCCCATCTTCAGGCCCAGCATCTCGTCGATTTCCTCGTCCTTCGAGGTCAGGAATATCACCGGCACCGTGGAGGCCCGGCGCAGACGGTTCAACAGCTCCATGCCGTCCATGCCCGGCATCTTGATATCCAGCACGGCCAGATCAGGCGCCCTGGCCGTCATGGCCTGCAGGGCGGCCTGGCTGTCGGTGTAAGTCGCGACCTTGAAGCCTTCCGCCTCCAGCGCGATGGAAACGGAAGTCAAAATATTGCGGTCGTCATCAACAAGCGTGATGGTCGCAGCCATGCTGTGTCCTTTGTTTCTGCTTAGTGATGTAGGCAGTTTTCAGTCTAGTGCCAGAGGTAGCCGTCATTGCGGCCAGATTGTGACCATAAAAAGGCATGCGTAAAGGCGACGAATGGGCCGTTTCGCGATTACGTGGAAGCGCCCCGCCAGCAGGATCGCGGCCAGGGTGACGCCGCAGAATGTACCCATCATCAATCCCGGCGTGCCCAGCCCGGCCCAAATGGCGAAACCGTAGGCCGATGGCACCATGACCAGCAGGAAAGAACAAAGATGCAGGACCGATGGGATCCAGACATCGCCCGTGCCCCGCAACGCTCCCATCAACACCCCCTGGGCACCGTCGGTGATCAAGGTTGCCGCCGCCACCAACAGTGTCGGCATCGCGACCACCAGCAAATCCGTGTCGGAGGTAAACAAACCCACCAGATGCGCGGGGAAGACTGCCATGATGATGGCCATGGCGCCCATGAACAGTGCGATCGTGAAGAGGCCGCCCCAGCCTGAAAGCATCATCTGCCGCTGCTCGCCACGGCCGATCGCCAGGCCCACATGCACCGCCGTTGCCGTGCCCACGCCGATGGCCGCCATGAAGCAAAAGGCCACCAAGTTCATCACGATTTGAAACGAGGCGACCGCCTGCGCGCCTAACAGACCGGCAAACAGGGTCAGGGAGGCAAAGGCAGCCGATTCCAAACCCTGGGCCAATCCCAACGGATAGCCAAGGCGGCGCAGTTTTCGCCCCAGCTCCCGGCCCCGATGCAGAGGTCCGGCGACGTTGTAGGTGGCGGCATTCTTCATGCCCAGGATATAGATCACCGCCGCCAGGGCGATCAGCCAGCGCACAATGGTGCTGGCCCAGGCCGCGCCTTCGCCGCCCCAGCCGAAATCGCCGCCGATCAGCAACCAGTTCAGTGCCGCATTCAGGATATTGGCCGCGATCATGATGACCAGGCCGGGGCCGGGCCGGTTCAGGGATTCCAAAAACAGGATCGTGGCCGTGAACAGCAATTGTCCCGGCAGGCCGAAGTTCAGAATGGCAAGGACGCGGCCGGCACCTTGCGTCAGCCCGGCTTCGTACCCGAACAGTTGATAAAAATGGCCGCCGCCCTGGGCAAGGCCAGCGAACAAGGCGCCAAGGGCCAGGGCGTGTAGGGCCGAGACGCGCCAGATCACGCCGCATTCGGACAGGCTGTCGGCGCCGACCGCCTGGGCGCATAGCACCGCCGTACCCACCAGCATGCCGACGCCGATCAACATGCAAACCATGTATACCGCCTGGCCCAGGCCATAATATGCCAGCTCCGTGCTGTTGAAATGGCCGGTCATCGCCACATCGGCGATGACCATGACCAACATGCCGGTCCGGGCCACGGTGACCGGCAAGGCCAGTTTGGCGATGGCCCGTACGCGGGCGGCAAAATCCGCCGCCAGGCCGTGGCTGGGATTGATGGGCGTACTGGTATTCATGATGGTGCGGCCTGGAGTCCCCGGCATCGGCAATTGCTAGACAGGGCGCTATACTCGTCTTTTGCCGCAATAGCCACGGAACATTGCGATGACGCAGAGCGCGAAAAAGGCCAGAAGGCTGATGCGGGCCCACGATTGGGCCGGCCTCGGCACAGTCATGGCCGATGACGGCCAACCATTTACCTCGCTGGTTCTGGTGGCCGCGGACTATGACGCATCGCCCATTCTGCTGCTTTCGGATCTGGCCGAACACAGCCGCAACATCGCGGCCGACAACCGGGTATCGTTGCTGTTCGACGGCACCCGTGGCCTGCCTTCCGCCCTGACCGGCGCCCGGGTCAGCGTTCAAGGCCGGGCGGAACGAAGTGATGAAACGCGGTTGCGGCGACGCTTCCTGGCCCGCCATGAGGATGCCGCCGGCTATGCGGATTTCGGCGATTTCGCCTTTTATCGGGTTGCGGTGGAGCGGGGCCACCTGGTCGCCGGCTTTGGCGAGATCGAATGGATTGACGCCCGGGACCTGCTCTTCCGGCAACCTGACCTGGATGGGATGGCGGCCTGGGAAGCGGATGCCGTGCAGCACATGAACGAGGATCACGGCGACAGCCTGGAACTTTATGCCCGGAACCTGCTGGGGGCGGATGGGACGGGCTGGCGCATGACCGGCTGTGACCCGGAAGGCTGCGATTTGCGCCGGGAGGGCGCCGTGCTGCGATTGGATTTCGGCGAAACCGCCAATGATGCCGATTCGCTACGACGGCAACTTGTCGCCCTTGCCCGCGCCGCGGCCGCGGTGAAGCCATAGCGGGAAACAGCGCGACGTTCAGTCGATCGGGAGCCAATCTGCGCCATATTGCCGCATCTTGCGCAAAGAGGTGATTTTTTGCCATTTCCCATTATTGCCTAGTCAACAATTGCCGCTTATCTTGGCCAAAGGGGCAGCATTAACAAAGGCGGGCGCATCGGCGCCATCATCGCAATTGGAATAGCCGAAATCGGTTCAACAATAGGGTCTGTCGGTTTTCATACCGGTGGACATTTCGTCGTCTCTTAGGAGAGTGTAGTGACGCAAATCGGAGCTAACGTCAGCCGCCATGGGCTGAACACGCAAGGCATCAACAATCCTGGTACTGAGTATTGGAATCTGGCAACCCCGGCGCTGTATCAAATGGCCCTGGCCAACGGTGAGGCTGAGTTGAGCGAGGGCGGTGCCCTGGTTTGCCGTACCGGTGTGCATACAGGCCGTTCAGCCAACGATAAATTCATTGTCCGCGAGGCGGAGAACGAGGCGGATATCGACTGGGGTTCGGTCAACAAGCCGATTGAGGCCGGTGAATTCGATGCCATCCTGAAGGCGCATCTGGCCCATTATGAAGGCAAGGATCTGTACGTCCAGGATGTCTGGGCCGGCGCCGACAAGGCACACCGTCTCGGCGTGCGCATCATTACAGAGCAGGCTTGGCATACGCTGTTTGCCCGCAATATGTTTATCCAGCCGACGGCGGAGGAACTGGCCAGCTTCCAGCCCCAATTCACCATCATGCAGGCGCCAAGCCTGGAAGCGCCGTCGGGAACTCCGGGCCTGCGCACGGGCACCTATATTCTGGCCTCGTTCGAGCGGCGCATGGTTTTGATCGGCGGCACCTCCTATGCCGGCGAGATCAAGAAATCGGTGTTTTCGATACTGAACTATTTGCTGCCGGCGGACGGCGTTCTGCCCATGCATTGCTCGGTCAATGTGGGCGCGGACGGCGGCTCCGCCATTTTCTTTGGTCTCTCGGGCACGGGTAAGACGACCCTGTCAGCCGATCCCAACCGGCAACTGGTTGGCGATGATGAACATGGCTGGGGCGAGAACGGCCTGTTCAATTTCGAGGGTGGTTGCTATGCCAAGGTGATCAATCTTTCGGCCGAGGCGGAGCCCGAGATCTTCGCCACCACCCGGCGCTTCGGCACGGTGCTGGAAAATGTGGTGATGGATCCCGACAGCCGTATCCTGGACCTGGACGACGGCCGCCATACGGAAAATACCCGTGCCTCCTACCCCTTGGATTTTATTCCGAACATCGCGGTCTCCGGTACCGCCGGGCATCCGCGCAACGTCGTCATGCTGACTGCTGATGCCTTCGGCGTGCTGCCGCCCCTCTCCCGTCTGACACCGGAACAGGCGATGTATCATTTCCTGTCCGGCTATACCGCCAAGGTGGCCGGTACGGAAAAGGGCGTTGGCAGCGAGCCTCAGGCGACTTTCTCGACCTGCTTTGGCGCGCCGTTCATGCCGCGCCACCCGGCCGTCTACGGCAATATGCTGCGCGAACGCATCGCCACCCATGGCGTCAACTGCTGGTTGGTGAATACCGGCTGGACCGGTGGCATCTACGGCACCGGATACCGCATGCCGATCCAGCATACCCGGGCCCTCTTGAGTGCGGCGCTGGAAGGTCAACTGGGCGATGTACCTTTCCGCACGGACGAGAATTTCGGATTGATGGTTCCCGAATCATGTCCCGGCGTGCCGAGCGAAATTCTCGATCCGCGCAGTACCTGGGCGGATGGCGGGGCCTATGATGTCCAGGCGCAGGATTTGGTTGCCCGCTTCCGCGATAATTTTGCCCAGTATGAAACTCACGTGGACGATAGCGTCAAGGCGGCCGCGCCAAAAGCCGCCTAGCGCCCGCCACGGGGCGACAGTGCCGCGGCGCCAGGTGTGGCCATCTGCCGCATTGGAGTTTGCCGCGCCGTCCCCTAATTTTTCGCCCATGTTCGGCGGCGTTGAGGGTTCCTCCACGTCCGTCTAGAGCAATTCCGATCCAATGTGAGTCGCAAGGCGATTCTAAGTGATAGGAAAAATTGCTCTATTCTTAAGAGTCTGAGCATTTCCTATTCGGAAATGCTCTAGGGGGGACGTTGGGGATGTTGACGCGGGGGCGCAATGTATAAAGAGACACTCAGCAAGGATCTGGCCAAATTCGACCGGATTGGCGCCGCGACGATAGAGCAGGCCCGACCGGTTACCAAATTGGGCCTGGCCTTGCTGTTTCTGCTGGTTGTCTGGGTTGGCGTAACGATTGCCAGCGCGGGTGGGGAACAGCGCATCGTCATTATTGTCGCCGGCATCATCGGCGGCTACATGGCGTTGAATATCGGCGCCAATGACGTGGCCAACAACGTCGGCGCGGCGGTCGGCTCCCGTGCCCTGACGATGATGGGGGCATTGATCATTGCCTCGATCTTCGAAGCCATGGGCGCCATTGTCGCGGGCGGCGACGTCGTCAACACCATATCCAAGGGCATCATCGCGCCGGACGATTTTCCGAGTTCCGATCTGTTTATCTGGAGCATGCTGTCGGCACTGCTGGCCGCCGCCCTATGGGTCAATATCGCGACCATGTTGAACGCGCCGGTTTCGACCACCCATTCCATCGTTGGCGGGGTCATCGGGGCGGGTATCGCCGCCGTCGGCTTCAGCGTCATCAACTGGCCGAAAATGGGCATGATCGCGGCATCGTGGGTCATTTCGCCGGTCATGGGCGGCGTCATTGCGGCCATTTTCCTGGCCTTCATCAAGGCCAATATCATCTATCGAGATGACAAGATTGCCGGCGCCAAGCGTTGGGTGCCGATCCTGGTCGCCATCATGGCCGGCGTCTTTTCCGCCTATCTGGTCATGAAGGGCCTGAAACGGGTCTGGCGGCCCGACGGCTGGACCATAACGGCGATTGGCGTCGTGATCTTTGCCATCACCTATATGATCGTCAATCCCTTGATCCAGCGTCAGGCGGAGGGCATGGAGAACCGGAACAAATCCGTGCGCTCCCTGTTTACCATTCCATTGATCTGCTCCGCCGCCCTGTTGTCTTTCGCCCATGGTTCCAACGACGTGGCAAATGCGGTCGGTCCCCTTGCGGCCATCGTCGGGGCGGCTGAATCCGGTCAGGTGGCGGCCAAGGTCGACATCCCGCCCTGGGTCATGTTTATCGGCGCCGCCGGCATATCGGCGGGACTGCTGCTGTTCGGGCCCAAATTGATCCGTACCGTGGGCCAGCAGATTACCAAGATGAACCCCATGCGGGCCTACTGCGTGGCCCTGTCGGCGGCGATCACGGTAATTATCGCCTCGGCCTTGGGCCTGCCCGTCAGTTCGACCCATATTGCCGTCGGCGCCGTCTTCGGCGTCGGGTTCTACCGGGAATGGCAGACCGCCCGGCGCACCCATATCAACCATGGCCGCTATGGCGAGGCGCGTAAGAAGATCGATCCTGAAGATCTGCAGGAAAGGGCCCTGCGCCGCAAACTGGTGCGCCGCTCGCACCTGATGACCATCGCCGCCGCCTGGGTTATCACCGTGCCCGCCTCCGCCATCATCGCCGGCGTAATCTTCTGGATCCTGCAGGCCGTTCAGGGCCTCTAATCAGCCACGGCATCCCTGGCGATCTTGGCGAAAATCACGTCCAGTTCGCCGGCCATGGCGTCAAGTTCGGCGCTGCCGTAGGGCTTGAACACGGCGGAGGGGCGGCGATAGCTGAGCCGCGCCGTGCCGTCGGCATTCTGTGTCAGATAAAATCGCAGCGGCGCCTCTATTCCCGCCGCCACGCTGGCGCGCAGCATGCGCACGGCAAAATCGTTTCTGAAGACGCCATAGACCGCATTGCCGGGAATCTCGATGCCCCGCCGCGCCGCGCCCATTGAGGCGGAGGCGCGGGCCACGACACCCATGCGGTGTTTGCGCACCGCCGCATCGAGATCATTGAACAGGGCCTTGAAGTTCTTTTGCGAGGCCAGTACCTGCATGCCGTCGTGGGGATAGCCCTGGTCCGCCTGTCCGGGCAGCGGCAGCAGGGCGAGAACGACAAATAGCACCAAAGCCCGCCGCAAATTCCGAATAGATGGCATGGCATGACCTCCCCCATGGTTGGCGGTTCAGCCAATCATAAGGAAAAGCCACGTTGATGTGTCGACGTCTCACCCAGACGTGAAGCGAAGTGTTCTAGCCCACTTGTTGGCCGTACAGCTCCATGGTGCGCTGGCGGGCCAGGATTGCCGCCGCTTCGTTGTAGCTGCCGCGATGATTACAGTTGAAGCCATGATCGGCATCATAAATGTGCACATCCGCGTCCGGATGGGCCTCGCTGATCGCCTTCACGTCATCCAGGGGGATGCCGGCATCATGCTCGCCGAAATGCATCAGCATGGGGCAGCCTTCTTTTTCGTTCACGTAGGGCATGATCTGACCGCCGTAATAGACCACGGACGCCGCCACCGGCAGGCGGGTGCCGGCCAGATAGGATATCGTGCCGCCCCAGCAATAACCGACGGTGCCGATTTTCAGGCCTTCGCCCGTCATCACATCGACCACGGCTTTTATATCAAGCATGCAAAGATCCCACGAGAAGGCGTCCTTCAGATCGCGGCCAACGGCGATATCCTCCGGCGTGTAGCCCAGTTCGCAGTTCTTGTTGTCGGTACGGTCGTACAAGGCCGGCGCGATGGCCAGATATCCATCCGCGGCAAAGCCGTCGCAGACCTCGCGAATATGATCGTTGACGCCAAAGATCTCCTGAATGACGACAATGCCGCCCCGGGCCGCGCCCGACGGGTCCGCGCGGTAGGCGCCGAAGCCATGGCCATCACTGGCGGTTAAGGTGAGGTTTGTTCCCATGATCGCGCACTTCCCATTGATAATTTCATTTCAGCCAGTATGGCATGTTAACGGGTCGACGTCTGCAATTGGTCGAAAGCTACGCTACCTGATAGTGTCGTTCCCGCTCTTGCATAAGGATATGCCAGCGGAGGCGATGATGGAATTCGGAATTTGTATGTTCGCGACGGACTATTCGATGCAGGCGGCGGACCTGGCCGTCGCGGTTGAGGCACGCGGCCTGGACGCGCTGTTCGTACCCGACCACACCCACATCCCGGCCAGCCGCGACAGCCAGTTCACCCTGGGCGGCGATCTGCCGCCCGACTATTCCCACAATGTGGATATGTTTCTGAGCCTGACGGCGGCGGCGGCGGTAACCAAGCGCATCCGTCTTGGCACCGGGATCTGCCTGGTGGTAGAGCGCGACCCGATCATCACCGCCAAGGAAGTCGCCAGCCTCGATCACATCTCGGGCGGACGGGTTGATTTCGGCATCGGCGGCGGCTGGAACCGGGAGGAATTGGAAAACCACGGCATTCCCTGGAACCGCCGCTGGAAGGTGGCGCGGGAGCGCATCGAAGCCATGCGGGAGATCTGGACCCAGGACGAGGCGAGCTATGACGGTGAGTTCGTGAAGTTCGAGCGTATTCAATCCTGGCCGAAACCGGTGCAGAAGCCCTACCCGCCGGTTTTTGTCGGCGGCGACGCGGCGGGCACCTTTGGCCGGATCCGGCGTTACGGTGATGGCTGGATTCCCATGCTGGCGGCGGAGGGCAATCAGTTCAGCCTCAAGGCGGAGCGCATGGCGGAACTGGCCGCCCTGGCTCAAGCCGATGGGCGCGAACCCTATCCGATCACCACCTTCGGCACACCCCGTGATCCGGGGGCAATCGAAAAACTGGCCAAGGCCGGGGTGACGCGCTGCATCTTCGGCATCAAGGCCGCGCCGGAAGACGACGTCCTGCCCCGCCTGGACAAGATCACCCGGCTGGTCGAAACAATACGCGGCTAGACTGGATTGGAGAAAACCTGCCCTACCAGCTGCCGGTATTTTCCATGGATGCCCAGGGCTCTTGCGCGGGCAGAGCATCGCCGGTCTGCAACAGTTCGATCGAGATATTGTCCGGGGTGCGGATAAAGGCCATGTAGCCGTCGCGGGGCGGCCGGTTAATGGTAATGCCCGCGTCCATCAGGCTTTGACAGGTGTCGTAGATATTGTCCACCTGATAGGCCAGATGGCCGAAATTGCGCCCGCCCGTGTAATCTTCCGGGTCCCAGTTGTAGGTCAGTTCCAGGGTTGGCGCCCGGGTTTCCCTGGCGGCATCCTCATCGACTGAGGCGGCGAGGAAGATATTGGTATAGCGGCCCTTTTCGCTTTCCACCCGGCGCACTTCGACCATGCCCAGCAAGTTGCAGAAGAAATTCAGCGTGTCATCAAGGTTTGATACGCGAACCATGGTGTGAAGATATCGCATGGGAGCACCCGCTTCCTGTGTTCAAAAAAAAGTATGCAGCACAACAACTTATGGTCATGCAAGAAGGAGATGCAGCTAGAAAACATCGGCTGATCCTGAGCTGCCGTGTTCATGATATTGAAGCAAATCAAGCAAGTCCATACTCGAATAACCCGCCATGCCTCCGCCCCGCAGCCCCTTGGGCCCGTTGGCATGAACCATCTAATCTTTCCTTGCATGCGCCATTCATGGTTAAATTGGCCCGCAAGCCGGAATAATCGAGGCAAGAGTAATTGGCGCGATGAAAACATTTGGTTCCAGGACCGCGGCCTTCGTTTTGCTGCTTCCCGTTGTTGGCTGCGCGGCGGCGTTTGAACCCACGCCCCACGTCACTGAACTTCAGGGCAGGACCGTCATTTCCAATACGGCAAGCCTGGCGCATTCCTATGTTCACCAGAAGCAGGGCGATTTTTTTACCTGTGCCATGGCGCAACCAGATGCAGCCTTTGATCAGGCGGATGAAATGGATTTCTCCATTTCACTGGTCCAGGTGAACAACAATCAGGCCGACAGGGCGGGCGATTCAGAGGATAGCGAGGAAGAGGAAATGTCCGGCCGGACGCCGGCGGTGCTGATGGCGCGGGAATTCTTCTTCCGGACTTGCGAGGTCACGCAAAACCTTAACCTGAACAAGAAAGAGGCGCTGGATCTGTATGTGAAAACCCTGGAACCGGTGAAGGCCGTTTGGACGGTGGAGGCCGGCAATACCACGGTCACCGTGGGCGATACATTGACGGTCACCGAGGGTACGACGGTAAGCAGTGAAACCACGCAAGCCCTGTCCGATACAACATCCACGACACAAGAAATATCGGATACCGCGACCCAGGCCACCTCGGACACCACGACGGAAAGCACATCGGACACATCGACGGAGAGTACTTCCGACACCTCGACCGAGAGCACCTCTGATACCAGTCGCCATAAGTCATGACACGATCGCCCATTCTCTCCGGGTGATTGAGGCTATTTTGTCTGGTCT
>JASLLM010000189.1 GCA_030747035.1 Alphaproteobacteria bacterium | reverse complement strand
ACAGACCAGACAAAATAGCCTCAATCACCCGGAGAGAATGGGCGATCGTGTCATGACTTATGGCGACTGGTATAAGGGCTTCCGCGAACAGGTCCGCGAAATTGAATACATCGAACTGGTAGCTGTCGGGCTTCGCCACGCCCGCCGCCGCGCGCCAGCTATGGTCCGGCAGTCCCGCTTCCTTGGGGTCCCTGAAAAAAGCGATCTGATCGAAGGTCTGGTTTTGCCGCGCGTTGGTTCGGAGGACCTTTCCCTTGGCGGGATGTTTGTCGACAAAGGGGAAATAGATGCGGTTGTCGGCGGGATTGCCAAAGAATTCCTTGTTGTAGTCGCGGATCTTTCCGCTGATGCGTTTGCGGTCAACCTCGGGCAAATCGACATCCAGGTTGAGATCACCCAGCAGGATGAAGCTCGGCGTCAAAAGGCGCTGGTCCGCCAGCAGCCGCGCCGCCAGCCAGCGCACCAGAGCCTGGAACTCGTCCTCTCTTTGCTGCGGCGTGCCGTAAACCAGATGCGCGTTCACGGCCGAAAACCGCAATGGCGCCTGATCGTTTGCCGCCGGCGCCTCAAATGCGGCGACGAACGGCGTGCGCACGAAGGTCACGAAGGCTGGCGGGACGTAGGTGGGTTTGGTCTTCCGCTTGCCGGCGTGGAATTTAGCCATCTTGGCTTCGAATACGCGGCGCGAGGCCAGGAGCTCCTCCTGGTGGCCGAAGACATTCTCCAATACCGACGTCAGGTCCACCGTAAGGTCGGATGCCATGGCAAGTCTGCGGATGCGCGAATGGCGGTAGAAAAAGGCCAGCCGCTCCGCCATGCCTTTTTCGCCGGGTACCTAGCCGGTGATATCGGAAACCACCAGGCCAAAGCCGCCTTCTTCGGCGATGCGGGAGTCCATGCGCTGTTGCAGGTGAAACAGCCCGTCCAAATTGTCCTGAACTTCCTGGATCGCGACCAAATCACAGGCGGCGCAAAACCGCGCCATGAAATCGATTTCCCTTTTGCGGCCCCGGTTGCTGCTCAATTTACGGATATTGAACGAGCCGAGGACCAGGGATTTTTCCCGGCCGCCTTCCGGCATGCCATATCTGGATTGGTCGGCCTCCAGGGCCTGTTCAATCTTGCGCCACTCCGCGTCGGTGAAATGTCCCGCCATCGTTCTCTCCAAGACATACGATTAGCTATCCAAGATACTATAGCGTGCATAAAACGAAAAATGCAGCCAATGGGAGAAAATTCGAAGGCTTTCCGCCTCGGCTTGAGCAATCCGGCGCGAATGTTATCATGCGGCCAGGGACCGGCCCTGATTCCGGAGAGGGGGCTGGAAAAAAATTACCGGTATGGGGGAAATCCGCAATGGCGAAGACACCAATTTCGGCTGATTCACACATCACAGAACCGCCGAATTGCTACATCGACTACATCGATCCGGGGTTTCGCGACCGCGCACCGCACATCGCCCATGACGAGCGCTATGGCGATGTCTACATCGACGGCATGGAGAAGACCATTCCCATGGGCTTGGTCGCCGCCGCCGGCCGCGATCCCAAGGAGTTGCGCATGAGCGGCAGCAAATTCGAGGATCTTTATCCCTCCGGCTGGGACCCCGCCTACCGGCTGGCGGATCAGGACCGGGATGGGGTCTGTGCCGAGATGATCTATCCCACGGTTGGCATGGTGCTGTGCAATCATCCGGATTTTGACTACAAGCGGGCCTGTTTCACCGCCTATAACCGCTGGCTGCAGGAATATTGCGCCGCCGCGCCGGAGCGTTTGTATGGCATGGCCCAGATCAACATGGCCTCGGTCGAGGAAGGCATCGAAGAGCTGCGCCAGGCCGGGGAGATGGGTTTTCGCGGCGTCATGATGCCGGGCAACCCGCGCCATGCGGACTATGACCACCCGGACTACGACCCGTTTTACCAGGCAGCGGTGGCCATGGGGATGCCGCTGTCATTCCATATTCTGACATCGCACGCGGATCAGCTCGGCGCCCAGCGCGGCCCGAGGATCGGCGGCTTTTGCTCCATCATACGGGGCTGCCAGGACATCATCTCCATGTTCATTTTCGGTGGTGTCTTCCAGAGGCATCCCGACCTGAAGCTGGTCTGTGTCGAGGCGGACGCGGGCTGGGCACCGCACTACATGTACCGCATGGATCATGCCTATAAGCGGCACCGCTACTGGCTGAAATGCGAGGAACTGGAACGTTTGCCAAGTGAGTATTTCAAGGAGAACGTCTACATGACGTTCCAGGACGACTGGACGGCGTTCAAATTCCGCGATGCCTGCAATGTCCGCCGCCTGATGTGGGCCAATGATTTTCCCCATTCGGACGCGACCTGGCCATGGAGCCAGGAAATGCTGGCCGAGCACACGGCTGACATGACCGAGCAGGAAAAGGATTGGGTGCTGCACGACAATGTGGCCGAGCTATACGGTCTGACGATCAGCTGAGTTGGGGCCGGAATGAGGAATTGGGGATAGAACATGTACGATCTGAAAATCACCAACGGCACCGTCATTGATGGCACCGGGGCGGCCGCCATACAAGGCGATCTGGGCATCAGGGACGGCGAGGTCGTCGCCATGGGCGAGGCGCCGGATACTGCCACCAGGGAAATCGATGCCGAGGGTCAGGTGGTCTGTCCCGGCTTCGTCGATCTGCACACCCATTATGATGCCCAGGTGCTGTGGGACCGCAATCTCACCGTCTCGCCCTGGCATGGGGTGACCACGGCGGTAATCGGCAATTGCGGCTTCGGCGTCGCGCCGACCAGGGCGGACCATCGGGAGTTGATCATGCGCACCCTGGAAAAAGTCGAGGGCATGAGCGTCGATGCCCTGAAGGCCGGCCTGGGCGAAGAATGGCCGTTTGAGACCTTCCCCGAATATCTGGACGTGATTGACAAGATGGGCCCGTCCATCAATGTCGGCGTTTTGTTGGGGCATACGCCGCTGCGCCTTTACGTCATGGGGGAGGCGGCGATGGAACGCACCGCCACGGCGGAGGAACTTGGCCGGATGTGCGATCTGTTGCACCAGGGCATCAAGGCCGGCGCGCTGGGCTTCGCCACTTCCAAGGCTTCCACCCATGTGGGTTACGAGGGCCGGCCCGTGCCCAGCCGGGCGGCGGCGGTGGACGAGATTAATGCACTATGCGATGTCCTGGGCGGACTGGACAAAGGCGTCATCCAGGTCACGGTGGGGCGGGAGCTGTTCCTCGACGAGTTTGAACAGATCGCCGAACGCACGGGCCGCCCCATCACCTGGACCGCGCTGCTGGCCGGTTTGTCCCTGGGCAAGGGCGGACACGAGGAACAACTGGTGCAATCGGAAAACCTCGCGGCACGCGGCCTCAACATCACGCCGCAGGTGACGCCGCGGCCACTGAATTTTGAATATCAGTTCAAGGAGCCATTCCCGTTCGAGGCCATCTCCATGTTCAAGCCGGTCTCGGAAGCGGATTTCGACGGCAAGTGCCGCATCTACCAGGATCCCGAATTCCGCGCGGCCTTCAAGGAGCGCATGAAGAATATCCGCGCCTCGTTCCAAAGTTCTTTCTCGCGGACGGTCATATCGCAATGCGAGACCGAGCCTGATTTGGCGGAGCGGCGCCTGTTCGAGGTGGCGGCGGAACGCAATGTGGACCCCATCGACCTGGCCCTGGATCTGACCCTGGCATCGAATTTGGAGGCGCGCTTCCGCATGCCCGTGGCCAACCATAACGAGGACGAGGTCGAACCGCTGTTGAAGAGCGATTGCACGGTGCTGGGCCTGTCCGATGCAGGGGCCCATGCCAGCCAGCTTTGCGATGCCTGTCTGCCGACCTATTTTCTGGGCCGCTGGGTGCGGGAAAAGCAGGCGTTTACGCTGGAAGAGGCAATCCGCATGCTGACTTCGCGCACGGCGGATGTCATGGGCATTACGGATCGGGGCCGTCTGGCCCTGGGCAAGCCGGCCGACGTGGTTGTCTTTGATCCCGCGACCGTGGGCGATCAGCCGTTGCAGCGGGTCTATGATTTCCC
The DNA here is from genome assembly GCA_030747035.1 of Alphaproteobacteria bacterium. Lineage (GTDB taxonomy): Bacteria > Pseudomonadota > Alphaproteobacteria. Next base: position 4,344 of record JASLLM010000189.1, on the reverse strand, counting down.
CGCCGGCGCCGACCGCCTGATCTCGGAAGCCACGGGCATTTCCAACGTCATCGTCAACGGCACGGTGATCCGGGAACAGGGCGCCGATGCGGTCATTGACGGGGCTGCCTTGCCCGGTCAACTGCTGCGCGGCGGTGCGGCGACTGGATAAGGCGGACGGGCCAATGCTAGGCTGATTACCGGTTTCCATGGACATGAAGGAATTTGCCATGAGCACGGCGCTTGACGGCATTCGCGTTATCGACATGACACATAATCAGGCCGGTCCGGCCTGCGCGCAAATTCTTGGCTTTTTGGGCGCCGATGTGATCAAGCTGGAGGAGCCAAAGGCCGGCGACGTGGCGCGGCGGAACATGGCGGATAGCGACGATGACAGCCTGTTCTTTCTGATCCTGAACGCCAACAAGCGCAGCCTGACCCTGGATCTGAAATCCGACGAGGGCAAGGCGCTGTTCAAAAAGCTGGTCGCCGAGTCGGATGTGCTGACCGAAAATTTCTCCCCCGGTGCCCTTGCCCGCCTGGGCCTGGGTTACGATGTGCTCAAGGAAAACAATCCCGGACTGATCTACGCCACCATCAAGGGTTTCGGCACCTATGGCCCCTATGCCGACTTCAAGAGTTTCGAGCCCATCGCCCAGGCCATGGGCGGCGCCATGGCCGTAACCGGCGTCCCGGACGGACCGCCCACCTACGTATGGCCCTCGATCGGCGATTCCGGCACCGGCATGCATCTGGCGATTGGCATATTGGCGGCCCTGCAGTAGCGCCACGGCAACGGACTGGGCCAGCATGTGGAAGTCTCCATGCAGGACGCGGTGGTTAATCTCTGCCGGGTCAGCCTGCGCGATCACCAACGTTTCCGGCATGTGCCACCGCGCACGGGCAACCAACTGGGCCGCAATGTGCCCGGCACCACCTATCCTTGCCACCCGGGCGGGCCGAACGACTATGTCTTCATCTTTGCCCAGCCACAAATGTGGGCGAATTTCCTGGGCGTGATCGGCATGCCCGAGCTGGCCGATGATAAACGCTTCGCAACGCTGGAGGCACGCTGGGAAAACCGCGAGACCCTGAATGAGATCATTGCCCAATGGACCCGGCAGCGCGACAAGCATGAAATCATGCGGACCATGGGCGAGGCCGGTGTGCCCTGCGGTGCCACGCAGGATACCGGCGAAGTCCTCGCGGATCCGCATCTGCAAGCACGGGAGATGATTGTCGATTTGGAATATGGCCGGCGCGGGGCCTACAAGACCGTCGGCTGCCCGATCAAGCTTTCAAATTCACCGGCGGAGATTACCCGCCCGCCGCAGCTTGGCGAACACACCGACGATGTCTTGCGCGAGATCCTGCAGCTTGACGACGACGCCATCGCCCGCCTGCGCGAGGAAAATATCGTCTAGGATCGGGTCGGATGTACCGGCCTAGCCGTCGGCCAGCCAGCCCAGAACGCCGCCGGGGATGAAACCGGCCACCATGGTGCCTTGCACGGTATCATGGATGACCCGTTTCAGACTGCGTTCCCGTTCGCTGTCGATCGTCACCGTGACCGTCATGCCGGCGCGCAGGTTGCGCCGCCCCTCTTCATCGCTGATGCGCAATCTGACCGGTATGCGTTGCACCACCTTGACCCAGTTGCCGGAGGCATTCTGCGGCGGTAATAGGGCGAATTCGGCGCCCGTCGCCGGCGAGATACTTTCGACCACCGCGGCATATGTATTATCGGGATAGGCATCCGCCACGATGGTCGCGCTTTGCCCCAGTTTCACATGGGTAAGCTGGGTTTCCTTCAAATTGGCTTCGACCCAGGTGTCGCCATTTTCAACCATGGCAAAAACCGGCGTACCGGAACGCACGTACTCGCCAAGGCGCAATTTCACGTTCGAGGCGGTGCCGTCCGTCGGCGCCATTATCACGGTCCGTTCCAGATCCAACTGGGCCATGCCGTAGTCGGCCACCAGTTTCTGGTATTTGGGGTCGTCCTCGGGCGGGCGTTTCGGGTTGCCGCCCAATTCCGCCAGAACCATCTGGTTGTTCTCCTGGCTGGATTTCAGGCGTTGTTTGGCCATTTCCAGATCGTGGCGCGCGGCATCCCGATTGGCGGTGGTGCCCACGCCGCGTTTGGTCAGTTCCGAGGCGCGGCCATATTCCTGTTCCATGTAGCGGACATTTTCCCGGTATTCCTCGACCGTCTGCAGCCCGGCGCGGTATGCCATGCGCTTGGCCTGAATATCAAGGCGCACATCATCCAATTGCGCCAGCACCGCGTTGACTTCCAATTGGAAAGGCTGGGGATCTATCCGGAACAGAACATCGCCCCGCTTTATGGCCTGGTTGTCATGGGCGTTGATTTCAACGACCCGTCCCGAAACATCGGCACTCACGGCCACCACATGGGATTTTACGTAGGCATTTTCGGTGCTGATATAGCGCAGGCTTTCCGCCCACAAGCCGGCTCCGTACAAGATCCCGGCGATCGGGACCACCAGCATCAGGACGAACCTAATCAGCCCCTGAATCCAGCGCCGCCGCCGCCGTGGCGTGGAGCTTGGCAGTTCGGAAACGGTCGCACCTGCATTATCGGCCCCGGTAGCGTCATTCCCGGCCGGTTGCCCCGTGGTCTCGTTCTCATCCTGCATCGCGGGTTCAGCCATTGTGGCCATCCTTCAAGTCGGTGTTACTATTTTCCGCCATGGCGGAAAGATTACTCTTAATTTTTATCAAGGTGGAGATGAATGTCTCCTGTTCCTCTTCCGGCAAATTCGCCAGGGCCTCCGCCCGCAGTTCAGCCGCCACCGAGCGCATGGTCTTCAACAGCGGGTCGACGGCACCGTCGAGGTAAACCAGTTTGACGCGGCGGTCCTCATCCAGGGAACGCCGTTCGATCCAGCCCTTGGCTTCGAGCCGGTCCAATAGACGGCCCAGGGTTGCCCTTTCGATTTCGAGAATCTCCGACAAATTAGTCTGCGACAGGCCCTCGTTGAAATAGAGGTGGTTGAGAACCCACCATTGCGACCGGGTCAGCCCCAGATCACGCATGCGCCGGTCGAACAGTGTTCGCATCTGCCGCGCCGTGTCGTTTAACAGGAACCCGACATTTCGCTCCGCGCTTTCGTGCGGTTCGTACTCGGCAGGGGTGCTTTGCGGTTCAATTTGCTTGGGTTTATGGCGTTGATGTTCCATGGCAAGGTCGGTCATTGGGGCCAATTGGTTGTCTAGCATACAATAAGCCATATTATTGACGTCTTGCCAACAATCTCATTGACCGAGATCAAAAAGGGAAATCATCAATGACTTTGAAGAATGCCATCGATTTGACCGGCCGGAGCGTCCTGCTCACCGGTGCCACGGGCGCCATCGGTGCCGCCACCGCACGGGCCTGTGCCAGCCTCGGGGTACGGAAACTCGTACTGGCGGATGCCGGGCCGCGGGATGACCTGGAGGCATTGTCCGAGGAATTACGGGCGCTCGGCGTGGAGGCGCTGGGTCATCAATGCGATGTCAGCCGGCGCCAGGACAACGCGGACTTGGTCGCCGCCGCCGGCGAGGTGGACGCCGCCGTGGCCTGCGCTGGAATCTGCCCGTTGGAGGAAGACTGGGCCGACGACCCGGATTGGGACGAGGTCTTCCACCGGGTCATGGATGTGAACTTGCTGGGCCCGATCCACCTGGCGCGGGAGTTGATCCCGCAGATGGCGGCGCGGGGCGGCGGACAGATCGTCATGATCGGCTCCATCGGCGGCCGCATGGGCGGCACCTCGCCCATCGTTCAGCCCCACTACATCGCCTCCAAGGGTGGCGTGCATGCGCTGATCTGGTGGCTGGCGCAGCGCGCCGCGCCCCAGGGCGTTCTGGTCAACGGCATTGCGCCGGGACCCATAGCCTCGGCCATGACCGCGACAACGCCTTATCCCAAGGACCGCTACCCCCTGGGACGGATCGGCGAGCCGGAGGAAATCGCTTGGCCCGCCGCGTTTTTATGCTCACCGGCGGCAAGTTATTTTTCAGGCTCTATCCTCGACGTCAATGGCGGGTTATTTGTAGGTTGAGTTGAGGACGCTTTCGAGGATTCCAGGCATGAAGATTTCCGGCAAACATTACCGCACCATTTGGCTCGGCGACGACGGCTGGTCCGTGGAAGTCATTGATCAAACGCTGTTGCCCCATGTTTTCAAAATCCTGCGTCTGACCGATGTGGCGGAAGCCGCCTCGGCGATTTCCACCATGGTGGTACGCGGTGCGCCGTTGATCGGCGCCACGGCGGCCTATGGCATGGCCCTGGCGGCCCATGCCGATCCTTCCGATCAGGGGCTGAACGAGGCCTACGATACGCTGTTGGCGACC
>JASLLM010000188.1 GCA_030747035.1 Alphaproteobacteria bacterium | reverse complement strand
AAAATCAGAGCTTCCGCATGCACGAGGAATTGGGCACCGATCCGGGCTTCTATTACATCTGGGATAAGAAAACATGAGCGCTATTGAGCCCCAGACCGAACCAGGCCTTCAACTCAGTTGGGATTGGCGCGCGGCCGGGAATTTCATCGGCGGCGGCAGCGGCACCGGGCTGGTCATTCTGGCGGCGGTCGCCAGCGGCGGCGGGGCGGCCTATTGGCCCCTGGGATTTGCCGGCGCCGTTCTGGTTGGCGTGGGCCTGCTCTGCGTCTGGCTGGAGATCGGCCGGCCCTGGCGCGCCTTGCATGTCTTCTTTCACCCGCAATCTTCCTGGATGACGCGGGAGGCGTTTGTTTCGGCCCTGTTGCTGCCCGTGACCGTTTTGGCGGCGGCGGCTTCGGCGCCATTTTTGCATCTACCGGCGGTCGCTGGCGTGGCGGTCTGGCTGGCGGCCTTGTTGGCGGCAGTTTATCTCTATTGCCAGGCCCGGATCCTGCGGGCCTCGAAAGGCATTCCCGCCTGGCGCCATGGCGCCTTGACGCCCGTCATCATCACCACCGGATTGGCGGAAGGCTGCGGCTTTATTCTGCTCGGTGTGGCGTTGTTCGGCGGCGCCATGGTCTGGCCGTTGGTGCTGTTGGTGGTCCTGCTGCTGGGGCGCTGGCTGGCCTGGCGCCGATATCTGGCTGAAATGAGCAAGACCGGGGCACCGCGCAAGGCTTTGGATGTTCTCAATGATGCCACGCCGATGATCAATGGCCTGGGCCACTACGGCGCGGCGGTGCTGGTGATACTGGCCCTCGCCATCGGCGACGGCATGATCTGGGGGCCGTGGCTGGCGGCCCTGGCCGGCGCGGCGGCCATCGCCGGCGGCTGGTGGCAGAAATTCGTTGTTATTGCCCGCGCCGCCTATAACCAGGGCTTCGCCTTGCCCCTGACGCCCGTGCGCGGCGCCGGTGAAGCGGGCCCGGGGGATAAACCTGGCTGGAGCAAGCCGGGCGCGGGCACCCTCTGACAATGACGGTGGAACTGACCGCCCCGAATTGGCAGGCCGAGGACGGCCATCATATTGACGTCCGCGACCTACCCCCGCCGGAACCCATGCTGCAGATCCTGGCCTTGTTGCAAAGCATCGAAAGCGGCGAGGTGATCGTGCATCACCACCGGGAGCCGATTTATCTCTATCCCGAATTGGCGGAGCGGGGCTGGAAGCACGAAATCATCGAGGACGCTACCGGCAGCGGTGGCGAAATCCGTCTGCGTCTCTGGCCTGATTGAGCAACATGGCAACCGGCGCGACCGCATTCCTGGGCAGCGCTTCGGAGCGCCTGCTGTCGCTGTCCCTGCCGTTCCGCTTTTTCGGTGCGGCGGTGGTCTTTCACCTCGCGGCCTGGGGCGTATTGGCGCTGGCGGCGGGGGAAGTGGCGGATTACCGGGGCGGCGGCGGTCCGGTATTGGCGGCGGTGCATCTGCTGACCCTGGGGGTCTTCACCATGACCGCCATGGGTGCCAGCTTGCAATTGCTGCCCGTTGCCACCCTGCAGGGCTTTGCCGCGCCCCGCCTGATTGGCCTGATTTGGTGGCTGTTCAGCCTGGGTACTGTGATCTTGAGCGCCGGCATGTTTCTGGTTTGGCACCAGGCCATGGCAGGCGGCGGCGTTTTGGCGGGCCTGGCGATCCTGCTTTATCTGTGGCTGTTGCTGGGCAATTTACGCCGTGGCGGCGCCCTGCGGGCGGTGGTGGCCCATGGCTGGTTGTCGGCGGCCAGTTTGCTGGGTTTGCTGGCCCTTGGTCTGGGGCTGATCGCCAATCAGGAGCATGACCTGTTCGCCGATGCACAAAGGGGCGCGGCGGTGCATATGCTGCTGGCAGGCTATGGTTTCATGGGCCTCTTGGCCATGGGTTTCAGCTATGTCCTGGTGCCCATGTTCGCCCTGACCCAGGTGCCCCCGGCCAAGGCGGCCCTGGCCTCACTCGGTCTTGCCGTTGCCGGCTTGGGCTTGGCGCTTGCGGGCGTCTGGTCGGGCCAGGATGGCTGGGCCGCGGTCGGGGCGGCGGCTGGTTTGATCGCGGTTGCGATCCACCTCGGACTGATGGTTCAGGTGCTGCGGCAAAGGATGCGCAAACGGCTGGGGCCGGCCTTCATTCTGATCCGCCTGTCATGGGCCCTGTTGCCCATCAGCCTGCTGTTGGGTATCGCCTGGGCCATGGATAATTTGCCGGATTGGGGCGGCGCGGTCTTTACCCTGTCACTGTTTGCCTGGCTGCTAAGCTTGCTGATGGCCATTTTGCAGCGGATCGTACCATTTCTGGCCTCCATGCATGCCGCCACCGCCATTAAACGCCGTCCGCCCACGGTCACCGCCCTGACGGCCCAGGTGCCGCTATCCATCCATCTCTACTGCCACTGCGCCGCCTTTGTACTGCTTTGCGCCGGTATAATCTGGCCCGTTCCGCTTTTGGTTGGCCTGGGTGCACTGACGGGAGCGGTGGGCGCGGCGGCTTTTGCCTGGTTTTTCCTGGCGGCGGTGAAAAAGTATCGCGCGGCCCTGGAAAAGGCCGCTGCTTGACCCGGATCAATTAAATTGGTCATGCAATACCATTATTATGCCCTTCGGATTTGAATGGTTGAGACGTATTGGATTAGCGGATGTATTTAGATAGCCAAATTGCCCAGTTGCTGCACGACGAGCATCAAAAGACTCTTGATCTGATGAACCGTCTTGAAGAGCGTACCACCGGCCGCAAGGCCAAGGCGGTGCCGGATACCAATGACGCGGCCACGGTTGCCCTATTGGCCGATCTGCACGCGGAATTGCGGGCCACGACGGGGCATCATTTCAATTTCGAGGAAGACAATATTTTCCCCGCCCTGAGCGCCATTGGTGACGTGGCAATCCCCCACATCCTGCGTCAGGAGCACGATCTGTTGCGCAACATGTCGGAATTCATGCTGCCGGCGGTGGAAAAGGCCCGTGCCGAAGGATTCACGGCGGATAGCTGGGCCGAATTCTGCGAACTGGCCCTGGAATTGGTCGATCGCCAGATCAGCCATATCCAGAAAGAGGAAATGGGCCTGCTGCCCACCTTGAGCGGCCTGTTCGAAGACGACCGGGACGGCGAACTGGTGATGCTCTACGCCGAGGCATCCTAAACTCGTATGGCGCCGATGCGGGGCAGGGGACGTTTTGCAGACCCCTGTTGCGCGTTACTGAAACAATAGCGAAAGTAGCTGCGTTTTTTCCAATGCTTGCGCGGCCTCGAAATTCGCTCCCACTTGCGCTCCTCGTCATTTTTCGTCTGTTTTTTATCCCAATGCAGACATAGTAACCGGACGGCGCCATGTCGCGGCATGACCCAAAGACGACCTGTCAGGAGACGATCATTCTTCCGATAGTCCGGCCTCGCGCAAGCGGTCCGAGTGCCATGCTTTGAATTCCTCGTCGGCAAAGTAGGCCGTCGTTGCGTCATACATAGCTATGCTGGCGCCCGGGTGTCGGCGGCGCGCTTCCGATATGAAACCCTTTGCCCGCTCCACTCGCCCCAAGGCTACGCTGGCCACTGCTGCGTGCAAAGCAGGCCACGGCAACGAGCGGAGTTCGGCAACGCCTTTTTCGGCCCATTCCAGGGCATCTTCATACCGTTTGAGGCGTAACAGGGCATAGCTTCCGGCCGGATAGCGCATCCCCAACAAGGGATCGAGCGGCGACAGACGGGCGGCCAATTCCAGGTCCGCAACCGCAGATTCTGGCCAAAGACCGAATGACTTCACCAGACCGCGCTCCAAGTAGGCGAAGGCGGAATTCGGATTCAACGTGATGCCGGCTTCGATGCTGCGCAAGGCGGCGTGCCAGTCACCCCTCATGGCCAGCAACAAGCCGCGCACGACGTTATGCATGCCGTCTTGTGGATCTAGTGCGCCAGCCCGATCGCATAGTCCGATTGCCTGATCGACCAGCCCTGCCACGTCCGGCCCTGCTCGGATAGCCTGTACGACTTCCCGTCTGATGATCATCGCCTGCAGCGAGAGCGGTCGGGCAAAACTGGGGTCAAGTGCCTCCGCCCGCTCCGAATGCGTGCGCGCTTCGGCGAACAGCTTCGCGGCACTGGCGCTGTCCTGCGACTGGTTGGCTTCGATCATGCGCAGCAGGCCTAAGTGATAAGCGCTCCAGGCGTCTAGGTTTTCCGGCGGACGCAGTCGCACTCGACGCAGTTCCTCCATCGACAACGCCCCCTCGAGGGCGCCGCAGATATGCTGGGTAATCTCGTCCTGGATCGCAAAGATGTCGTCCAATTCGCGGTCATATCTTTCGGCCCAGATGTGGTTGCCGTTGCTCGCATCGATGAACTGGGCGGTGACTCGGATTCGGTTGCCGGCTTTGCGGAGGCTGCCTTCCAGGACATATTCGACGCCGAGTTGCCGCCCCACCTCCCGCACGTCGATAGACTGGCCTTTGAAGACGAATGAAGAGTTGCGGGCGATAACGAAAAATAAATGGACGCGCGACAGTGCGGTGATGATGTCCTCGGTGATACCGTCGGCAAAATATTCCTGTTCGGGATCTCCGGATATGTTTTCGAACGGCAGCACCGCGATGGAAGGTTTCTCGGGTAACGCCAGAGGTTGACCCGCCGCCGCCGCATCGCCTGTCGTTGCCGTTGCCTTGGGAGACCAGCGCCAAACATGCACCGGCCGCACGATGTTTTTTACGGTGTGTTCACCGTCATCGGCAAAGACCATCTCAAGCTTATCGGCGACTTCCTCATGCACTTTGCCGGAAATTGCCACGCCACCCGGATCGGCTATCTCTTGCAGACGGGCAGCCAGGTTGACCCCATCACCGAAAATATCGTCATCATCGAAAATCACTTCACCGATATTGACCCCAACTCGGAGCAACATCTGTTGTTCGTCCGGCACACCAATGTTGCGCTCAATCATGCCCAATTGTACGGCGACAGAACATTCAACAGCGGCGACGGCGCTGGCAAACTCCATCAGGATCGCGTCTCCGGCAGTGCCGACGATGCGCCCGCCATGGGCCTCGGTAAGCGGTCCCCATAATTCGCGGCGATGCGCCTTCATGGTATCCAAGGTCCCGGCCTCGTCCGCGCCCATGAGACGCGAATAGCCGACGACGTCAGCTTGAACGATGGCTGCAAGCCGTCTTTCTGTGCCCCCTTCGGCCATAATCTTCCCCAGGCCCTAATTGGTGGGCACAATGCTAGTGAATTGTTATGGCAAAGGCTACGTGCAACTGTAAATGTCAGACATATACTGGGGCCGCCAGATGTCTGCAATTGGCACATACGATCGGAAGAAGCTTCTGAAGGCGACTTCTGCTGTGCCATTGATATCGAGCCTTTGCGGCCTGATTGTAAAATCAGTCTTCCTTCATGCCGATCGGAAACGCTACTGTCTGGAAGGCCGCCCGGCGCCGACCGTCAGATGATCCTGTTTCAAAGGAGAAGAGATGACCCAAGAGAAGCCCGCAATGCTCGAAGGCATCCGCGTAGCCGACTTAACAACCGTATTCTTCGGTCCGTATTGCACCGCGACGCTCGCCGATCTCGGGGCCGATGTGATCAAGCTCGAGCCGCAGGGCGACGGCGAAAGCGCGCGGCTGATCGGCAACCCACCGAATACCCCCGGCATGGGCCCTGTCTTCATGCGCCTAAACCGCGGCAAACGCAATGTCGATTGGGATCTAAAGTCGCCGGCCGGGCACGACGCCTTGATGGCCTTGTTGGGCGAGACGGACGTGTTCATCCACAACATCCGGCGCGATGCAATCGATCGCCTGGGTTTTGGATACGAGGATGTGCGCAAGGTCCGTCCCGATATCATCTATGTGCATTGCTCCGGCTTTGACCAGCGGGGGCCGTATGCAGGCCTGCAGGCCTATGACGACATCATCCAGGCGGCGAGCGGGTTGGCGCAGCTTCTGCCCATGGTCGATGGCAATCCCCAACCACGCTTCCTGCCGGCCGCCGTCGCTGACAAGGTGTCCGGCCTGCACGCGGTGTACGGCGTACTGACAGCTATCATCCACAAGCTGCGTACCGGCGAGGGTCAATACGTCGAGGTCCCGATGTTTGAATCGATGGTCAGCTTCAACACGGTCGAACACCTGTGCGACAACAGCTATGTGCCGCCAACGGTGGGTCCGTCTGCGATCGGTCCCGGCGAAAGCAACGGTTACTACGAGCGCCAGATCGACCCCACGCGTCAGCCGATGCGCACCAAGGACGGCTGGATCGCCTTCGCTCCGTATCTCGATGAGCGCTGGGTCCGCTTCTTCGAGGCCGCCGGCCACGGCCACGTGCTGAAGGAGCCTCGCTTTATCGACAAGCCGACACGGCGTGCGAACATGTCGCAGATGTTCGAGGTGATGGCAAAGATCGCGCCGGAACGCACCACCGATGAGTGGCTTGCCTTGATGAAGACGGCCAATGTGCCGGCCATGCGCGTAAATCGGATTGACGAGTTGCGCACTAACCCACAATTGCAAGCCAGCGGCTTGATGCGCGAGACGGAACATCCAACCGAGGGTTGCTATATCGACGTCGGCATGCCGGTGCGTTTTTCCGCGACCGAAGGTAATGGCGTGGCAGCCCCGCGCCCCGCCGCCAACATTGGACAGCATTCCACCGAGGTCGAACACGAGCTGGGTATTGCGCCTGTGAAGGGGACTGAATGACCCTGCACGCCTTGATGGACGAGAGAAGATGGGATCTTTGCGAGCATGCCCTCTTCATTGGCTTTTATCAGCGGCTGTTAGCCGACCACGTCGGCGGCCATGAAAGCGGCGATACGGCTTTCCATCATGATCCCGCTGACCGGAACGGCGAACTGTTGAGGCTCTACGCCGAGGCGTCCCGAGCCCGTATGGCGCCGAGGCGAAATTGAGCCAGACCCCGCTTCCAGTTCCATAGCCTTGCAAACCGCTGCAAATCCGTCTGACCGGCACAAAGGTTAGCGATTTGTTAAAATTAGTCGCGTATCTGCGGGCGCTATTGAGTGGAGGTCTCATGCTGCCAGACGGATTGACGGTTCAGGTGCCGCCCTGGCGAACCGGCGGCGCGCTGGTCTGCCTTTGCACCGTTCTGCTGACGCCACCAACGGCCGCGGCGGAGTGGGAATTTGCAGGTCATGCGGCTGCGGAGGCGCGCGTCTTCCCAAATTCACCGGGCGATGCGGCGCAAGGGTCCCAGGCAATTTCCATGGCGGTCGCGTTGCAGCCCGAATTTCGCATGCGCAAGCGGTTGCGGGCCTTGCTTGAGTTGACGGAAGCATCGTGGGCGCTGCCCTTTGCTACGCGGGTCGATTCAATAGCCAATTTCCAACATTCACAGGTCATCGGTGATGAACTGGTTATCGACAACTTGATATCGCCCGACCGGCAATTGACGCCCCAATCGATTTCCGACATCCGGGGCATTGCCTTGGCCGAGCCGGCCCTCGGCGGATTGCTGATTTCCGAAGACGGCCGTGTTGCCGGTATCGCGATCAATTTTCGCTTGCCGGAGAAAACGCCCGAGGCAATCCGAGAGATCGTCGCGAATCTGCGTACGCTCGAAGCCGATATCGAGTCAAGGTATCCCGATATCAATATCCATATGACCGGGAACATCATGCTGATGTCCGCCTTTGACGAGGCAAGCCTCGAGGATATGTCAACGCTGATACCGGCCATGTTCGTCGCCATCGTGGTAATAATGACCTTCCTGGTTCATTCGTTCGCGGGCATGGCGGCTGTTGTGTTGTTGGCGGTCTTATCTTCCATGACAGCCGTGGGGGTGGCCGGATGGTCAGGCGTTGTGATCAATGCGGGCTCGTCCTCCGCACCGTTGATCGTTCTGACCATGGCTTTGGCGTACGGCGTCCATCTGGTGACGAAGTTTCTAGCGGATTTCGCCTCCGGCTGGTCCAAGTGCGAGGCAATCGTCAATTCCGTCGAATTCAATCTCTCGCCGGTTTCCCTGACCAGTGTGACATCGGCCATCGGCTTTCTCTCGATGAACGGCAGTGACGCGCCGCCGTTCCATGATCTGGGCACCATCGTCGCGGTTGGCGTGACCACCGCTTTTCTTTTGTCATTCACCTTGGTGCCTGCTTTCCTGGCAATCGTCCGCATCAGGAAGCCCCGCAAACGCATCTTTGGCCAACGCCTTGCCATTACCTTGGGCAGTTTCGTCGTCAGCAATCGACGCTGGGTTTTCTGGTCCATGACAGCGTTGATCGTGCTGTTGGCCACCGGCATTTCACGCATCGAGTTGAATGACGACTGGGTTGGCTATTTTGATAAGCGTTACGAATTCCGCCAGGACACTGAATTCATCCTGGAGAATCTCACCGGTATCGATCTTCTGGAGTATTCCATCGCGGCGGACG
>JASLLM010000187.1 GCA_030747035.1 Alphaproteobacteria bacterium | reverse complement strand
TTGCTTCGCCGCATCGACCATGCCGCGCAGTTCCTTGGCCGGCACATCGTCCATGCGGCGGCCGGAAAACGAAACGCCCGCCACTTCCTTGGCGCCGCCGTCACCGGCCTTGGCCTCGCCGCCACCGCCTAGCGCCAATGCCTGGCGGGCCTGGCTTAAATCCCGCTCCAGCTTCTTGCGCTCCTCGAGCAGGGCGCCGATACGCTCGGGCAGGTCCGCCGGCGTGGTCTTCAACAGATCCGCCGCCGCCCGCAACTGCTCGCCCTGTTCATGGAAATGCGCCAGGGCGGCATCGCCTGTCAGCGCCTCGATCCTCCGCACGCCCGCCGCCACCGCGCTTTCGCTGATTACGGTGAAGGCACCGATATCGCCGGTACTGCGCACATGAGTGCCGCCGCACAGCTCGGTCGAATAGGTATCCTCATCCGCCTCACCCATGGAAACAACGCGGACCTCGTCGCCGTATTTTTCGCCGAACAACGCCAGGGCGCCCTGCTCCACCGCCTCGTCCGGGGTCATCTGCCCGGTGCGCACGGCGCTGTTGATGCGGATCTGTTCGTTGACATCCTGCTCGATCAAGGCCAGTTCCTCGGTGGTCACGGCCCTGGGCTGACTGATATCGAAACGCAGCCGGTCCGGCGCCACCAGGGAGCCTTTTTGCGTCACATGGGCGCCAAGACGATTGCGCAGGGCGGCATGCAACAGATGCGTCGCGGAATGATTGGCCCGCAGTTGCCTGCGCCGCTCACCGTCAACCACCATCTCGACCGCATCGCCCAGCTTCAGGCTGCCCGCCTGGACCGTGCCGCGATGCACATGCAGATCGCCAACGCGCTTTTGTGTATCGGTGATTTCGACGTTCAGGCCATCGGCGCCATTCATCCGTCCGGCATCGCCTTGCTGACCGCCGGACTCGCCATAAAATGGCGTCTGATTAACCAGGATGGAGACTTCCGTGCCCGTGTCCGCCGCCTCGACCTTGGCACCGTCCACCACTAGGGCCAGCACTTCGCCCTCGGCCTGGTCCTTGTCGTAGCCAAGAAACTCCGTGGCACCGCAATCTTCCCGCAGCTCGAACCAGATCGCGTCGGTTCCGGTGTCGCCGGAGCCGGCCCAGGACGCACGCGCCTCGGCCCGCTGCCGCTCCATCGCCGCATCGAAACCGTCCGTGTCCACCGCCCGGTTCTGGCCGCGCATCACATCCTGGGTCAGATCCAGGGGGAAACCATAGGTGTCGTACAGACGGAAGGCGACTTCGCCCGGCAAGGCATCGGTCTCGCCCAGTTTCTCCACTTCCCCCATCAACAGGTGCAGGCCACGGTCCAGGGTTTGCTTGAAGCGGGTTTCCTCGCCCCGCAAGGTCTCGGTGATCAGCGCCTCGGCCCGCACAAGTTCGGGGAAGGCCTGGCCCATCTTACCCACCAGGGTGGGTACAAGGCGCCACATCAAGGGATCCTGGGCGCCCATCATGTGGGCATGGCGCATAGCCCGGCGCATGATCCGGCGCAGGACATAGCCCCGTCCCTCGTTGGACGGCAACACGCCATCGGCGATCAGGAACGATGATGCGCGCAGGTGATCGGCGATCACCTTGTGGCCGGACTTGTGATCGCCATCCACGTCAACGTTGGTGAATTCGGCCGAGGCCTCCATGATCGTGCGCAGCAGGTCGATATCGTAATTGTCGTGGGTGCCCTGCAACAGGGCCGTCAAACGCTCCAGCCCTATGCCGGTGTCGATGGACGGCTTCGGCAGCTCCACGCGCTCATCGGCGCTCAACTGCTCGAACTGCATGAAGACCAGGTTCCAGATCTCGATAAAACGGTCGCCGTCCTCGTCCGGGCTGCCGGGCGGGCCGCCGGGAATTTCCGGACCGTGATCGAAGAAAATCTCGGAACAGGGCCCACAGGGGCCGGTATCGCCCATGGCCCAAAAATTATCCGAGGTAGCGATGCGGATAATACGGTCCTCGGGCAGGCCGGCGATCTTGCGCCACAAATCAAAGGCCTGATCGTCATCGTGATAGACCGTGACCAGCAACCGGTCCTCGTCCAGGCCGTATTCCTTGGTGATCAGGTTCCAGGCCAGTTCGATCGCCCGTTCCTTGAAATAATCGCCAAAGGAAAAATTGCCCAACATCTCGAAAAAAGTATGGTGGCGCGCGGTGTAACCCACATTGTCCAGATCGTTGTGCTTGCCGCCCGCGCGGACACATTTCTGCGAGGTAACGGCGCGCTGATAGGGCCGTGCCTCGGCACCGGTGAAGACGTTCTTGAACTGCACCATGCCCGCATTGGTGAACATCAAGGTGGGATCGTTGTGCGGCACCAGGGGCGAGGATGAAACAACCTCGTGCCCAGCCGCCGCAAAATAGTCCAGGAACGCCTTGCGGATATCATTCGCGCTTTGCATTTCGTCCTATCCACCCACTCTAAGTCTTGAAAAACCTTGCATGCACCAGCCCCGACAGGGCGGGCGGAAAATAGACCTACCGCCCCGGGCTGTCCAGCGGCGCGGCTTCGGCTATTGTTTCAGAGGCGCCGGTTTGCAGACGCCGTAGTGCTGAAAAGTCCGGGGCGGCTCGCTTGCCATATGAACCGAATGGCTGGCCAGAAACTTGCCTGCCTCGCCGGCGAAATGAGCATGCACCGAAGTCACATTCAGATCCCCCGTTGCCACGAAGCCAAGAAAATGACGCACATTGGGCAACGCGATCATTTCCAGGTGCGTCGCGCCTTGCCGGCCAACCGCCTTGGCGTTGCCCCGGGCGGTGTTGATGGCGTCAATGGTGAAGGAAAAACCCTTTTGCGGACGGGTGCTGTAACTCTCCCCTTCCCAGGTCGTATCCACCGCGGAATCAAAGACACAGTTCAAGCCTTTGGCGGCAGCCAGGGCCTGTTGGGCCTTCTCTGTTTCAGCCGCCCCTGCAAACGAGGGCAACAAGACGAGAAGCAAAAGCAAAATCGTGCGCATATGGGTACCTAACACTGTTTCGAGCCAGCGGCATTCAAGATCGCGTCATGTTGTAGCGGGCAATCTTGGAATTGCCAACGGGCCAGCATAGATTATGAAGGCAACAATCGATGGGCGGCAAGATGAGGATAAATGATGGCCTATGATTATGATCTGTTCGTAATTGGCGCCGGTTCGGGCGGCGTGCGGGCCTCCCGCATCGCCGCCACCCACGGCGCCAGCGTCGCCGTGGCCGAGGAATACCGCTATGGCGGCACCTGCGTCATCCGGGGCTGCGTGCCGAAAAAGCTGTTCGTCTATGCCTCCCACTTTTCCGAGGATTTCAAGGATGCGGAATCCTTTGGCTGGACCGTGGGCGATGTCAGCTTCGACTGGGCCAAGCTGGTGGCCAACAAGGACAGGGAGATCGACCGTCTGAACGGCATCTATATCAACCTGCTGGAAGGCGCCGGCGTCCGCCGTTACGACGGCCGGGCCCGCCTCAAGGATGCCCATACGATCGAGATCGCGGGAGAGACGGTCAGCGCCGAACATATCCTGCTGGCCACGGGCGGCGCGCCGACCATGCCGGATGTGCCCGGCATCGAACACGCCATCAGTTCCAACGAAGCCTTTCATCTGGAAAGCCTGCCCGAACATATCACCATCGTCGGGGGCGGCTATATCGCGGTGGAATTCGCCGGCATTTTCAACGGTCTGGGACGAAAGGTGACACAGCTATACCGCAGCGAGCAGATCCTGCGCGGCTTTGACTGGGACGTGCGCCATCATCTGGCCGGCGAAATCCGCAATAAGGGCATCGACCTGCGCACAGAAACCAATGTCACCGCGATCGAGAAAACGGCGGACGGTTATCGCCTCAGCCTGACCACCGGCGAAACCCTGGATACCGGCCTGATCATGTTCGCCACGGGCCGCCATCCCAACAGCAGCGACATGGGCCTGGAGACCGTGGGTGTTGAATTGGCGGAAAACGGCGCGGTGAAGGTTGATGAATGGTCGCAAAGCAACATTCCCAACATTTATGCCGTGGGAGATCTTTCCGACCGCATCGCCCTGACGCCAGTGGCCTTGATGGAGGGGCATGCCTTTGCCGATACGGTGTTTGGCGGTAATCCGCGCAAACCCAATCACACGGACGTGCCGGCGGCGGTGTTCAGCCAGCCCAGCGTCGGCACCGTGGGCCTGACGGAGGAGCAGGCCCGGGCGGAGATCGGCGAGGTAGATATGTACAAATCCACTTTCACGCCCATGAAGCACACGCTTACGCCCAGCGAAGAAAAAACCCTGATGAAGCTGATCGTGGACGCGAAAACGGACCGGGTGGTCGGCTGTCACGTGGTCGGCCCGGACGCGGCCGAGATGGTACAGGGCATCGGTATCGCCCTGCGCTGCAACGCCACCAAGGCACAGTTCGATGCCACGGTGGGCATTCACCCCTCGGCGGCCGAAGAGTTGGTCACCATGCGCACCAAATGGACCCCGCCCGAGGCCCAGGCGGCGGAGTAGGATTCATTAGATCACCGCGCGGCGTCGACCGGGGCAAAGCCGCCTAGTGGCGTTCGAGGAATTTCTTCGTCGCGGCCATCAGATTACGCAGTCCGGCTGGTTCGTCATGCAGCTTGGCGATCAGGAACAGGCGGCAGGAATAGGAGGCGATTTCCGCCTCGCCCCCGGAAATCATCGTGTTCGCCGCCACCATTTCCTCGGCGCTCAAACTTTCGAGCGGCGGCCACGCAGCCGTTGCAGCGTGACGTTTGGATCGCCTTGTTGTGGTCCGGTGCTTGACATTGCTTCAGCCAACCTGCGGTTCAAAAGCAGAAACCAACCAAAACGAATGCACTAAGCCTACATCCCTATACGGGTGGAATTCAAATCGTGATGCGGCGGCGGGCCCTGAAAGCTTGGAAAGCCCAGTCTCTTAACGTATATAGGGCGCTTCTTTTCCGTTGGGGATGAAGTTATGACCAAGCATTGGAACCTGGACGGCTGGCGGCAATACACGGCGCTGCAGATGCCGGTCTACGCGGATCAGGCGCTCCTGGATGGCGTGCTTGATAAACTGCGCAGCTTTCCGCCGCTAGTTTTCGCCGGCGAGGTGAATGCGCTGCGGCGCAAACTGGCCAGTGTGGCGGCGGGCGATGGCTTCCTGCTGCAGGGCGGTGACTGCGCTGAAAGTTTCGCCGAATTTCATCCCAACAACATTCGCGACACTTTCCGTGTGCTGATGCAGATGGCCGTGGTTCTAACCTTCGGCGGCGCCGTGCCGGTGGTCAAGGTGGGCCGCATGGCGGGCCAATTCGCCAAGCCGCGCTCCAGCCCCACCGAGACCATCGATGGCGTGGAGCTGCCGATCTACCGGGGCGATATTGTCAACGGTATCGATTTCGAGGCGACGGCGCGTGAACCCGACCCCAACCGTCTGTTGACCGCCTATTCCCAGGCGGCGGCGACCTTGAATTTGCTGCGCGCCTTCGCTCAGGGCGGCTATGCGGATCTCTATAAGATCCACCGCTGGAACCTGGACTTCGTTGACGGTACCGAGGCCGCCACCCGCTATGGCGAATTGTGCAGCCGTATTACCGAGGCCCTGGAATTCATGGAAGCCTGCGGCATCAACGGCGACAGCGTGCCGGAAATGCGGCAGACGGATTTTTATACCTCCCATGAAGCCTTGCTATTGAATTACGAAGAATCTATGACCCGCGAGGACACCATCACCCGTATGGGCGGCTGGTACGACACCTCGGCCCATATGGTCTGGATCGGCGACCGCACCCGCCAGGCGGACGGCGCCCACATCGAATATTGCCGCGGCATCAACAACCCCCTGGGCCTGAAGACCGGCCCCAGCATGGAAGCGGATGATCTGATCCGCCTGATCGATACCCTGAATCCGGAGAACGAGGCCGGACGCCTGACCCTGATCGCCCGCATGGGCGATGTGGAGGTGATGGAAAAGCTGCCGCCCCTGGTGCGCCGGGTCAAGGCCGAGGGACGCACGGTGGTCTGGTCCTGCGATCCCATGCACGGCAACACCATCAAATCCTCCACCGGCTACAAAACCCGGCCATTCGACCGCATCCTGGCCGAGGTCAAGGGCTTCTTCGCCGTGCACCAGGGCGAAGGCACCCATGCGGGCGGCGTGCATGTGGAAATGACCGGGCAGGACGTGACCGAATGCCTGGGCGGGGCGCAGTTGATTGGCGAAGAAGAGCTGGCCTCGCGCTATCATACCCATTGCGATCCGCGCCTGAATGCCTCGCAAAGCCTGGAGCTGGCCTTCCTGATCGCGGAAATGCTGAAGCAACAGCGGCCTGCGCGGCAACTGCCGGAAATAGTGGAAGCCGCGCAATAGGGAACCGCAAATCATGACGGGCAAGAGCCCAAACGAGAGTGACGATCTGGAAGGCGATATCGAGCGCTGGACGGATCAGTATTTCAAGAAGACCCGCGCCATTGTACAGCGCAATGGCGATGCCCAGGTGACTTATGCCGTCTTCATGCGGCGGCCGGTCAGTTACGCGCCCCGATTGATGATCGATTGGCTGGAACGGATCGCCGCCGAACGCAACGTTGAGTTCAAGATCGAAAGCTGTTTCGAGGAGGGCGATTGGGCGGGCGCCGGCGAGCCGCTGTTGTATTTGACCGGCCCGCTGTCCGAATTGGTCGATCTGGAAACCCTGTATCTGCAAAAGCTCGGTGCCTGCTGCGTCGCCGCCTACAACGCCTATCTGATGTGCGCCTCCCTGCCCGACAGCCAGTTCCTGGCCATGGATGCGCGCCACTGCGCCGGCTATGCAATGGCCGAGATGATGGCCTACGCCGCCTCCGTCGGCAGCGAGGCGGCGCGCCGGGAACGGGATGCGGTCGGCTTCATCGGCAATGCCACCGATGCCACAGCGCACTTTTTCGGCAACAAGAAGGGCCTGGGCACCATGCCCCATGCCCTGATCGGCTATGCGGGCAGTACCTTGAAGGCGGCGGAGATGTATGCCGAGGCTTTCCCAGGCGAGCCTCTGACGATCCTGGTCGACTATTTCGGGCAGGAGGTCACGGACGCGCTGGCGGTCTGCGAGCGCTTCGCTGACCTAGCGGAGGAAGGCGCCTTGGCGGTGCGCCTGGATACCCACGGCGGCCGCTTTGTCGAGGGCCTGGACACGCAATCCTCCTACGCCGTCCTCGAACGCCACGTGCCCCGCGCCGTGCGGCAGTACCGTAACGAGGAGGAACTGCACTGGCTGGTCGGCACCGGCGTCTCGGCGGCCGCGATCTTCCACATGCGGGATAAATTGGACGAGGCCGGCTTTCCCAAGGCGCGGATCGTTGCCTCCTCCGGCTTCAATTTCTTCAAATGCCAGGTCATGGGCAGCGTCAGTGCACCCATCGACGTGGTCGGCACCGGCTCGTACCTGCCCGACGACTGGCGCGAAACCTATGCCACCGCCGACATTGTCGCCTACGACGGCGAGCCGAAGGTCAAGGTAGGACGCGAATTCTTACTGCAACGGCGCTGATCCGCCCGCATAATACATGCATGTTCAGTAATTTATCCAATGGCGCCAAGGGCGCCTTGTGCATGATCGTCGGCGGTCTGCTTCTCACCACCCAGGACGGTATCAGCAAATGGCTGACGGCGGATTTCCATTCCGGCGAGATCATGTTCTATCGTGGTCTGTTCACCTTCGTACCCATCATCATCATCATTGCGGCGCGGACCGGCGGCATGCGGGAGCTGAGGACCCGCAACCTCAAGGGCACCACGATCCGCGCCGTCCTGGGCGCCGCAACCTCGATCTTCGTGGTGGTGTCCTTCATCTATCTGCCCCTGGCCGACGCCCTGGCGATTATCTTTTTAAGCCCGATCATGCTGACCGCGATGTCCGGGCCCATGCTGGGAGAGCCCGTGGGCTGGCGGCGCTGGCTGGCTGTCTTCGTCGGCTTCGCCGGCGTCATGCTGATGGTGCGCCCCAGTGCCGAAGGTATCCCCTACTATTACTTCTTTCCGCTATTGGCGGCGCTGTTGTCGGCCTTGCGCGATGTGGCGACACGCCGTCTGCGCAACGACGACAGCTCCGTCTCGATACTGTTCTACTCCATGGTGGCCGGCGTCCTGGCCGGTGCCATCTCCATGCCCATGTTCGGTGCGCAATGGCCTACATTGGCGCAATGGGGCCTGTTCGCCGCCGCCGGCATTCTGAATTCACTGTCGCATCTGCTGACGATCCAGGCCTTGTTGTGGGCACCGGGAGGCACCATGGCGCCGTTCAGGTACCTCTCCCTGGTCTGGGCCGCCGTCATGGGCTATGCCATTTGGGGCGATGTGCCGGACAGCTATAAACTGGCCGGCGCCGCCCTGGTGGTGGGCGCGGGCCTGTTCATCCTGTACCGCGAGATGCGGCTCCGGCAATAACCGGTTTCGGGAGCATGTCATGAGCCTGAAGGACATTCACAACTGCGACTACGTCATCCTGCTCTGCAGCAAGATGCAGGAAACCCGGGCCTTCTATGAACAGGTGATGGGTTTTACCGTCGAGCACGACGCGGAAAACTGGGTCAGTTTCCGGGTCGGTGCGACATTGCTGACCCTGCGCCCGCGCGGCCCCGCCCCCGCCTGGGACGACGGCCCCACGACGCCGGGCGCGGCCAATGTGCAACTCGCCTTCCGCGTCCCGCCACCCAGCGTCGATGCCTGTCATGAAGAACTGGTCGCGAAGGGCGTCCCCATCGTGCGCGCGCCAACCGACCTGCCCGACTGGCGTCACCGCACGCTATTTTTTCGCGACCCCGAAAACAACGTGATCGAAATTTACGCGGAGTACTGAAACACCAGATGGAAAAGCGTAGTGTCCCCTTTAGCCACCGGACTAGTCCTCTCGGTCGAGGCTCTCATACCAGTCGCCATAAGTCATGACAC
>JASLLM010000186.1 GCA_030747035.1 Alphaproteobacteria bacterium | reverse complement strand
ACAGCCGCAACGGGTTCGAAGGCTAGATTCCCTTTCGAGAGTCGGCTGAAGCCATCTTCAAACCGCGCATTGATACCGATCGCAACCAACTGGCTGACGAAAACTTGCATCCCAGCGGCAACCGGTGCATCACGTTCCAGTTCATTGGCGAGGATGTCTCGAATGTTGATACGCGAAGATGGCCTGCAAAGCCTCGGGGTTGCGGCGCTGCTCGGCGTTCACCTGGCGCATATGAATGATAATTCTCCGGCGGAAAGCGTGCATGCGCTGGACCTTGAGGCCTTGCGCCGGCCCGAGATCACTTTCTGGACCGCTTGGGACCGCGATGATCTGTTGGGTTGCGGCGCGCTGATGGAACTTGATGCGGCGCATGGCGAGATCAAGTCCATGCATACGGTCGAGGCCCATCGCGGCAAGGGTATCGCCGGGCATATCCTGAGGTACATGATTGATGTGGCGCGGCAGCGCGCCTACCATCGCCTTAGTTTAGAGACCGGCTCCAGCGGAGCGTTCGCAGCGGCCCAGGCCCTTTACGCTGGACATGGATTCCTGCCCTGTGCGCCCTTTGCCGCTTATGTTGCGGATCCGCACAGCATGTTCATGACCCTGGATTTGGCGGAATCCTAGGATGCGGGCAGTTGCCGCATGAGCTCGTCGATATCCTGCAGCAGAACTTTCCGGCCCTTGAAGCGCGCCAGTCCCTCGTCCTGCACCTTGGAGATGCTGCGGGATACGGTTTCCGGCGTGGAACCGATCAGCGCGGCTATATCTTGGCGCGAGAGTGGCAGATCCAGTACGGGTTCGCCATCTTCGTTCAACGACCCGAATCGTTCGTAAAGCACCATCAGAAGATTCAGGAACCGCGATCGAACCGTGAATGAAATGGTCTCAAAGTGCCGCTCCTCGAATTCGGCGGCATCCTTGACGTTGTGACGTAGAAATCGCAACCCCAAATTCGGGTTCTGTTCCAGCAATCCGCGTACGGTCTGACGCCGGATGAAGCAGACCGTGCTCGGCATCATGATTTCCGCCGTCGCACGGTGCGCTGTTCCAAGCAAAAACGATTGGTAGCCAATGGTTTCACCCGGACCGGCAAGCCGCAATAATGTTGAGTTTCCCGCCGCATCCAGGCGTCGGATGCCGACCAAACCGGAGTTCAAGCAATAGATGCCACCGCACTCATCGCCCTGATGAAACAATGCGGTTCCGGCTTCCATTATTTTCGGCGCCTTGACCTGATCCAGTAGTGTCAATTCCGCGTCACTCGAGGCGCACCATTCGGTCGTGTGCCGTGTCTGACAACCGAAACAACTGACCCCTAATTTGCCGGTCATGAACATATCCCCAAGAGCACGCGAAAGCCGATATCCCCGAAACCACGCGCGTTCCAAACCGTCGGATTGACTATAGCTTTAGTCGATCACGGTGCAAAATCAATGCCCGAAAACGGTTGCACCACTTGATGGTTATCAAGGCAGCGGTTTGGGGGATGCCTACCTTTGCTATACGCTTGGAGGTAGGTGCGGGCCGAATGAGTGACAAATCACAGATCGAAGCAGCCGCGCGCAATCTGATGCGCCGCTTTGGCGATGATGCGTTGCGTCAGGCGGACATTCGTATCGCCGAACTTGAACAGCACGGCGAGGCGGAGGGTCTGAAGTTTTGGTGCAGCGTCCGCGATTTGGTACGTGAATCGTCGCAAGGCCGCGGGTCCTCAAAGCACTAGCAGAACAGACGGCCGAGAGGTCGAGCACGGACGCGAAAAGCTGTCTATACTGGCTTCCAGGTAAATTGGGAGTAGTTATGGACGAGTGGCAAGGCGAGAAAGACGAGCTGCAACAACGACGGGCGTTGGCGCAGAATCTGGGCGGCGCCGACAAGATCAAGCGTCAGCACGAGGGCGGCCGCCTGACCGTGCGGGAACGGATCGACAATATGCTTGATCCCGGCAGCTTTCAGGAAATCGGCGGTTTGGCCGGTGCTTTCAGTTACGACGAGAACGGAGAAATCATCTCCCATTCGCCAACCAATTGCGTCATGGGGCGAGGCCAGGTGGATGGCCGGCCCGTGGTTATTTCCGGCGACGACTTCACTGTGCGCGGCGGCTCCGCCGATGCGACGATAAAGGAAAAAGCCCAATACCCTGAAGTCATGGCCAACGAATTGCGCCTGCCAATTATTCGAATGATCGAAGGGTCGGGCGGCGGCGGCTCGGTCAAGACCATTGAGACCAAGGGCCGGGCCAATTTGCCGGGCGGCTATGGCAGTTCGTCGGGTTTCGATCTGTTGGCCAGTAACATGGCCACGGTGCCCGTGGTAGGCCTCGGCTTGGGCTCGGTCGCGGGCTTGGGCGCCGCGCGCCTGGCGGCCACGCATTATTCCGTGCTGGTCAAGGATATCGGCGCCATGTTCGTGGCCGGCCCGCCGGTGGTGAAACATATCGGCGAGGATCTGGACAAGCAGGAACTGGGCGGCCACGCCATCCAGACCGCCGCGGGCGGTGTGGATCACGCCGCCGACAGCGAGGAAGACGCCTTTTCATGTGCCCGACGCTTCCTTTCATATATGCCCTCTTCGGTCTTCGAGTTGCCGCCGCGCGGCCTCCAGGAGGATGACATCGGCCGTCAGGACGAAATGCTAAACGGCATCATCCCGAAGAACACGCGCCAGGTTTACCGCATGCGCAAGATCATCAATTCGCTGGTGGATAAAAGTTCTTTCTTCGAGATCGGCAAGATGTTCGGCCGCTCCATCATCACCGGCCTGGCCCGCCTGGATGGCTGGCCCGTCGCGCTAATGGCCTCGGACCCGCATTTCTATGGCGGCGCCTGGACCTCGGATGCCTGTGACAAGGTCACCCGTTTCGTCGACATGGCCGAAACTTTTCATTTGCCGGTGGTCTATCTGGCCGATTGTCCCGGTTTCCTGGTCGGCGGCGAGGCGGAGCGCACGGGCACCATCCGCCACGGGGTCCGCGCCATGGCATCGATCAACCAATCCACCACGCCCTGGTGCTCCATCATCATCCGCAATTCATTCGGCGTCGCCGGCGGGGCGCATCGTCCCGTGGGCCGCTATTCCGTGCGTTATGCCTGGTACACGGCGCGCTGGGGCTCGTTGCCCCTGGAAGGCGGGATCGAGGCCGCCTACGCCGCTGACCTGGATGCGGCGGATGACCGGGAGGCGGAGCTGGCGAAGATCGAGGAACGCCTGAACCGTCTGCGCTCCCCCTATCGCACGGCGGAGGTTTTCTGGATCGAGGATATCATCGAGCCTTGCCGGACCCGGCCCCTGCTGTGTGACTTCGCCAATCTGGCCGCGCCCCTGCGCACGCCCGGGCCCGTCAGCTTCGGGATGCGGCCCTGATTTTTCGCTCACGCTAGTGCGCTTGCGCGCACCGCTCCACAATGACGGCGCAGCGGCGCCGGGCCGTTATTCGGACCCGTTCAGGCGCCAGTCATAGCTGGCGCGGTCAAGCCGGCCGTGCTGCGTAATTTTCCGGTCCAGCTCCGGCGCGGCATATTTGCGCAAATGGGCCAGGACGCCGGCCTCGCCGCCCCCGAAATCAGCGGCGAACCAGTCATAGATGCTGGAAACCACCAGCTCTCCGTCCTCGAAGCGGACGCCTCTGGAGTGATTGATGAAAGCCCGCGCGGCGGCTTCCAGACGGGCTTCCATATCCGCGGCGCCATAGGCCGTGGCGCCAAGGTTGGGGCAGCCGAGTGAGGCACAGTTGAGGGCATAGTGGATGCGCGGATCACCCCACAGCGGGCGCAGAATGCGGTGTTCGATGTCGTTCAGGCTTATGTCTTCGCCCTCAACGCGCAGCAGTTTCTTGTCCCAGGGGCCAAAGCTGAAAATTCCCGGCGAGATGTCGATATCCATGATGGAATCAACGGGAAAATGTTCCAGCACCACCATGACCGTCAGGGCGTTATACAGATTGATCCAATAGGCCTGTTGTTGTCCCCGGTTGTAGGTGCTGATGGGCAATGCCGACAGTGCGGCGATGGTCTTGTCCAGTGCGGCCTTGTCGGCGGCGGTGACTGCGCCGTAGCGGAACAGATTGATGCCGTTCGGCGCGGTCTTCAGATAACGCTTTAACAGCCCGTCCCAGGCTGTGAAATCGATCTCGGCACGGCTGTCCGGATTTGCTGTGCTCCAGCGCGGCCAGGGATCCGCGCCAGGTGCCAGCAAGCTTTCAAAGGAACGGAAACCCCACGGTGTTGCGCGCCAGAAGCCTGACAAGACGATGGCGATAACAATAAGGCCTATACGATAGCCGGTCCGTTTCAACCGCTAATCTCCTCCCCGACCGTCCTTCGACCTCGCCCGGGCCTCGCGGTGGGCGATATAGGTGGCCGAGGTTACGATGATGCCGCCGCCGACCCAGGTCCAGAAATCCGGCTCTTCGCCAAAGACATAGAAGCCCAACAGCGTGGCCCAGACCAGTTGCAGGAACGAAACCGGTTGCAAGGCCGTGATCTCGGCACAGCGGAACGCCTGGGTCATTGTCAGATGCCCCAAAGTCGCCAGCCCGGCAACCGCAAACAACCAGATCATCTCTTCAATAGTTGGTGAGCGCCAGAAGTACAGCGCCGGCGGCAGCAGTGCCAGGGTGACGAAAATTCCCATCACCGCGACGATCGTGCTGTTGTGCTCGGTTTCCGTCAGTTTCTTCGATATCAGCAACGAGGCGGCGAACAGCGGCGCGGCGCAAAGCTGCGCGATGGCGCCAAGCTCGATCACCTGCAGGCCCGGACGCAGGATCACCATGGCGCCGGCGAAGCCGAATATGACGGCGCCGATGCGGCGCATATACAGTCTTTCGCCAAGGAACAGCGCCGCGCCGATTGTGGCGAAAATGGGCGCGGTAAAACCCAGGGCGGTAACCTCCGCCACAGGAATATGGGCCATGGCGTAGAACCACAGCATCACGCCGATGGCATGCAGAAGGCCGCGGGCGGCGTGCAGACCATAGCGCCGGGTCCGGCTGCGGTAATTTCTGATCTCGCGGAGAATAACCGGCAACAGAAAGATCAGTGCAATGGCATAGCGCAAAAAGGCCAATTGCACCGGGTGCATGCTGCTGCCCAGATGCCGGACCGCGCCGGTTACAAAGACAAACAGCAACCCGGTCAGGAACATCCAGGCGATGCCCTTGGCGTTGCCGCTGGAGGCGGCAATGATCGCGCTTAGCCTGCTCATCTAAAGGTGGGTCCCCATCATTTCGGCGGCTGATCATATCGCTGCTTGCTCCGCTCCGCGCGCGCCAAGGTGGCAACCCAGCCATGCGCCGGACACGGGTATTGACCCCATGTATAGTGAAGGTCTGAACAGGATGTGAAAATTAGAGGAGATGGCAATGGGTGAAAGCGAAACTTACAAGAAGGGCCGGGAGATCCGCCGCCAGTTGATGGGCGATGCCATGGTCGAGAACATGGCCACAAACACCTACAACAACCCGACCATGGAGAAATTTGGCCAATACACCTCCGAGGCCATCTTTGGCATGCTCTGGACCCGGCCGGGCCTGGACCTGAAGACCCGGACCCTGATTTGCGTGATCTCGGATACCTGCACGGCGCGCTGGCCGGAGCTGGAGATACATATCCGCATGGCCCTGCGCCAAGGCTGGACCGAGGATGAAATCGGCGAAGTGCTGCTGCACCTTGGCGGCTATATTGGCGTTCCCTCAATCCGCGAAGCCATGATCATAGCCAACGGAATCTTTCAGGACGTGGCGGCGGAGGGTGTGGCGGACTGACGTTCCGTCCACTCGCTTGAAGGTGCCGTATGCACCACGGTTCAATATTTGAAACCCGGGGACAACCTCAGATTGCTTGACGGAATGGATGTCGGCTGCTTACCTGACAACGGGCGCGACGGTCGCTGTCATGTAATCGTGTATTTCTTGGCCATAACGATACCATAAGAAGGCACGATGCCGCTTGCGGATGCAAATCCTTTTGACGAGGATATCGGATTTCAGGAGTTAACCTTTCTGACGACGGATATCGTCGGCAGTGCCGAATTGCACAGACGTTTTCCAACGGACATGATGGCGGCGATGGATCTGCATGATGAGATCGTGCATGGCGCGATCCGCAAGGCAGGCGGCAACCCGTTCAAACATACCGGCGACGGCGTATTGGCCACATTCGACCATTCCGAAGATGCCGTGCGCACGATC
Source organism: Alphaproteobacteria bacterium (assembly GCA_030747035.1). Taxonomy (GTDB): domain Bacteria; phylum Pseudomonadota; class Alphaproteobacteria. Next base: position 2,777 of record JASLLM010000186.1, on the reverse strand, counting down.
ATCGAGGTCCAACTGGCCATGCAGTCGGCGTCCTGGGGCGCCACGGGGCGTCTGCGGCTGCGCGCCGGCATTCATTTTGGCGCGGCCCGGCCCCGTGGGGGTGACTTTTTGGCCCGGCCCTGTCGGCGGTACGTCGGCTTGAAGGTGCGGCCAACGCTGATCAGATACTGGTGTCGGAGGCGACGGTCAGACAGATCGGGTCGGGGGTGGATGAAGCTGCCATCGGGTTTTCGGATCTGGGCGAACATCACTTCAAAGGCGTGGAGCGGTTGCGGGTCTATCAGGTGCAGGCCGAGGGCCTGGCGAACGAATTTGCGCCAATCGCCGGCAAGCGCGAGACGGTGAACGGCAATTTGCCGGCCCGGCTGAGTTCGTTCCTTGGCCGCGAGCAGGAGTTGGAACTGCTGCGGCAGATGACGGATGTTTCGCGCATCGTGACATTGGTGGGCCCTGGCGGCATCGGCAAGACGCGTGTGGCGCTGGAGCTTGTGCGATCGCTCGAGCCGGAGTTTTCGGGCGGCGCATGGTTCTTGAACCTCGCTTCACTTGAGCGAAAAACGGATCTTTGGCCGGTGGTCGCCTCGACGCTGGAGATCAAGGCGGTGCCGGGTACGAGCAGGCGCCAGCGGGTCACGGACCGGCTGCGAGATGCCAGGACCATCCTGTTGATTGACAACTGTGAACATGTTCTGGACGAAGTCGCCGATCTGGTATCGACACTTTGCGCGGCCTGCAGCGAATTATCCGTGGTCGCGACCAGCCGCCAGATATTGGGAATTGACGGCGAAACGCAATACAGAATTCCGCCACTTAGGCCGGCGCCCGAGGAAGATCCCCACGAGAGCACGGCCGTGCGCCTGTTCGTCGAGCGCGCGAAGTTGCTTCGTCATGACTTTGCCCCCGACGGTGATGAGCTTGGGGCGGTCCACACGATATGCAGCAATCTGGACTATATCCCGCTGGCCATCGAGATCGCGGCGGGTCAGCTGCGCCGGTTTTCATTGGAGCGGATTGCAAAGGATTCGGAGAATCCGCTGGACCTGACCCCCAGCAAGGCGCAGCGGCGCAGTGACCGGCAGCAGACCCTGCGGCGCACGCTGGAATGGTCCTATGACCTGATCGAACCCGCTAGCCAGACCGTGCTGCAACGCCTGTCGGTATTTTCCAGTCCGTTTCATGAAGAGCAGGCGCTGGAGGTGTGCGCGGCGGATATGCCGGACGAGGTCGAAATTCTGGATGGTATGGATGAGTTGATCGATGCCTCGCTGTTGACCACGCGCATTGATGGCGAGCGTCGGATGCGGATGCTGCGTACGGTTCAGGCGTTCGGCCGGGACAAGCTGCAAGAGGCCGGAACGTTGGCCGAGATCGAAAAGCGCCACGGCGAAGTTTTCGCGGCGCGGTGCAGTGCGTCGGGCCAGCAGTTCGCCGGCGCCGACGAGCGGGCGGCGGCGAGCGCCATTCAGGACGACATGCCCAACCTGCGGGCGGCGTTCGAAAGGGCGCTGCCTAGCGACCTGGACCTGGTGGCGCGGCTGACAATGCCGTTGTTGCTGTACACTTATCTGCATCGGGAATCCGAGGTTGCGGAATGGCCGACCCGGATCATGTCGCAGCCCGGGGCAGATGATTTGGCAGGCGGTCCGCTGCTCATGGCAGGCTGCGCCGCCTATGCCTTTCATGAATTGGGCGATGCGGCGAAGGCCAGGGAATATGTCGAGCGCGGCTTTGCATTGGAGGCGGCCGGCCGTGACAGCAGTCAGGGTTGGCTGGCGCATTTGGCGGGGAAGATCGCCTACTGGCTGGGCGAAACGGATACATTCAGAATGTACCACGGCCGCGCGATCGCGGATGCCCGGGAACACAACAATCTGGCCGGCCAGTTGTTCGAACTGAGCATGGCGGCCTTCGTGGAGGCACGCGCGCGCAATGCTGATCGTGCCAGCGAATTGGTGGCCATGGTGGATGAACTGAGCCAGGTAGTGCGGCAACCTTCGATGATCGGCTATGTTCATTTTGCGCGTGGTGGCCTTGCCAGCATGAGCGATCTTGACCTGGCGCTGAAAGAGCTGCAATTGGCCATCGAATGGGCCGAAATCGGCGGCAACCATTTGGGCGCTCAGCGCGTCAGTAGCATCATATCGTATATAAAGGCGATGTCGGCTGAACCGCGCGAGGCGCTTAGAATCGAGATCGACACGCTGATCGCGCTGCCGGAACATGGCGCAACGGTTTACAATTGGACCGCCATCAGCCGTTTGCTCGCACCCCTGGCAAAACTCAAGGCGGATGAAGAACTGGCCGTGATTTACGGTGCATTGCAAGATGCACCGGTCAAGCTGGGAGGCTCGGTGCGGCGTTATGTCGAGGTTGCACGCGACCGTATGGGGCATGCAGACTTTGACGCGGCGGTTGAACACGGAAAGAAATTTGACCAAGCAGAAGCACGCGCCTATGCTATCGACACGATTGGTACCCGTATGTAGCTTTAGTACATGAATTAGCTAAAGACAGACAGCCGCTTTGGGGGAAACTAGGCGGTATTGACGGGGGGCAAGGGGATGTCTGATATCCCGACGGATAAGCAGATCGTCGAAGCGATCATTGCAGATACGCCAGATCACAAAGCGGGAACACGACCAATACATGCCATTGGCATCGCGTGCGAGGGGTACTTTTCAGCCCTGGAAGCGGCACGCGAATATTGCATCGCGCCGCATTTCAGTGGACAGAGAGTTCCGGTAACCGTCCGCTTTTCGAACGGTTCGGGCAGTCCG
>JASLLM010000185.1 GCA_030747035.1 Alphaproteobacteria bacterium | reverse complement strand
GCCCCTGGCAAGCCCTTGGGTTCTAGTTCTGTATGGTCAGCGGGCACGCCTTGAAAATTGGCCTTGCTGAGGTTCGCATTGCTGAGGTTCGCATTACTAAGGTCCGCACCGCTGATGTCCGCACCGCCGAGGCTCGCACCGCTGAGGTTTGCATTGCTGAGGTTTGACTTGAGCAGATTCTCCTCACCGAGGTTCACATATCTGAGATCCGCCCCGCTGAGATCCGTCAAGAAGAGGAGCGCCCCGCCTAGATTCGTTTTTCTCAGATCCGCCCCACTGAGGTCCGCGGCTACGTCTTCATCATGCAAGCGCCATTCGTTCCAGACCTCGATGCCTTCTTCCAGCTTTGCAATATGTTCTTCAGTAGCCATAACGCGAGTATAGACAGCCGCTACGAAAACGGACAATGGCGTAGGAACCTTGGAAGTCGGGGGATACCGCTGGGTCCAGCACAATCAGATAACCCTCGGAAGGGCAATAAACGGATCACCAAGGTAGATCCGCTAGACTTTAAGACTATCGTAGTCTCCATCAAAACCTTGTGTCGCGCTACGGCGACAATCAAATACCGCCCATCGCCTTCTGGATCAAATTCGGACACCGCCCGAACACAATTATTCTAGAAGCAAAGAAAAAAATATCTAAGTCATTGAAAAATATGGTGCCGGCGACAGGAGTCGAACCCGTGACCTACTGATTACAAATCAGTTGCTCTACCAACTGAGCTACGCCGGCGTTGGGGGGGTTTTAGTCTGTTGTGGGGGCGGGCTCAACCGTCTTTTGTCCTTCCGTGCCGTTGCCGGGTTACGGCCCGCCGGGCCCCTAGAATGCCGCCATGCGCTGGAAATTCGGGCCCGCCGCCTGCACCTTATGGCCCGCCACCGGGATGCCGCCCTTGATGACCAGGCGATGATTGTCCCGCCGCGCCGCCTTGGCGATGTCATCGCCGGGATTGCCGTCGACCACCAGGAAATCCGCCGCCATGCCCGCCGCCACCCGGCCCTGATCTTCCAGGTCCATCAGATCGGCGCTACTGGCGGTGCCGAAATGCAGGGCATCGATGGGCTTGATGCCCAGATCCGCCATGAATTCCAGCTCCATGGCATTGGCGCCGTGCTTATTGAACGGCGTGCCCGCATCCGTGCCCATGGCGATGTTGCCGCCCGCCTTGTAGTACATCTGGATGGAGCGGCGGTGATGTTCCGAAACCCGCTCGGTCTTTTCGATCACGTAATCGGGGATGCCGTTGCCCTTGTTATCTAGAATATTGCGCAGGGCCGAGACCGTGGGCACCAGATAAGTGCCCTGGGCCAGCATTTCCCGGACACAGGTTTCGTCCATGAAGATGCCATGTTCGATCGAGGTAATGCCGCCGCGCACTGCATTCAGGATGCCGTCCCGGCCCTGGGCGTGGGAGGCGGAGCGGCAGTGAAAGCGCCGCCCCTCGGCGATGCCTGCGGCCATTTCCTCGGCCGTGTAATGGGCATCCTCGGGGTTCACGCCCGGGGTCATGACACCGCCCGTGGCCATTATCTTGATCAGATCGCTGCCGGCGTGGATTTGTTCGCGCACCGCGCGCACCACTTCGTCGATGCCATCGGCGATGCGGCCATTACGGTTGCCGTGCCCGCCCGTCATGCAGATAACCCGGCCCGAGGCACGGATCGTCGGGCCCATCTGGATACCGGCATTGACCGCATCCCGCACGGCAAATTCCAGAAAATCCTTGCCGCCGCAGTCGCGGATGGCGGTGATGCCGCTGGCCAGGGTGCTTTGGGCCCGCTCCAGCGCCTTCATGGTGGTCTGTCCCGGCAACAGCTTGTCGGCGGCGGTGCCCGGGTCACCCTCGGCGCCCAGGCACAAATGCACGTGGCAATCGAACAGGCCCGGCATCAGGGTGCCGCCCGATGTGTCAATGGTCCGGCCCTCGAAGCCGCTGAATTCCGCCGCCGGGGCGACCTTGGCGACCTTGCCGTCCTCGACAAGGACTGCCTGGCCGGCCACGATTTCATTGCCGCCGTCGTACAGCAGGCCGCCGGTGTATAGTTCTGTCATCTCGTTAATCCCTTGATCGCGCTTGCTTAATAGTAACCGGGTGAATTGCGGCCCAGCCCGTCGAACAAATCGCGGACACGCTGGAACCAGGCGAAGACCGGATCGTCCTCGGCCAGAACCCGGAAATCACTGATGGTGCGGGCCCATTGAAAGGCGCCGAACACGGTGTAGTCGGCATAGTTGGGTTGTTCGCCGCCCAGGAAGGCCTGACGCCGCACGGTCAGCCGCAGCGGCGCCAGGGCGGCACGGAAACCCTCCACCCGGTCCTCGCGGCCCGCCTGTACCTCTTCCAGGGGCCGGCCAAAGATTTTTTCCCGGCTGGCGCGGATATAGCCCCGGTCCTCTTCGCAGACATGGGCGTAGATATCCATCAGGACCAGGGGCGCCACGCCCGCATGCACCACCGTATTGGTCCAGCTATGGATGAAATAGCACATTCCCCGCCCGCCCGCGCCACCGAACAGCGACGGTTGGTCGGGATACTGTTCCTCCAAATACTCGGCAATGGCATTTGAATCGCCGATCAGCCTGCCGTCGTCCTCGATGATCGGCACGGTGCGAAAGGCCTCGCCACCCTTATCCTTGCCCACATTCCCGATGGCCGTGAAGGCGACGCCCCTGTGCTCATACGCTAGTCCCTTATGGGCCAGGGCCATGCGGGTGCGCCAGCAATAAGGACTAAAATTTCGGCCGTCCTGGCCCGCCAGGTCGTAAAACACCATCGCCATGCGGAAAAATCCCCGATCTCCGGCGCCGCCAATGACGGCGCTGCATCTCATGCGCCTACTTTACCGCAAGATCGGGCGTTGTGCCATCCGCCGCACGGATCGGCGGCAGGGGCTGGTCTGGCATTGTTTCGGGTTCCTGCCTGCCGGAAACCAGAAAGGCTTTCACGCGGGCCAGATAGTCGGGATCCTGTTCGGCCCAGTCCAGATCCAAGTCGCCGATGATCATGCCCCGCCCCCAGGCGTGCAAATGCGCGTTGTTGCCATTGCCCCATACTTGCCGGTCCATATGGCGAGGTGGTGACGCAAATTGGGCAATAATTGGGCAGTGCGTTGGCCAGGCGATCTGGCGGCGGCGGTCTTGCATGCCGCCGCGTTCGGGGTTAAAGCGGAGGCATGTCTGTCTTTCTCGCCCGGCGGTTCGTGACCTTCCTGATCACCATATTCGGTGCGTCGGTGATCATCTTTCTGCTGCTGGAGGTATTGCCGGGCGATCCCGCCCTGACCATGCTGGGTGTCGATGCGCCGGAAAGCGCCGTCAAGGCCATACGCCTGGAGCTGGGCCTGGACCGCCCCGCCCATATCCGTTACGTGGACTGGATTGCCGGACTGTTCCAGGGCGAAATGGGTCTGTCCTATGTCTACAAGGTTCCGGTAACGGAATTGATCGGCCAGCGCCTGCAGGTCACGCTGCCGCTGGCTATCGGCGCCATGGTGGTGGCGACGCTGGTATCCCTGTCACTGGGCATTTTTGCCGCCACCAACCACAACCGCCTGGGTGACTATGGCGTCATGGGATTTTCCCAGTTGGGCCTGGCGATCCCGGACTTCTGGTTCGGCATTCTGCTGATTATCTTGTTTGCAGTGATCCTGCAGTGGCTGCCCTCGGGCGGTTTTTCCGGCTGGGACGATGGTGTCTGGCGCGGTGTCCGGTCCCTGATGCTGCCGGTCTTCACCCAGGCCTTGAGCCTGACCGCGATCATGACGCGGGTCACCCGCTCCTCGGTGCTGGAGGTGGCGCGGGAGGATTATGTGCGCACGGCGCGGGCCAAGGGCTTGAGCCGCCGGGCCGCGTTATGGCGCCACGTTCTGCGCAACGCCCTGATACCGGTCCTGACCATCGGTGGCCTGCTGGTGGCGACCGTGGTGACCGGCACCCTGGTGATCGAGAATGTGTTCACCCTGCCAGGCGTCGGCAAGTTGATATTCGACGCCATTTCGAACCGCGACCTGATGGTGGTGAAGAACGTCGTACTGCTGTTCGCCGCCATCGTGGTGGTGGTCAATTTCGTGGTCGATGTTCTGTACGCGATGGTCGACCCGCGCATTCGTGTTCATACCTGAGGACGGCTCCCGTGCAGGCAACAGCAACGGCAACAACAACGGAGAACAAGGCGGCCGCGCCCGGCTTCGGCTATCGCGCCCTGCGCCACCGGTCCTTCATGATTGGGCTGGTGTTGACGGGTACGATGATTTTTGCCGCCCTGCTTTCATTGCTCTGGACGCCCCATTCGCCGACTGAAATCGTCATTCTCGAACGTTTGCGGCCGCCCAGCCTGAAGCATTGGTTCGGCACCGACCGGTTCGGCCGCGACATCCTTTCCATGATCATGGCCGGGGCGCAGACCTCGATCGTGGTTGGCCTGATCGCCGTCAGCCTGGGCGCGGTTGTGGGTGCGGCCATCGGCCTGTGGGCCGCCGCCAGGCGGGGCTGGACCGAGGACGTGATCATGCGGTTGAGCGATCTGAACATGGCCTTTCCGGTGATCCTGATCGCCATTTTGCTGACGGCGGGCTGGGGGCCGGGCATCACCAATGCCATTTTGGCCCTGGGCATCTTCAATATCTCGCTGTTTGCCAGGCAGGTGCGCGCCGCCGGTATCGCGATGTGGGAGCGCGAGTTCGTCCTGGCCGCGAAAGCCGCCGGCAAGGGAAATCTGGCGATTACCGTCGAACATATCCTGCCCAATATTGTTTCCGTCATCGTGGTGCAGGCGACGATCTCCTTCGCCGTCGCCATTCTGGCCGAGGCGGCGTTGAGCTATCTTGGCGTTGGTTCACAACCCCCCGATCCAAGCTGGGGCCGGATGTTGAGCGAAAGCCAGAAACATATCTTCTCCAGCCCGATCATTGCGGTTTGGCCGGGCCTGGCCATCGTGCTCTCCGTGCTGGGTCTTAATCTTATCGGCGACGGCTTGCGTGATCTGATCGATCCGCGGCTGGCCCGGCAAAGGTAGGCGGCATGGCATTGCTTTCGGTGGACGACCTGCATGTGGAACTGCAAACCAACCGGGGCATGGTGCCGGCGGTACGCGGGGTCTCGTTCGCGGTGGAGGCCGGCGGCACCCTGGGGGTGGTTGGGGAATCCGGTTGCGGCAAGTCGATCACCGCCCTGGCCCTGATGGGTCTGCTGCCCGAAGGCGCCCGGGTGCGCGGGCGCATTGATCTGGGCGGTACCGATTTGCTGGGCCTGAGCGAGGATGAGATGTGCCATGTTCGCGGCAACCGCATCGCGATGATCTTTCAGGAGCCCATGACGTCCCTGAACCCGGTGCACCGCATCGGCCGGCAAATCGCCGAACCGCTGCGCCTGCATCGTGGCCTGCGGGGCGCCAATGCCCGTGACGAGGTGCTGCGGCTGTTGGACCGGGTCGGGCTGCCCGATCCGGCCAAACGCATTGATGCCTATCCCCATCAGATGTCCGGCGGCCAGCGTCAGCGGGTGATGATCGCCATGGCCTTGAGCTGTGAACCGGATATTCTGCTGGCGGACGAGCCGACCACCGCCCTGGACGTGACTATCCAGGGGCAGATTCTGGATCTGATCAACGAACTGGTGGATGACAGCGGCATGGGCCTGATCCTGATCAGCCATGACCTTGGCGTCATCGGCGAGACCACGGACAATGTCGCCGTCATGTACGGCGGTTCTATGGTGGAGCAGGGCCCCACCGATAGCCTGTTCGAACATCTGGCCCATCCCTATAGCCAGGGCCTGTTCGCGGCGGTGCCGAGGGTGGGGGAGCGCCACGACGGTCCCCTGCACACCATTCCAGGTACCGTGCCGGAACTGGCCGATCTGCCGCCCGGATGCGCCTTTGCCGATCGTTGTGCCAAGGCTTCCGATGTTTGCTGGGGACCGGCCCCGGGCATGGCGGAGGTCGGTGCGGCGCATCATGCGGCCTGTCATCATCTCGGGGGTGCGGTGTGATGAGCGAGACTGTGCTGCACACCGTGGGCCTGCGCCGGCAATTCACCTTGCCACGGGAAAGTCTGTTTCGCCCCCCTGAAACCGTCTTTGCCTTGAATGGCGTCGATTTGAGTATCCAGCGCGGGCGCAGCCTGGGCGTGGTTGGCGAATCCGGATGCGGCAAATCGACCCTGGCCCGTCTGTGCATGGCCTTGGATACGCCGACGGCTGGCCATGTCGAGGTGCTGGGCCGGGATTTGTCGCAACTGTCGGCCATGGAGCTGCGGCAGGCGCGGGCGCAGTTTCAAATGGTCTTTCAGGACCCCTATGGTTCGCTGGATCCGCGCCACACGGTGCGCCGCATCGTCGGCGAGACCCTGGAAGCCCTAGCACCGCGGCAAGGCGATGGCACCTCCGGTGTGTCGCGGGAGGAAGCCATTGGCCAGGCCATCGACGCGGTGGGGCTGCGCCGCAACGATCTGGACAAATATCCCCATGAATTTTCCGGCGGGCAGAGGCAACGAATCGCCATCGCCCGTGCCCTAGTGACCCGGCCCAGCCTAATCGTGGCCGACGAACCGGTCTCGGCCCTGGATGTATCGGTGCAGGCCCAGGTGCTGAATTTGATGCAGGAATTGCAGCAGGATTTTGGCGTTACCTACATGCTGATCAGTCATGATCTGGGCGTCGTCGACTATGTTTGCGACGAGGTCGCGGTGATGTATCTGGGCCGGGTGGTGGAGCTTGCCGGCCGGGCGCAATTGTTCGCCAAGCCTTGCCATCCCTACACCAAGGCGCTGTTCGACGCGGTGCCGCGGATTGGCGCGGGCCGGCGCTCAGGCGCCGACCGGGCCTCGACCTTGCAGGGCAGTGTCAGCTCGCAAACCCGTCAGATAACTGGTTGTGCCTTCGCCGACCGCTGCCCCAGGGCTGAAAGCCGCTGTCTGGATGAAGCGCCCGAATTGCGAAGAATCGACGACGGGCATATGGCGTCATGCCACTTTGCATGACAGAATAGGGGCAAATTTATGCCACGAGGCTGGAGAATAATTTCCTGATGACCGAGGTTGTCACCTTCGAGCAGTCCCGTCGCCGGCACCACCCCAAGGCCGGCGGCTCCCACCCCAGGGGAAAAGCAGATTTCTTCAACCGGCAGGAGTTGCGCGATATCCTGCAGTCTTACAGTCGCGGCGTTATCGCCGGCGATTGGTTGGACTATGCGGTTGATTGGAACGAGGCTGGGGCGATCTTCGCTATTTACGGCCAGGTTTCGGCGCTGCCCATGTATTCCATCGTCAAACGCAACAAGAGCGGCCGGCGGCCGGCTGCCTACCAGTTGTTGGGACGGGGCGGAGTATTGAAAACCGACCGCACGTTGGGCGCGGTGCTGAAAATGCTGGATAGCCGGCGCACCGCCCTTGTGAAATCATAAGCCATGCCCGGACGGGGACTTTCCGCCCGTATCGCAGACTGCGCCGATCTGTTGCTTGAGTTGCGCGGCAACCGCCGGCAGTTGGACTGCCTGCCCCTTGCTCCGCGGCCTCGCGACGAGCGGGAGGCCTATCAGGTGCAATTCGCCCTGCATGAGCGCCTGTCCCAGGCCGGGCACGGCGCCCGTGTCGGCTGGAAAATCGGCTGCACCACCAAGGTGATGCAGGTTTTTCTGAATATTCCATCGCCCTGCGCGGGGGGTATTTTCGAGATCGGCCTGCGCCAGAGCCCGGCCGGTTATGACTTCGCCGCATTGCGCAAGCCCGGCGTGGAGTGTGAGATCGCGGTCCGTCTGGCCGCTGATGTGCCACTGTCCGGCGCGCCTTTCGACCGGTCGAATATCGCCCCATATATTGGCTCTGTCATGAGCGCCATGGAAGTCATTGAAGAACGCTTCACCGACTTCCACGACGAGGCGGTGGATGCCCCAACCTTGATCGCGGATGACTTTTTCCACCTTGGCGCCGTTCTGGGCCAGGCGGTGGCGCCGTCGGAGGATTTGGACCTGGCCGCCCTTTCCGGGCAGAACCGGATCGACGACCAAGTCATGGGCTCGGGCCAAGGCGCCGATGTCATGGGGCATCCCTATGCGGCCCTGGCCTGGCTGGCCAATCATCTGGCGCAATATGATGTCGGCTTGCGGGCCGGTGATGTGGTGCTGACCGGATCCATCGTGACGACCAAGTATCCCGACGCCCCCGGCCCGTCGCCGGTGCTGGCGGTGACGGAAATCGCCGGTCTGGGCCAGACGGAGTGCATTTTCCGCTAAAGACTGTTTTTGCCGCGCAGTGATCGGTGGCGTCAGCCGCCATCGCCGCCATTCCCATCCCCGCACCAGACGTTTAAGCTTTCATGACCCTTGCGCGCCGCCTGCCGTCATGAAGGCCACAACATGCAGACCAGCCAGACACGCATCCTAACGACCCACGCCGGCAGCCTGCCCAGGCCCGGTGAATTGCGCCGCCTGTTGGCGGCGGGCGAAGCGGCGGAGCCAACGGAACTGGGTCAGGCTGTCGAAACCGCCACGGCCGATATTGTCGACAAGCAGATTGCCGCCGGACTGGATGTGATCAATGACGGCGAGATGGGCCGCGAGAGCTTCTTTACCTATGTGCGCTACCGCATGACCGGCTTTGGCGGCCACAGCGACCGCAAGCTGATGGCGGACATGACCATGTACGAGGGTTACCGCAAGAAGCTGCTGGCCATGACAACCCAGGACGACCGCGTCTCGTTGATGAAGGCGCCCAAGGCGATCGGGCCGGTCGGCTACCGCGACAGCGATGCTATTGACCAAGAATGTGGCCGTTTAAATGATTTGTTGCGGACGCGGAATGTCACCGAGGCATTCCTGACGGCGCCTTCGCCCGGGATTATCGCGGCCGCCATGCAGAACGAATATTATCCGGATATCGAAACCTATGTGGAGGCCCTGGCCGCCGCCCTGTCGGTGGAATACCACGCCATCGTCGGCGCCGGCCTGCTGCTGCAGATCGATGCCCCGGATCTGGCC
>JASLLM010000184.1 GCA_030747035.1 Alphaproteobacteria bacterium | reverse complement strand
CAGGTGCGCAGTTGCCGGCCAATATAGTCTTCCTTCTTGCCCAGTTCGCCCAGGCCGATTTCGTCCGGGTCCAGGCTGTGCAGATCGGCCAGGACATCAATGAAGGACCAGGCCAGGGTCTGGCGGTTTTCCTCCGCCACAAGTTCTTCGGCGTCATCGGCACTGTAAAGGGGACGGCCATCGATCAGCCCCATGACATAGAACCAGGCACCGGTCACATCGGGGCTTTCACAAAAAGCCATGGCCGGTGCCACGGGCACCGCTGTCGGACCCAACGCCGATATGATTGCCCATTCGCGGCTCATATCGTGAGCCTTGGGCAATAACTCGCCCTGGGGCGGGCGGCGGATAACGGCGGCGCGGCCTTGGGTGTCGTCAATGCGATAGGTCAGATTGGAGTGCCCGCCCTGCAGGCGGGTCCAGGTGAAGGGCGGCGTCAGGCCCTCGATATTTTCGGCAATCCATGCTTCGACGGCGTCGACGACGTAGCCTTCGGGTTCGGTTTCCTGTTGCTGCATTGCTGAACTCGCCATTGTCGGGAACACATGGGAAGCATTGTCGGAGATTTTCGCCATTTGCGCCATCTGCAATTTGTCTTGCATCGCTGATACAATCGGAAAATGCCATGGCGCGCGGCCTGGCTGCTGCCGCGATACTTGGAGGGAGACGAGCAAATGAAACCAGATCTGCGCATTGGCGTGGTCTATGATTTTCGCAATCCGCCTGATTCAGGCATCGATAATCAAAGTTTTTATGCCGAAATTCTTGATCAGGCGGTCTGGCTGGAAGGGCTTGGCATTGATCTGATCTGGTTCACCGAGCATCATTTCGTTGATGACGGCTATTTGCCATCCTGGATACCTGTTGCCGCCGCCATGGCGGCGCGGACGAAGAAAGTCTGTTTTTCCTCCGACATTTCGATCCTGCCGCTCTACCAACCCGTCCGGTTGGCCGAGGATCTGGCGGTTTTGGACAATCTGAGCGGCGGCCGGGTCGAAATCGGCGTCGGTCTCGGCTATGTGCCCCAGGATTTCAACGGCTACGGCCTGCCCGTGCGCCAGCGGGTATCGCGCACGGATGAAGGCCTGGAAGTTCTCAGCCGCTGCTTCGCCTGTGAGAGGTTCAGCTTCACGGGCAAGCGCTACACGGCGGAGGATGTGACCATCAAGCCCGACTATGTGCAGCCCGGCGGCCCGCCCCTTTGGGTCGCGGCCTCGTCCGAACAGGGCGCCCTGCGCGCGGCCCGTTTCAATGCGCATCTGTTACCCCAGGGGCCATACGAGACCACCATCCAGGTCTGGCTTGACGCCTTGACCGCCTCGGGCCGGGACCCGGACGACTACCGCATCGGCATTATCAAGCCCTGTTTCGTGACCGACGACAAGGAAGGCGAGTGGCCGGCGGTGCGGGCCGCCGAACGTTTCCGTATGGAGTACTACGCCCGGGCATTCGAGGCGGCGGGACGGGGCGCACCGCCGGACCAGGACCGCGAACGCATCTCGCAAAACTGGGTGGTTGGCGATGTTGATCATTGCGTTGCGGAATTGAGCGCTTTCATCCGCGACTATGGCGTCACCGATTTGGTGACTTGGGCCGTGCCGCCGGGTCTGCGCCCCGGTGATATGAAGGAGCCATTGACGAAATTCGCCACCGAGGTTGCCCCGCGTCTCAGGGCCGCCGCCAAAAACGCCGTCCGATAGGTCATTCGGCATAGGTTAGGCAAAATTCAGTAATTTTTTTCGTGGGCATAGCCACCGGGTGCTTCGGCGCGCGGTTCCGAGGTTGTACGCCCATCCACTAATGCAAGTCCGTCGGACTCAACGATCGGCCCCCTCCAGAACCGCAGAATTCTCACGGAATTGGTTAATCAGCGGTTTAATTTTTTGCAACCTTTATTAGTAATATATCATAATTATTTAATTATAAGATTGGTCATTAACCATGAAATTTAGCACTTTTTGGGCGTTAAGTGCCTGAAATTAACCAACAATCTTAAGTGTGTTTGGATACGGATTGTTAGGAATATCTAGGTAATGTTGTTGTAACAATTAGAACAATTTTATGAGAATTGCACTGTCCTTGAAACCCATACTGTCTATTTGGGGAGACATAGTGCCATGGCTAGAATGCCAAATATTATTCGCCAGATGCTTCAAAACGCAGAGGCGACCGAAGACCAAACAACTGTACAGAGCGATCGCCAAGACGGCGGTACGTCCCAGGCTATGGCTGGAGACGAGGTGCGTGACCGCGATGACGACGCGGGTCATTCTTTCTGGCAGAGTATGGTTGGCGCCGGTGAGGCTTCGGAAAGCGCGCAATCTGCGCGACGCGCCGACACCGAAACTCGGGTCGATGGCGATGCCGATACCCAGGAAGGCGGCGAAGCGGCACAAACCGAAGATACCGCGTATACCGATGAGGCGGGTGGTTCCACGGGACCACAGGGCCCGCGCGCCGGCGCGGCGGAAGCAAACGAGGCTGCCGATGATGGCCGTGGCGATGGCAATCAGCGACAGGGCGATGTCGAGCAGCCGATTGATGACGGCGCGGAGACGGCCGGTGGGTCCGAGCGCGTCGCACCCAGGGCCGCCGATGGGACGTCCGCGGACCCTCTCACGAGGGACCCGCGCTTTGAAGCGAACCAGGATGTCGCTGCCGCCTTTTCCGGCGAAAGCACGCAACGAGATCCGGTAACGGAAACCTCCCTGGCATCCGATACCGCTGACGGCACCGAAGCTTCCGCATCGGGAGATGACGGCGCGGCCGATGGCGATACGCAAGCTGAAGAACAGGAATACGCGTTTGATCAAACCGGTGTCGCCGGGCGCGGCTTTGCCAACCGTGGGCTGGGCCAGAGTCAGGGCGACGACCGAGGTGCCGGCAACGGCAACGGCAACGCCTTTGGCCGGGGTAACGGCAATGGCAACGGCCAAAATAACGCTCAGGGTGCCGAAAATGGCAATGGCCAGGAAAACGGCAACGATAACGGCAATGGTAATGGCAATGGCCAAGGCAATGGCCGAGGTAACGGCAGGAGCTATGGCCGGGGTAATGGCAACGGCGAAAATAACGCCCAGGGTGCCGAGAATGGCAATGGCCAGGAGAACGGCAACGCCAACGGCCAGGGCGCCGGCAAGGGCAATGGCCAAGGAAACGGTATTGGCAATGGCAACGGCCTAGGGAACGGTATTGGCAACGGCCAAAATAACGCCCAAGGCAACGGCAATGGCCAAGAAAATGGTATAGGCAATGGTAACGGCCCGGGCAACGGTATTGGCAATGGCAACGCCAACACCCAGGGCAACAGTAACGGAAATGCCAACGGCCAAAACAACGCCCAGGGCGCCGAAAACGGTAACGGCAACAACGGCAATGGCAATGGCAATGGCAATGGCAATGGTAGTGCCAATGGCCAGATCAATGCCCAGGGCAATGGTAACGGCAATGCCAACGGCCAGAACGAAGCCCAGGGCGGCGAAAACGGTAACGGCAATGGCCAAAACAACGCCCAAGGCGCCGGCAACGGTAACGGCAACAACGGCAATGGCAACGCCAACGGCAACAATGGCAACGGTAACGCCAACGGCCAGAACGAAGCCCAGGGCAACGGTAACGGCCAAGGCAATAACGGTAATGGCCAAGGCAATGGTAACGCCAATGCCCAGGGCGCCGAGAACGGCAACAATGGCAATGGCAAAGGTAATGCCAACGCGGAGGCCTCTGAGGCCGAGCCGGCACCCAAACAGGCCGCTCCCGCTGCCGAACCGGAGGCCCTGCAGGCCGAAACCGAGCCCGCCGCCGAGGAAGCGGCCGGAAACGGCAGCGGCAACAGCAACGGCCTAAACGAGCCCCAGGTCGCCGACAACGGTAATGGCAATGGTCAAAGTAATGCGCCGGGCAATGGCAACGGCCAGAGCGAAGTCCAGGGTGGCAAAGGCAATGCTAATGGGCAGAACGGCAACCAAGGTAACGGCAATGCTAATGCCAATGGTCAGAATGATGCCCTAGGTGCCGAGAAGGGCAATGGTAACGGTAACGGCAACGGCAACGGAAATAATGACGAACCGGCGGTCGCGGAGCCGGCAATGAATACGGTAAGTGAAGTCATCGGCGGCGGCGGTAACGATGTCCTGGCGGGCGGCGATGGTGCGGATGTCATCAGTGGCGGTAGCGGCACGGATAACATTAGCGGTGGCGCCGGCAGTGATCAGCTTGACGGCGGTACGGGCAGCGACCGGCTGAATGGCGGTAAAGGCGACGACATCATTCTTGGCGGCGAGGGCCGTGACACTGTCATCGGCGGCGCCGGTGATGACCAGCTTGACGGCGGCACGGGTAACGACCGGCTAAATGGCGGCGAAGGTGCCGACGTCATTCTTGGCGGCGAGGGCCGTGACGCTGTCGCCGGCGGCACAGGTGATGACCAACTGGACGGCGGCACGGGCAACGATTGGCTAAATGGCGGTGAAGGCGCCGACGTCATTCTTGGTGGCGAGGGCAATGACAAGGTCATTGGCGGCACCGGCGATGACCAACTGGATGGCGGCACAGGCAATGATCGGCTGTATGGTGGCGAAGGCGCCGATCACATCGATGGTGGCACGGGCAAGGACCGGCTTGACGGCGGCGATGGTAATGACGTCCTGATGGGTGGCGCGGGTAAGGATCGGCTCAACGGTGGCGATGGTGATGACGTTCTGATAGGTGGTGCCGATGGAGATAAACTGAACGGCGGCGATGGTACGGATACTGCATCGTTTGCCACCGCGGACAGTGGCGTCACTGTCGATCTTTCAAGAGGTAGGGGCAGCAGCGGCGACGCAAAGGGTGACAGATATGTCAATATCGAAGACGTCATCGGATCCGACCAAGCCGATCTGTTGATTGGCAATGGCGATGTCAATGTCTTTGCTGGTGGGGACGGCGACGACACGCTGCAGGGCTTGGACGGTGACGACATCCTGTATGGTGGTGATGGTAGTGACATCTTCATCGTTGGGCAAGGCGAAGGCAGCGATATCATTGATGGCGGCGCCGGCGGCGGCTGGGTCGACAGTATCAGCCTGCTGAACGAGGACGGCTCTTCGGTGGATTCCGGTTGGACCATGACGTTGAGCAACGGCAGTATCGAGAGCGACAACGGCAGTTCCATCACCTTGAGTGAGGATGCGTCCGGCACCATCACCCTGGATGACGGCAACCAGATCACCTTCCAGAATGTGGAGAATGTCGATTACTGACGGAACTCAATATCAACCATTGCCGGGAATGGCATAGGTTAGGGTAGCGTGGGCCACCGGGTGATCGGCGGCCTCGCTGCCGTCGTCGGAATAGATCATCACATCGCCCACAGCCAGGCGGCGGCCCAGCTTTAGCAGCCGCGCCTCGGCGATCAGGTCGGCGGGATCGGGACGTTTCAGGAAATTGATGTTCAGATTGGTGGTCACCGCCGCTTCGCCGTGGTCCAGGGTCGCCATGATTGCCAGATAGGTCACGCAGTCCGCCAGGGCCATCATGGTCGGTCCGGCAATGGTGCCGCCGGGGCGCAGATTTTTTTCCGAAGTGACCACGCGTGCCCGCAGATAGCGCGGGCGGACTTCCTCGACCCGCAGGTTCAGGCTGTCCATCTGTGGAAAAGCCTGGGCCATGAAGGCTTCAAGCTGGGCGGCGTTCATCTTGGGCATGGAATCTCTACTCGTTACAAGGTCCGGTGGCGCTCACCGGCTGAGGCAGGCGGCGGCGCAGGCGTTCAGGATGGCGTCGCTGTCGATGCCGTGCAGGCGATACAGATCCTCTATATCACCTGACTGGCCGAACTTTTCAACGCCCAGGCTATAGACCCGCCGGCGCGAGGCGGAACCCAGCCACGACAGAGTGGCGGGATGGCCATCGATTACCGTGACCAGGGCGGCGTCGGCGGCCAGGGGGTCCAGCAGGCGGCCGATATGGCTGCGCGCCTCGTAGCGGCCCGAGGCCCGGTGCCGCCAGGCATGGTTCCAATCCCCGTAGGCCAGATCGGGGGAGGTGACCACCAGCAGGCCGGCGCCGGGAACATCCTCCAATATCTCCTCGTGCGCGGCCATGGCCTCGGCCGTCACGGCACCGCAGCAGACGATGGCCAGTTCGGCGCCGGCTTGCGGTGGGCGCAGCCAATAGGCCCCCGCCATGATCTCGCGGCGCAGCGCCGGCGTCATCTCCCGGTCCGGCTGCGCCATGGCGCGGGTCGTCAGACGCAGATAGACCGAGCCGCCGTCATCAGCCTGCATATACTGAAAACCCCAATGCATGATTTCCGTCAACTCATCGACAAAGGCCGGCTCGAAGGCGCTCAGACCGTCCTGGGCCAGGCCGATCAGCGGCGTGCCGATGGATTGATGGGCGCCGCCCTCCGGCGCCAGGGTGATGCCCGACGGCGTGCCGATCAGCATGAAGCGGGCATCCTGATAACAGGCATAGTTCAGGGCATCCAGGCCACGGCTGACGAAGGGGTCATACAAGGTGCCGATCGGCAATAGACGTTCGCCGAACAGTGAATAGGACAGCCCCAGCGAAGCCAGGGTCAGGAACAGATTGTTTTCGGCGATGCCCAGCTCGATATGCTGGCCGTCGGGATGCATGGCCCAGCGCTGGGCCGAGACGACTTTCTCTTCGCGGAAGATATCCTCGCGCGGATGGCGGTCGAAGATACCCCGGCGATTGACCCAGCCGCCCAGATTGGTGGAGACCGTCACATCCGGAGAGGTGGTGACGATACGCCGGGCGAATTCGTCATCCGCCGCGGCGATATCAAACAGGATGCGGCCGAACGCCTCCTGGGTGGAGATGGGTTTGTCGGTTTCCGGTTTCGGCAAGGCGGCGGGAACCGCGACCGCCGGTGCTTTCAGGCGCCGGCTGGGCCCCTGGGCGAACGGCACCTCGTCCAAGAACCGCCGCAGCCGGCCGCTGTCGATATCCAGGCCGGCCAGGGGCTCCCATTCCTCGCCCTCGGGGATGCCCATGCGGGTCTGAAATTCCGCCATCTGTTCCGGGCTCATCAGGCCGGCGTGGTTATCCTTGTGACCGGCAAGCGGCAGTTCCTTGCCCTTCACGGTGTAGGCGATGAAGCAGGTGGGATCGTCGCCCTCGATATTCTGGAAACAATCCAGCACCGTCGCCATGTCATGGCCGGCCAGGTTGGTCATCAGATCGTGCAGGTCGCGGTCGGCGTAATCCTCGATAATCGGGCGCAGGCCGGGCACCCCGCCCAGGTCCTTGCGCAAATGTTCACGCCAGCCGGGCCCGCCCTTGTAGGTGAGTGCCGAATAGAGGGAGTTCGGGCAATCGTCGATCCATTGGCGCAGGGCCACGCCATCGGCGGTTTCGAAGACGGCTTGCAGTTGGGCGCCGTATTTCAGGGTGACCACGCGCCAGCCGGTGGTGCGGAATATGTCGTCCACCCGGCCGAACAGACGGTCGGTGATGACCGAATCGAGGCTTTGGCGGTTGTAGTCGACGATCCACCAGGCATTGCGCACATCGTGTTTCCAGCCTTCCAGCATGGCTTCGAAGACATTGCCCTCGTCCAGTTCCGCATCGCCCATCAGGGCGACCATGCGTCCGGTTCGGGCCGGTTCCTCCCGCCAGTTCTTCATGGCAACATAGTCCTGCACCAGGGCCGCAAATGCGGTCATGGCGACGCCCAAGCCGACCGAGCCGGTGGAGAAATCCACCTCGTCCAGGTCTTTGGTACGGGAGGGGTAGGATTGCGCCCCGCCCAGGGCGCGGAAATCAATCAGCTTGTCCCGGCTCTGCCTTCCCAACAGATACTGAATGGCATGAAATACCGGGCTGGCATGGGGCTTTACCGCGACCCGGTCCTCGGGCCGGAGAATGTTGAAATACAGCGCCGTCATCAAGGTGGTCAGCGAGGCGGAGGAGGCCTGGTGCCCGCCCACCTTCAAACCATCCCTATTGGCGCGCAGATGGTTGGCGTTGTGGATCATCCAGCTGGACAGCCACAAGACCTTCCGCTCCAGGGCACAAAGTACGTCCAGGTCCTGAACACGGTTGGATCCCCCTTCGGTCCTGTTCTCGTTCACTGATTTGGCCATGGGCGCCCGCCTTCATTCGGATGGGAACCTGACAATAGAGCATTTTGCCCGGACACAAAAATGCCGCGAGGCAGAACGTGCCGCCCGCGGCAAGAAATTAGGCGTTGTTTTGGCCGCCGCCCCATCGCGGAGCGCGACTGGAGTGTCAGGTCGGTTGATACATGCTCGAGAAGACGTCCGCCGCCAGAATGCGTTGGTCGCCTTGATCGTCAAGACCCGGCGTGGAAACCTTGAATATCACGTGCCGGATACCGTGAGGCCCTGTGGTCACGCCGTTGACGCGCGCGGTTTCGACCAGATCGTAGGCCACGCGGCGCTGGAATGTATCACCCTTTGACAGGTCGCCTTGAGTTTCAGATCGACGAAAAAACATGCCGAAGTTCCTAGCATCAAAAGTGCAATCGGTGGTTATCGGGCCTACGTTAACCAACCTGTTCTAAAGAAATAGTTAACAAACCGGCTGTGCATATTAATTATGTGATTCGCTTCACTAAGGGTTTGATCTAAAAGAGGTCGGCTAAAGTTATCCACCCAGGGTCTTGCCACTGGCAAGATCCGCCGATACAGCCTCTGGGTTGCGCTTGTCGGGAGGGCCGTAGCCGCCGCCGCCCGCCGTTTGCACGGAAAGCCGATCGCCTGGGAAGAGCACGGTCACCTGTTTTGATGGTATTGCTTCCCTGCCCCCCGCGGCGCGGTGGATAACGGCCGAGGCGCGGGCGCCGGGCCCGCCGCCCAGGCTGCCCTGAGCGGCATGATCATGACGTTCACCGCGGTAGGTGACGGTGACTTCGCCCGCCAGGATTTCATATTCCCTGCGGCAGCCAAGACCGCCGCGATACTGGCCCGCGCCGCCCGAGCCCGCCGCCAGGTCAAAATGATGCACCCGGATCGGGGCGTCGAGCTCCAGCGCTTCAACCGGC
>JASLLM010000183.1 GCA_030747035.1 Alphaproteobacteria bacterium | reverse complement strand
CGTTTTCCGCGATATCGGCGGATGAGGCAACCTGACCGGAGATCTCCTGGATCGAGGCGGAAAGCTCCTCCGAGGCGGCGGCAACGGTCTGTACATTGCCGCTGGCCTGGTTCGAAGCCACGGAAACCGCCTGGGAACGTTCGCCGGCACTTTCCGCGACGGACGCCATGGTCTGCGCCGTATTTTCCATCTGGGTCGAGGATGCGGAGACGCTGTCCAAAGCGACATTGATGGAATTGTCGAATTCCTCGCAAAGGTTTTCGATCTTCCGCGCCCGGGCCTCCCGCGCGTCCTGCTCGGCCTCGGCTTCCTTGGCCAGTTGCCGCGCCTTAACGGCATTCTGTTTGAAAGTTTCCACCGCTTCCGCCATTTCGCCCACTTCGTTGTCGAAATCACGGGCCGGTATATCGATCTCCAGGTTGCCTTCAGCCAGATCAACCATGCTGGAGGTCATGTTTACCAAAGGCGTCGAAAGCATCCGCACCACCAGGAGGCCAAGGGCCGCGGCAACCGCCGCCGCCACCAGCATGGCCGAGATAATGGCCCAGAACGCGACCTTGGCGTTATCCCGCAGATGCACATTTGCGGTGTCATAAAGGCCATTGGCGTCGTCCTGCAATTCCTTCAACTGCGGCTCGATCTTGCCGTAGATGCCACTTAGAACCTTGCGATCCTTCGCTTCCGCCAGCAGTTTGCCTGATACGTCATTGAAGCCGGCGGCATAGACCTTGATGGAACTCAGCAGGTATTCCCGGTCGGCCTGTTCCCGCACGAATTCGTTCACAACCGCCCGGAAATGCGCCAGACCCTTCTTCATCTTGCCGATATATTTGGGATCCAGACGCATGAAAAAGTCCTTCTCCGCCCGGCGCAAACTCAACATCGCCGCTTCAACGATCGGCAGGTCCAGTTTCTTGATCCTGCTTTCGGTATTGTGCACGGCCTTGCGCAACTTTCCGCGCAAACCGGATTTCGGCGTGAAACCGATATGATTGCGTTCCTCGACAACTTTCTCGAATTGCGCAACATATTTGTTGAAGCCTTCGTGCATGCGCTCGACCTTGGCAATTTCCTCCTCGTCGTGGAGCAGGCCGGTCAGGGCTTCAAAATTCGGTTGGATGGAGGCCGCCGTCGCCGCATGACGCTTGGCGTACTTTTCCTTGGTACGCAGGAAAAAGTCCTTCTCCGCCCGGCGTTCCTGCAGGAAACCGGTCTGAATGGCATTGACGTTTCTAACCACTGCCGTGGCCGTCAACTGTTCCTTTTGCAACGATTGCTGTTTGGCGTCGCTAAGGTAGTAGACGACACCGATGGTGGCATAGCCCAGCAACGCGACCGCGACCACCAACAATACCTGGGTGCGGATCTTCATTGCCTTCAAATTAGCAAATTTTGGCAGGTGCATGATGTTTACCGTCCTATGTGTTCTTTCAAGATCAATGCCTAGAATCGGTCTAAGCTTGAATTCGATCTAATAGATCATCTTCGTATTGGATATTTCGAACGATAGTGGAAACATATTAAGAAATTATTGCTTATATGGGGTAAATATTAGGTAATTTTATTGATAAAATTCTTATTTATTATGGTATATTGCATATTTTATGTTAATTTGATATTTTTTTATCTTAAATTTATCTATTTGTAAATATATCATTACTTAAACAATTGCAGCCTTATTATATTATGATCTGATAATACAAGATAGATTAGCCTTCTACTGTGAACCAATTATCTTGGACTTGCTTCTTCACGACGGTCCCAAAGGACAACAATTCCCGCAATTTACTTCAATTGGTTCTCAAAAATGCGACCGCCTTTCAGAATTAGCGCCAGGTTTTCGCCCTGACCATCCAGGCAGGCGATATCTTCCATCGGATTACCATCCACGGCGATCAGATCGGCGAACGCGCCGGGTGCAACGATGCCCAACTCACCGTCACGGTTCAGCAACCTTGCATTCGCGGATGTGGCGCTGCGTAAGACATCCAAGGCCGGCATCACCTGGGCCCGAATGGTGAATTCATTGCTCTGATCCTTGTGCATGCCGCCCAGCAGATCGGTGCCCAGGCCGATGTTGACGCCGGTCTCATGCGCCATGGCGAGGGCCTTAAGGCCTTGAACCCGGACATCGTCGATCTTGGCCACGCTGACCGCGGGCAGGCCATATTCGGCGCCATATTTGTGCAGGGAGTTGTAGGTCACCAGGGTCGGCACCAGCCATGCGTCCTTCTCCCGCATCAAATCCAGGGTCGACCGGTCGATCAGATTGCCATGCTCGATGGAGCGCACGCCCAGGCGCACGCAACGTGCAATCGCCTCGGGCGTGTAGGCATGGGCCATGACGTAGGTGCGCCAGGAGGTTGCTTCCCACACCGCCGCCGCGATCTCCTCCTCGGAATATTGCAGGTTCCAGATCGGGTCCGTGGGCGAGGCAACCCCGCCCGAGGCCATGATCTTGATCTGGTTTGCACCCCGGCGCAGCTCGGTCCGGGCCGCCTTGCGCACCTCGTCCACGCCATCGGCAATGGCGGTAAACTGCGCGCTGGGCAGGCAGCATTGACAGTCGCCCCAGTCATAAACGCGCGGCCGGCTGTCGCCGTGCCCGCCGGTCTGACTCAAGACCCGGCCGGAATAGAACAGACGCGGCCCGGCGATCAGCCCTTCCTCAATCGCCATGGCCATGCCCCAATCGGCCCCGCCGGCATCCCTGACGGTGGTAAAGCCGCGCCGCAGCATGCCTTCGGCGATCTTGCCCGCGCGCATGGTGGTCAACGAGGCGGGGTCGTTGCCGATACTGCCCACATCCGCCGTGGTGGCGATCAAATGCACATGGGCATCGATCAACCCCGGCATGAGAAAGCGGCCGCCCAGGTCGATAATCCGATCCCCCTTGGGAACCGCGCCGCCGTGACAGACCTCCTTTATGCGCTCACCCTCGATAACCACGTGGGTGCCGTCCTTCAATTCGGGCGCATGCCCGTCAAACAGCAAGCCATTGCTCAATACGGTCAGTGTCATGGGTTCCTCCCGGCCAGCCCGTCGGCTAAGTTTCTTGACATTTTTGGACCGGTCAAGCGCGAAAACCCTGGCGTGCATCAAATCCGCTGACTACATTCAACCCGGAAGGTTGAAGAAAAAATGAGTGATCTTTTACAACGCGGAAAATTCGCCAGCCCGATTGATTCCGATCTGGTCGCCGCCGATTGGCGGCAACGGGGCTATTCGTGCAACCTGTTCGTCGACCCGCCGGGACAACAATGGCTGGATTTCACCCATGCCACCAATGAACTGGTGACGGTGGTCGAAGGCCGCCTGGAAATGATCGTGGATGATGTCCACCTGGAAATGGGCCCCGGTGACGAGGTTTTCATTCCCGCCCGCGCGATGCATTCCGTGATCAATATTCATGACGGCATATCGCGCTGGCTGTATGGCTACGACTGAGGAGACGGCATGACCGGCAATGACAGGCAGACTTTGGAACAGTTGACGCGGGCCTTTACGGAAACCTTCAACGACAACGATCTCGACGCCATGATGAGCTATTTCGCCGAGGACGGCGCGGTCTACGATCAACATGACGGCACGCTGGCGGAGGGCCTGACGGCAATCCGCACCGCTTTTCAACCGCAGTTCGACGGCGAATATGGCGCCATGAGCTTTACCGCCGAGGATCTGTTTATCGATCCCGAACAGGGCAAGGCCATGATCTCGTGGCTTTGCAGTTTCGATACCAAGCGCGGCCGGGCCGGCTGGCGGGGCCTGGATATCCTGCATTTCAACGACGCCGGCAAGATCACCACCAAGCTGACCTACGCCAAGGCCAAGGTGTTGCAACTGGATGCCGTGGACGGGCAGTAGGGATGTTTCGAGAAAATCGTAGCCATCCGGCGACGCAACTGCGTTTCCAGGCCCTGCACGAGATCGCGGCGGAGGCGCGCAGCCGCCTGCCCCGGAATATCTGGGACTATATGCGCGGCG
Source organism: Alphaproteobacteria bacterium (assembly GCA_030747035.1). Lineage (GTDB taxonomy): Bacteria > Pseudomonadota > Alphaproteobacteria. The sequence continues at coordinate 5,184 of JASLLM010000183.1, read as the reverse complement.
CGACCGAGACCGAGACCACCGCCAAGCGCAACCGCATGGCCATCGACAGCCTGGCCCTACGGCCCAGGGTTCTGCGCGATGTCCAGGGTATCAGCCTGTCCAGCCGGTTTCTTGGCGCCGATCTGGAACTGCCCCTGACATTTGCGCCGATCGGCTCGTTGGAATCCTTCGATCCCGAGGGCGGCGCGGCGGCGGCGCGGGCCGCCGCCCGGCACGGCATGATGACGACCCTCAGTTCCGTCTCCGCACCGGGTCTGGAGGAGACGGCGGCGGCGGCACCGGGCGCGAAAATATTTCAGCTTTACGTGCGCGGCGATGATGCCTGGGTCGATGATCATGTGCAACGCGCCGTGGCGGCGGGCTACACCGCCTTTTGCCTGACCGTGGATGTGGCCGTCTACAGCCGGCGGGAGCGCGACATCGTCAACCGCTTCGTTAAGCCCTGGCGCCGGGAAGCGGGCGGGCAGAACCATCAGGCGGCGCTGAACTGGAAGGATGTGGAACGTTTCAAGGCCAAGCACGACATCCCCCTGTTGATCAAGGGCATCATGACAGCGGAAGACGCCATGATGGCCTGTGACCTGGGCGTCGAGGGGGTCTGGGTCTCCAACCACGGCGGCCGGCAGCTTGACCAGGCCCAGGGCGCCATGGCCGTACTGCCCGGGATCGTGGAGGCCATCGAGGGCCGGGCCGCGGTGATCGTCGATGGCGGTTTTCTGCGGGGCACGGATGTGATCAAGGCCCTGGCGCTGGGCGCGGACCTGATTGGTCTGGGCCGTCTGACCGCCATGGGCCTGGGCGCGGCGGGCGAAGAGGGTTTGGTCCGGGCCATGGATCTGCTGGCGGAAGAGATGCAGATCGCCATGGGTCTTTTGGGCCTGACCAGCCTGACGCAATTGGGCCCGGAATGCCTGACCGACGCACCCGCAGTGGCGATGCCTGATGTCCTCAGTGCCTTTCCCCTGCTGGACCCAGACCGCTAGCGCAAATCCGGCAGGCTGGCCAGCATGCGGCGGGCGACATCGTCCAGCATGGAGGCCACGGCATCATCGTCACCCTGAAAGGCGGCGGCCCGAAAAACCGCCATTGGCAGCGAAAATAGCGACAGCGGCGGATCACCGGAGTTGCGCGAGGCCGAAGCCGATGACTGCCAAAGCAGCGCGCCATCCCTGGCCCGGATCATCTCGGCCTCGAGGCTGAGATATTTTTGCGACCAGACCAGCGCATTGTCTTGCCCCGCACCCAGCACCCGCCAGCGCAGAAAAGCGGGGCATCGGATGGCGGCGGCGAAATGCCGGGCATCGCCGGGATGGCCCAGATCAACCGCCATGTCACGGACCAGACGGCGGCGCGCGGCGGGATGGATCACCTTTGTGACGCGGCCGCTCAACTGCCGCGCCAGGGCCCGGGCGATGCGATTGCCAGGGACAATCCCCGCTTCCGCCGGGCCGGACAGCACCACCACGCATTGCGGCGCCTCCCTGTAGTAGGCCCGCAGCGCCCCGGCCGATGCCGTGGTTGCGGCCAAGGCGGTCCAAAGGCATGCCAGCACGATGACCATCCAGCGCCCCGCCATGACCTAGCTGCCCCGGCAGGGACTGTTCAGGGATATGGAGCCGGGCACGGCGCGGCCATCGACCTGGATATCGCGCACCTGGATGGTTCCGGCCTGAAGCCGATAACTGGCCCGGATCGCCCCGGCGCGCCCGTATGCACCGGCCAGGACCCGGTCCAAGCCGCCCAGCAGACGTGCATCCACCCGGCGTGGGAAAATGCGCATGGCTGGGGTGTATGGCGATAGGTCATGGCGGCGGGCAATGGCGCGCAGATCGTCCCGCTCCGCCACGGCCAGACGGCCGGCGGGGCGGCGGGCAAAGCCGCTGTAGCGGTCGCTGTTGGGCCGCCAGGCTTGCCCCGGCGGGTCGTTGGCCACGAACAACCGGCCCGCCGCCGGGCCGCGATCCGGGCTCAGCGCCAGGCGCATTCCCAGACAATCGCGGAAATGACGGTATAGGCGCGCCCGTTCCGACGCCGCGCCCGGCCAGGCCAGTTCAATGGCCGGACCCCGGCCATGCTCCAAAAGGCGCAACAGAACCCGGCCCCGGACCGCGCTGGATTGATTCTTGGCGCCAGCGATGGGTTTTGCCGGCTGTTCCATGACAGTGGGGTTGGCTGTGGCTTCGCCATTTGCAACCTTGATGGGCTTCGGCGCCGTTGGCCGCAGGGGCCGTACGGTCAAAACCTTTTCCGCGCGCGGGACCGTGGGCTCCAGGACACGCACTGGAACGGGTGGCGGTTTTCGCGGCGGCACGGGCAGGACGGCACTGCTGGCTTCGACCTTTGCCGGCTGGGGTTTCGCGGGCATCGTTTCTGGCGGTTCCTGGCGCCGGTCGCGGCCCGGGGGCGGCGTCGCGGTTAACATCAGGGCGGCCAGCAGGGCCGACAGCCCCACCGACCCGGCACCGAGCAGCAATCTGCGCGCCATCGCCTAGTTGGCCCTGGAGGATGCGAACAGCAGCTCCATTTCTTCCGACAAGGCATGCAACTCCCGCCGCCGCTGACTGGGGCTCATGAACCCGGGCCGTTGCTTGACCCCGGCGACGGGCCCCGTGGCCAAAACCTCGGCCCGGCGCTGCCGAACCGCCGGGTCCTTGATCACGGGCGGGATCAGGTTTGCATTGGCGGTGGGCTCATCTATGGGCTTGATCGCCGGTGCTTTCGGTGTCGCCAATTTCGGCTGTACCGGAACAGGTGGTACCGCCGTCCGCGTCGGCACCTCGATTTCCGGGACTTTCACGGGTGCCGGGGCCACCGTTTCCTTCTGCATGACCTTATCGACCACCGCCGCGGTGGCTTGACGGCCGGCCTCCACCGTGTTGCGCGCCGCCATGGTGACTTTGTGCAACATACCGCCGTTGTCTCTGGCGGCGGGCAGTTGACCGTCATTGAACAGATAGAACAGAGCGCCGGCAACGACGAGATTGAAGATCAGGAATCGCATGGGATAACTCCCTTGGTTTTCGTTTTGGCCGCGGATGTTCGCGCCTCGACCCAGGCCGCGCTGATCGACAGCAGGGCGCGGAGCAAGGCGGAGGTGGGCAAGCCGATGACCGTGGTCATAAAGGCCAGGCTGAAACGTTCGGTCAGGCCCCGGATTACCGCCTGCACGGTTTCAGGCGTCAAATTCTGTCCGGCCAGTTCACCGATGCCGAGCGAGATGCCGAACAATGTGTAGGTAAGGGCCAGGGTGGCGATGCCGTTGGCGGCGTGCAGACCTGCCTCGTGCCAGGCCTGCCGCTGTTGCGGGCGGATATCGCGGTCCAGCAGCCGTTGCCAGCAATACAGCGTAGCCAGGATCAAGGCCGAGAGCAGGCCCAGAAAGACACCGCCCAGGACACGCGCGGCCCAGGAGAGAATCTCGCCCGGCTCCGGCGCGCCCATGGCCAGGGCCAGGGCCAGCGCCAGTACCATGACGCCAAGAAAGTAACTAACGGCGCGGGAGCCGCCATTCAGGACTGCCAAGGCAGCCGGCGTGCCGACGGCGGGCATCTAGCGCCGCCCCTGTTTGGCGGCCATCAGGCTTTGCGTCGAAATGCCCAGCTGGGCCAGCCAGGTATCCGCCAGGGCGCGGTTTTTCTCCGCCGAAGCATGCACCAGGAATGTCAGGTCATAGTTGGCAAAGGCGCGGCGTACATTGGGCGTATTGCGGCCCACCAGTTTGTCATCGCGCAACACCATGCGTTCCAGATCCAGCAGGCGCCGCCGCGCCCCTTCCAGGCGCACCTGGCGTTCGCTGGCGGCAATTTCTCCGTCCAGCATGGTTTCGATCAGCAGGGCGCGCTCCCGCTCCATATTGGCCAAGGTGTCGGCCCGCGCCGTCGTCGGCGCCGACAGGGCCGCGGCGGCCAATAGAGCGGCGGCGGGCAGGGCAATTTTCAATGTCCGTTTCATCTTCAAAGTCCTCTCATTCACGGCGTTAATTGACGAAATACTTCACCGCCGCCGCCGGTCCGGCGGTCCGTGGGGCGTCGCTGTCGGTCAACTCGGCATCCATCACGGATTCGGACAGGGCCAGGGCATCCAATGCCACCAGTTTGGCCATGTAGCCGATGACATTCTGTTCCTGCTCCAGCACCGCGACGCCGGCCTGGGTGTCGGCCAGCATCTGGCGGATAAAGTCAGCCTTGCTGGCCGGCTGGCCGTCCTGGCGCGCCTGGCTGTTCATGGGATGGGCCCGAATGGCGGCAGCCAGGGCTTCCGCCGCCGCCATGTTGGCGGCATATTCCTGGGCATATTTGCTTTCCGGTACCGCCGGCGAGGCCAGGACCGCCAGATCGACCTTGGCCAGGGAACCCTTGAACCGGGCCCTAGCCTGCTGTTGCTGGGCCACCAGTTGCACCCGGGCCGGCGTCATCGCGCCTTTTTCCTGGCCCAACTTTTTCAACAGCCTTTCAAGGGTGCGCTGTTTGGTCTGCAGGTGGCGCCGGCGCAGATCGGCCTTGCGCTTCATCAGGGTAATGAACTCCCGCTTCTGCGCCAGAAACTGATGCCGCAGCTCCACCTGTAACTCGCCATCCGCCTGTTCGATGGCGGTGCGCAGATCGTCCAGGGTCTGCCCTTTCAGGCCGATTTCGCTGTCCGCATCCTGAATGGCGCCGGACAGGGCCGATTGCGCGAAATCGTGGTCGAGTGACTTTTTCAGGTAATTGGTGGGCAGCTTGATCAGTTTTTCACTGGCCACGGGCCGCCAACTGGGCGGATCCGCCGGCTTGGCCGCCGCCGGGGTTGCCATCACCAGGGCCAGGGCCAGACTGGGACCGACAATAACCGCATGCCTTAATGGTTTCATCTTCGCCTCCCCTAGTTCCGGGTCCAGTAGCGCACCCGGCGCAATTCGGACTTCAAATCAGCAGAGACATTGGCGACCGAGAATTGGCCAATCGCCTTGCGGTCACGCAGGCCCAGCAGAATTTCCATGCTCTCCACGAACGAAGAGCCATCCTTGAAGTACAAATCCTCGCCCTGAAAGGTCTCCTGAAAGGTTTTCAGATTGCTCCGTGCCTGGGCCACGTCACCGCCCTTGAAATGGTTCTGAATACCCACCGCGTAGGCGCGCATGCGTTCATCCACGGCGACGCCGGCGGCTTCTGGTCCCACTTCGGCCTCGCATTTGTCCAGCAGCCG
>JASLLM010000182.1 GCA_030747035.1 Alphaproteobacteria bacterium | reverse complement strand
TGGTACCGGTACCACAAGCGGCGCGCGACACCGCCGAAAGCCTTCGTTAGGCGCCGAATTCGGTCTTTTCAGGAGCCCCTCGGCGGCGTCGTGAAAGCTTGAAGGTACCGGTACCGTCGGCGCTTCCACTCCTACCCGAGGGACACCTGAAACGATCTATATGGGTCTTTATCACCGCAATTTGGTATAATACCAAGGCGCCGCCGCCACGGATCAACCGGGCAAACAAAAAGGGCCGGCGCAAGCGCCGGCCTGATCACGTTCTTCACCAGTTCATATCGCCGTCGGCTCCCATGGAGCCGGCCAAACGATGCGCAGCATCAAATCCCTATTTGATCTTGCCTTCCTTGAATTCCACGTGCTTGCGGACCACGGGATCGTACTTCTTGACCACCATCTTTTCCGTCTGGGTACGCGGATTTTTCTTGGTTACATAGTAGTAGCCCGTGTCGGCGCTGCTCACCAGTCTGATCTTAACGGTCGTCGGTTTGGCCATCACCAAAACTCCGATAATTGCGGCGCCCTTTTCCGTGGCGCCATTGCCCAATAATTCCGAAGTGGGAACATAGTGTTCCGGGCGTTTCTGTCAAGTCCGGATCGCCCCCGCGGGCGCCTTGATCAGCCCTCGTAGCGGATCACGGCACGTCCGCTGCGATAGCTGAACAAGGGTACGCCGGGCGGGCGCCAGCCCTCCTGGCGGCGCTGAATTTCCTGCAGCACGAACTCGGTGACGTCGACCAGTGGCATGGCCAGCGCTTCATCGAGCGGGAACCATTGCAGCAATTGCAATTCCTCGCTGTCCCGTACCCTGCCGGAGGTGTGTTCGGCATCAATGCAGAAGAACCGGGCGTGAAAACGCATGGGGTTATCGGGGGGCGTTATGGCCCGGGCCACATAGTCCAGGCCGGAGAGGTTTGGCCGCACGCCGTTTTTTTCCCGCTCGCCAATGACCAGGCCGGTTTCCTCGAATGTTTCGCGCACCGCCGCCACGGCCAGGGCACGGGCCATTGTCGGTGAAAATTTATGGTGCAGCTTGCGGGCCACCGGCCTGGCCAGTTCGGCGGCCACATTGACGCCGCGGTCGGCCACATCGACGCGGCCGCCGGGAAAGACGAAAACATTCGGCATGAAGCGGTGGCGTGAGGCGCGCCGGCCCAACAGCACCTCCGTCCCGCCCTTGCGCTGGCGCAGGATCACCAGCGAGGCGGCATCGCGGGGCCGTACGGGCTTTTCCGGACGGACATAGTCGCGCCCCACTTTTTGTGCTTGCTGCAGCGCGCTCATTCGTACTCCAATCGGCGTGTACCATGACGCATGATGCGCACGGGCACCTTGCGCCGCCGGCGTATCTTGCCATTCTTATCCAGCAGGCCGGGCAATGCCTCCAGCACGATTTGCTGGATCGGCGGGGTCTGCAATTCGATTGCCTTGGGGATGGGCACCCATTTCAGATCCAGCAATTCACCATCGCCCTGCAGCTTGCCGTGCAGATTGCTGCCGTCAGCGACGAAAAACCGGGCATTGAAGCGGATCGGGCGGAATGGCGGCGTCACCGCGCGGTAGACATACTCCAGACCGCCCAGGGACGGCGCAAACCCGGCTTCGTAAAACGGCCTCCAGGTCGGTGAGGCGTTTTCGGGCATGTTGTCCAGGGGCTGACCCAAAATCAGGCCCGTTTCCTCGAATGTTTCGCGTACCGCCGCCATGGCGAGGGCCCGTGCCCGGTGCGCCGACGAGGTCCGGGCCAGGCTGTTGCTGACGTGGACGCGCAATTCCGAGGCGGAGGCGGCATAGCCATCCGCGCGGTCGACCCGGCCACCGGGAAAAACCCACTGGTCAGGCATGAATTTGTGTTTGCCATGGCGCAGCCCCATGAGCACGTTGGTCTTGCCCCGGAGCTGGCGCAGGAGCACCAGCGTGGCGGCGTCACGCGGCCGGGCCGCGCGCTTGGCTTTGGCTTGTTTTTCGGGCATCTCACTCAAGAAGGCAGGTTTACCGTTGCCCTAAAATCGCATGACGGCGGCCCCGCTGTCCAGTCCGCAGGGAAATTGGCCGAAAATGGCCATATTTTCCTCCCAGCCATTGATTTCCTTCCGCGCCGCAACATGTTAAACCACGGGCGTTGCCGCTGCTCGAAGGACCCATGCGATGTTCATACAAACCGAAGTTTTGCCGAACCCGGCACAAATGAAATTTCTACCGGGGCAACCGGTGTTGCCGTCGGGCAGTGCGCACTTCCCCAACCTGGCGACCTCCGAGCGCTCCCCCCTGGCGCAGCGGCTGTTCGCGGTCGAGGGGGTTGCGGGTGTCTCCCTGGATCACGAATCCATCACTGTTTGGAAGGCGGACGATTGGGAGTGGCCGTTGCTGAAGACTTTTGCCCTGGCCGCCATCATGCAGCACTTCACTGCCGGCGAGGCCGCTGTCCTTGATGATGATGCGGCCGAGCTTTCCGAAGCGGAACTGAGCGATCCCGACGTCGATCCCGAACTGGTCGCCAGCATCAAGGATTTGCTGGACAGTCATGTCGCGCCGGCCCTGGCCGACAGCGATGGCGAGGCCATCTACCGTGGCTTCAAGAACGGCATGGTCATATTGGAGTTACGCGGCGCGGCGCGCGACCTGCGCCTGAACATCGAACACATGATGCGCCACTATCTGCACGAAATCGAGGGTGTCGCGGATATTGACGACATGACGCCAAAGCCCGGCCTGGAAACCGAAGACGGCCGCGCCATCCGCAGGCTTTTGGACGAACATATCAATCCCCAGGTCGCCGACCACGGCGGCCACATCGCCCTGGTCGATGTGGCCGATGATACGGTGTATCTGCGCCTGGAAGGCGGCTGCCAGGGCTGCGGCATGGCCGACGTCACCTTGAAACAGGGCGTCGCCACCGAAATCCGCAGGCTGGTTCCCAGCATCGTCCATGTGCTCGACGTCACCGATCATGCGGGCGGCACCAACCCTTATTATCAGCCGGGCAAGGGTGGCTAGCGAGACCCGGACCGGCGGCCGATTGCTGCTGCTGGTTCCCACTACCTCGTACCGCATTGCCGATTTCCTTCAGGCCGGCGAGCGCCAGGGCGCCGACGTCGCGGTCGGTTCCGATCAGTCGGGCCCGTTGTCGGGATTGTCCGACGGCCGCACGTTGGCGGTGGATTTCAAGGATCTCGGGCGTGGCGTGAGGCAGATCGTCGACTATCACAGCACCCATCCCCTGGCCGCGATTATCGGCGTTGATCAGGAAACCACCTTGCTGGCGGCCAGAGCCTCGGAGGCGTTGGGTCTGCGCCACAATTCCCCCGCCTCGGTCGAGGCGGCGGGCGACAAGTACCGCTTCCGCAGCCGCCTGGCCAATTCCGGCCTGCCCGCGCCCTGGTTCACCCTGTTGAAGCCGGGGGAGGATCCGCGGGCCGGGGAGATGCCCTATCCGGTGGTATTGAAGCCCCTGGCCCTGTCCGCCAGCCGTGGGGTTATCCGGGCCGACAGTCCGGCGCAATTCCTGGCCGCGCGCAAACGTATCCAGGCCATCCTGGCCGACAGCGAACAATACGGCGAAGCCGCCAGCCATATCCTGGTGGAAGACTATATTCCAGGCCAAGAAGTCGCCTTGGAGGGCCTGCTTGATGACGGCCAGTTGCAGGTTCTGGCCCTGTTCGACAAACCTGATCCCTTGGTGGGACCATATTTCGAGGAAAGCATCTATGTCACGCCGTCGCGGCTGTCCGCCCAGGCGCAGGCGGACATTGCCGCCACCACCGCCAAGGCGGTCGCCAGCCTTGGCCTGCGCGAGGGACCGGTGCATGCGGAACTGCGGATCAACGAGGCGGGCACCTGGCTGATTGAGGTCGCGGCCCGTTCCATCGGCGGGCACTGTTCCAGGGCGCTGGACTTCGGCGCCGGCGGGCGGCTGGAAGAGCTGATCATCCGCCACGCGCTGGGCCTGCCCGCCTCCGATCCGAACACGCAGTCGGCCTCCGGCGTGATGATGATCCCCATTCCGCGCGCCGGCATCTTGCGCCGGGTCGATGGATTGCTGGCCGCCCGCGCCGTGCCCGGCATCCGGGATGTCACGATTTCAATTCCCCTGGGCGATACCCTGGTGCCGCTGCCCGAAGGCAATCGCTATCTGGGTTTTATCTTCGCGGCGGGTGAGACGCCGGAAGAGGTGGAAGCTGCCCTGCGCAAGGCCCACGGCGAGCTGGAATTCGTGCTTGAGGCGATCTAGTCGGCAAAGCCATGCATGCGGTGAGCCCATTGAAAACCGATCAGGGCACCCTTGATACGCGGCAGTATGAGCAGGGACAGAACCACCGTTAAAGGCAGCCAAAGGGAAAAATGCAGCCATAATGGCGGCGCCACGGCGCGCTCCAGCATCAGTGTCAGGGGTACCAGAATATGGCCCAGAATGAGCATGGTGAAATAGGGCGGCGCGTCATCGGCCCGGTGATGATGCAGCGCCAGTCCGCAGGCGGCACAAGAATTCTCCACCTTCAGATAGCGGCCGAATATCCGCCCCTGGCCACAGGCCGGGCAGCGCGCAAGGGCGCCGCGCCGCAAAGCCTGGCGCAGAGGCCTATGCACCGGTTCCTGGATGCCTGCAGTACTCATCACTATTCCCTTTTCAACGCCGATGCCGGCAGCCCTGACGTAAATCGAATATTCATGCTTTCCTTATAGCTTTTCCAGCATGAGCAATACCAGTCTTGGTCAAATGCCATCGGATCCGGCCAGCACCCAGACCCCGGACCATGATGCCATCGTCGCCCGTCTCAGGGAGGAGTTCCTGGATTACGCGGGCGATGCGCTGGACGAACTCGACAGCGTGATCGAAACGGGCCGGGACCCGGACAACGACCCGGCAAGTACCATCGACGCCATCCGCCGCGGCGGCCACAACCTGAAGGGCATGGGCGGTTCCTTTGGCTATCCCCTGATCACCCTGCTGGCCCATCGTATGGAAGACTATTTCATCGGCCGGGAAGAGCTGGATCAGCAGGCCTTGAATGACGCGCAATGTTTCGTCGACCGCATGCGCGAAACCCTGGAAGGCCGCTTTGACGGCATTAGCGAAGCCGATGTGGTCCGTACCCTGCCGGCCAAGTTCGATTTTGATGTCGCGGATGTGGTCAAGCAGGATATCGAAGTCTTGTTGGTGATGCCGCGCGGCGCCATGACACAGATTATCGAGCGGGAGTTTCAAGCCTGCGGCTACCGTGTGGTCACCGTGGCGAGGCCGTTCGCCGCTATCGAGACCGCGGTCCGCACCAGTCCCGATCTGATCGTTGCCTCCGCCGTGATGGAGGATCTATCCGGCGTTGATCTGGCCTGTGCCCTGCATGCCATGCCCATCAGCCGGGATCTCCCGTTCCTACTGCTGACCTCGCTCAGCACCGATGACGCAATCTTCGCCAACCTGCCGGCGCACATACCCCTTGTCCGCAAGGGCGATGATTTCGCCGATGATCTGGCAGAAGCGCTGGCCACGCTGCATATCACTTAGAACGGCGGCGGCCTTTTCGCTTGCTGTGTTTGCCGCCGCTGCCGCGCTTCACGCGCTCCTTCTGGGGCCTGCCGATGCGGGGCCGGCCACGGGCGCCTTCCGTTGTCTCGAAACCCACGCCCGGTAGCTCAAAAATCAGACCGCCGGTCAATGTGTTGACCTCGGCCAGGCGCACGGTGACGGAGTCGCCCAGGCGGTACCGGGTACCCGAACGTTCGCCGATCAGGGCCATCTGCGCCTCGTCAACCTGATAGTAGTCGTCATGCAAATTGCGCATGGGTAAAAGGCCGTCGGCGCCGGTATCGGCCAAGGTCAAAAACAGGCCGGCACGGGTCACGCCATTGATGCGGGCGGTGAATTCAGCGCCCGTCTGCTCGGCCATGAAGGCTGCCAGATAGCGGTCGTTGGCGTCCCGTTCGGCGACCATGGCGCGGCGTTCGGTATTGGAAATATGCTCGGCCGTTTCAGCCAGCCGTTCAGCCTCCTCATCCCGCAGGCCATCCTTGCCGAAGCCGCCGCCTCGGATCAGGGCGCGGTGGACCAACAGATCGGAATAGCGCCGGATCGGCGAGGTAAAATGCGCGTAGCGGGATCGCGACAGGCCAAAATGTCCAATGTTATCCGGGTCATAGCGGGCCTGGGATTGAGAACGCAGGATCGATTGGTTGACCGCCTCCCAATGATCGCTACCTTTCGCCTTGGCTAGAATACGATTAAAAAGCTCCGGGCGCAGGCGTTCGCCCATGGCAAAAGACAGCCCCAAGCTGGATAGAAAATCCCGCAGGCCCAGCAGCTTCTCCCGGTCCGGCTGGTCATGCACCCGATAGACGCAGGGCATCTTTTGCGCCTCCAGGGTTTCCGCCGCCGCCACGTTGGCCTCAATCATGAACTCCTCGATCACTCGATGGGCATCCAGCCGCTCCCGCTGGCGCACGTCTTCCACATGGCCGTCCTCGCCCAGGGTGATCTTCATCTCCGGCAAGTCCAGATCCAAAGGCTGGCGCCCTTCCCGGGCCCGCATCAAGGCGCCCCAGGCGCCATACAGCGGCTCGATTACCGTCTCCAAAATGGCGGCGGTCTGTTCGTTCGGATCGCCATCATGGGCGGCTTGCAGGTCTTCATATATGACCCGCGCTGCGGAACGGATCATGGCGCGGTGGAATTGATGCTCCAGGCGCTTGCCCTTGGCGTCCAGCCGCATGGTCACCGCCAGCACGGGGCGGTCTTCGTCGGGGCGCAGGGAACAAAGATTGTTGGACAATGCCTCCGGCAGCATGGGCACGACGCGGTCGGGAAAATAGACAGAATTGCCCCGGCGGCGCGCTTCCCGGTCCAGGGCGCTGTTATAGGTGACGTAATGGGAGACATCGGCGATGGCGACAATGATCTGCCAGCCGTCCTTGTTCTTGGGATCGTCATCGGGGGCAGCCCAGATGGCATCGTCAAAATCCCGGGCATCGGCGCCATCCACGGTGATCAGGGGCAGATGGCGCAGATCCTCCCGTTTGCCGGCCGCGCTCATGACCACGGGCTGTGCCGCCTCCGCCTCGGCCACGGCCTCGGCCGGGAAAACATCCGGAATATCATTGCTGTGGATGGCGATCAGCGAAATGGCACGGCGATCATCCATATCGCCCAGAACCTCGACCACGCGCGCCTCGCGCAGGCCGTGGCGGCGGCCGATCAGCACATCGGCCAGCACCAGATCACCGCGCCGGGCACCGCCGTTCTGATCCTTTGCCACCGCATAGTCGGATTTCTGCCGCCGGTCCGTGGGTCGGATTCTGCTGCCCTGACCGGGCACTTCCGAATAGACGCCGATGACCCGTTCCGGCCCTTTGGGCAGAACCCGGATAATACCAGCTTCATAGCCGGCACCCTTGCGGGTAAGGCGGGCCAAAATGCGGTCGCCGATGCCGAGGCTGGCGGCTTCGCGCCTGTCTGTTTTTACCACGATGCGCGGTGTTGGAATATTGGCGGCCTTGGCATCGTCATCGGCCTTACGCATGGGTTCGGCCAGCAGCATGGCATCGTCATCAACGCCGGAAATCCGCAGCACCGCAACCGGCGGCAGGGCGCCAGCCTCGTTGTAGCGCTTGCCACCGCCCTTGCCAGTACCCCGGCCGATCAGGCCTTCCTCGGCCAGCTCCCTTAGAATAGCGCGCAGCTCGGCCCGCTCCGCACCCTTGATACCAAAAGCACGGGCAATCTCGCGCCGGCCCACGGGACCGGGCGCATCAGTGATGAATTTTTTGATCGCCGCCTTGTCGGGCAGGCCGCGCGGGGCACTCAATCGGAGGATCCGGCCACGGCTTCTGTTGCAGCTGCCGCCGCTTTCTTGGCTTTTGCCTTCGGCTTAGCCTTGGATTTCGGCTTCGCCTTGGCCTTCGGTTTGGCCTTGGCCTTTTTGGGTTTTTGACCCATTTTCTCGGCCTTGGCCTGCAGCAGATCCAAGGCGTCCTGCATGGACATCTGCATGGGGTCAGCGGTCTTGGGCAAGGTGGCGTTCAGCTTCTTGTATTTGATATAGGCGCCAAAACGGCCATCAAGAATCTTCACATCGCCGCCATCGGGATGTTCGCCGATGGTCCGGATGGTATTGGCGCCACGCCGTCCGCCGCCCTTGGCCATGCCGTCGGCGATCACCGTTACCGCATGATTGAGCCCGATGCTCAAAACGTCCGCCGTGCTGTCCAGCTTGAAGTAGCGGGCCTCGCTCATAACGTAAGGGCCGAAGCGTCCGATGCCGGCAAAAATCGACTTGCCTGTCTCCGGATGCTCGCCCACGAGACGGGGCAGCTTGATGATTTTTTGTGCCAGGTCCAGGTCCAACTGCTCAATCGAGATATCGGCGGGCATGCCGGCGCGTTTCGGCTTTTTCTTCTTCTTGTCGCCTTCGACCGCCTCGCCCAACTGAATGTACAGCCCATAGGGCCCCTTGCGCAGGGTCAGGGGCATGCCGCTTTCCGGATCATCGCCCAGGGGAATGGGGCCGGCGGCGAACATTTCATCGGCATCGCCCGCCTCGGCCTGTTTCATGGCCCGGGTATAGTGGCATTCGGGATAGGCATCGCAGCCCAGGAAAAAGCCGTTGCGCCCGCCGCGCAGGTTCAGCGCGCCCTTTTTGCAGGCGGGACAGGTCCTATCCGCGCCGCCGTCGGGATACAGATGCGGTGCCAGGATATCATTGACCTTGTCCAGAACCTCCCGTACCCGCAATTCGGAGGTGCCTTCCACGGCATTGGAAAAGTCCCGCCAGAAATCCCGCAGCACCACTTTCCAATCCACATCGCCGGCGGACACCGCGTCCAGGCGGCCTTCCAGGTCGGCGGTAAAATCATACTCCACATAGCGGTGGAAATAGCTTTCCAGAAATGCCGTGACCAGGCGGCCCTTGTCCTCGGGCATGAAACGCTTACGATCCAACACCACGTAATTGCGGTCCTGGAGGACTGTCAGAATGGAGGCATAGGTGGAGGGCCGGCCGATGCCAAGCTCCTCCAGCTTCTTGACCAGGGTGGCCTCTGAATAACGGGGCGGCGGCTCGGTGAAATGCTGTTCAGGCCGGACCTTTTCGTTGCTCAGGGCTTCGCCCGTGGAGACTTTCGGCAGGCGGCGGTCTTCGTCATCGCCGGATTTCTTCTCATCCTGGCCTTCTTCGTAGAGCTTCAGGAAACCGGGAAAGTCCACCACGGTGCCCGTGGTCC
>JASLLM010000181.1 GCA_030747035.1 Alphaproteobacteria bacterium | reverse complement strand
GCGCCCATGTGACGCTGGTCGATGATCGCGGCAACTTCGATGCCGCCGTCGATCAAGGTCTGGGCTGCTTCATAGGCGCTGTCGTTGTTGGTAAAGACAATCGCGCGCTCGCCCGTCCGCACCGCATATTTGTCGAGGTAGGTGATGGCGGCTGAGGTGAGCATGATGCCGGGCCGGTCGTTGTTGGCAAAGACCAGGGGCCGCTCGATGGCGCCCGTGGCCAGCACCGCCCGCTCGGCCCGCAGCAGCCACAGGATCTGCCGTGGCCCGCTGTTTTCGGAAGCATATTCCCCGCAGTGCTGCACCAGGCCATACAGTTGATCATCGTATTTGCCGAAGGCGGTGGTGTGCCCCGTCACCGTGACGTCGGCCAAATCTTCCAGGCTGCCCTCATCAACCAGCCAGACATCGCCGCCCTTTGCCGCCGCTTCGCTGGCAGTGTTTAGACCGGCGGAACCGCCGCCGATGACCAGCAGGTCGCAATGGGCGTGGCGTTTTTCATAGCGCTCCGGGTCCGCTTCCCTTGGCGCCTGTCCCATGCCGGCCATGCGGCGGATCATGTGTTCGTAGTGGGGCCAAAGCTTTGCCGGCCACATGAAAGTCTTGTAGTAGAAGCCGGCGGGCAGAAAGCGGGAGAACAGACCCAATGCGGCGGAAAGGTCCCAATTCAGGGTCGGCCAGTTGTTCTGGCTGTGGGCTACCAAACCATCGTACAACTCGACCTGAGTGGCGCGGCTGTTGGGTTCGGCGAAGGCGCCCTTGCCCAGGCGAACCAGGGCAGACGGATCTTCGCTGCCGGCACCATGGATGCCCCTGGGACGGTGATATTTGAAACTGCGGCCCACCACACGTACGCCGTTGGCCAGCAGGGCGGAGGCCAGGGTATCGCCGTGATAGCCCTGATAGGGCCTGCCATCGAAGGTGAAGTTCAGCGGCCTGCTACGGTCAATCCGGCCGCCTTCCGCCAGGCGCCCGCTCACGTTTCCTCCTCCGCCACGATTTCATGGTTGACCACATTGCGGCGTACCCGGAGCCATTGCCGGCAGCCGAACGTGTGTTGCCAAAGTTCCACATGCTCGCCCTTGGGGTTGTCGCGCAGGTAGAGGTATTCGATCCAGGCGGCATCGTCGGCGTCTTCGGGCCGGCCAGGCCGGCTCACCCCGGCATCGCCGCCATAGGTGAACTCCGTTTGCTCGCGGGGGCCGCAGTGGGGGCAGGGGATCAGTATCATCCGGGTAACCTCAATGCAGCCACGGATAGGGGCCGGCGCCCTTTTCATCCAGCACCCGGCCAGTATGAAAACGCTCCAGGCTCAGATCGGCGTTCAGAGCGTGCGGCTGTTCCGTCGCGATGGTATGGGCAAAAACCCAGCCCGATGCCGGCGTCGCCTTGAAGCCGCCGTAACACCAACCGCCGTTCAGGAACAGGCCCGGCACCGGCGTGGTGCCGATGATCGGGCTGCCGTCCATGGTCATGTCCATGATGCCGCCCCAGTTGCGCAGAATGCGCAAGCGGCTGAATTGCGGGAACAGGGCCAGCAGGCAGGCGGTGAAATGTTCGATCACCGGCAGATTGCCCCGTTGGGCAAAGGAGTTGTAGCCGTCAATGTCGCCGCCCATCACCAGTTCGCCCTTGTCCGACTGGCTGACATACAGATGCGCCGCGCCGAAGGTGACGACGGTGTCGAGCACCGGTTTCACCGGTTCGCTGACCACGGCCTGCAAAACGTGGGACTCGATCGGCAGGCGCACCCCCGCCATGGCCGCCAACTGCGTCGAATGCCCGGCCACCGCCAGGCCGATTTTCTTTGTGGCGATAAAGCCGCGGCTGGTTTCCACTCCCGTGACGCCCTGGCCGTCCCGGCGAATACCGGTCACTTCGCAATTCTGAATGATATCGACGCCGCGCTGGTCGGCGCCGCGGGCGTAGCCCCAGGCCACGGCGTCGTGGCGGGCGGTACCGCCGCGCCGCTGCAGCAGGCCGCCTTCCACGGGAAAACGGACATTCCGGCCAACATCCATGCCCGGCACAAATTCAGCGGCCTGTTCGCCGTTCAGCAGCTCCGCATCGATACCGTTCAACCGCATGGCGTTGCCCCGCCGGCGGAAGGTTTCCAACTGGCCCTTGGAGTGCGCCAGATTGAGCACGCCGCGCTGGGAAAACATGACATTGAAGTTCAGATCCTGGCTCAGACCCTCCCACAGCTTCATGCCGTGTTCGTAGAACTTCGCGTTGGCGTCCAGCAAATAATTGGAGCGGACGATGGTGGTATTGCGGCCCGTGTTGCCGCCGCCCAGCCAGCCCTTTTCCAGCACCGCGATGTTCGTCAGACCATGGTTCTTGGCCAGGTAATAGGCACTGGCCAGGCCATGTCCGCCGCCGCCAACGATAATGGCGTCATATTCGGCTTTCGGCTCGGGATGGCGCCAGGCCGGCCGCCAGCCCCGATGGCCGGTTAGCCCGTGACGGACGAGGCTTGCCAGGGAATAGCGGCTCACGAAAAGATTTTGCCGGGATTGAGGATGTTATTGGGGTCCATCATCGCCTTCAACTGCTTCATCAAGGCGATTTCCGCCGGACTGCGGGAAACCTCCAGATAATCCTTCTTGGACAGGCCGATGCCGTGTTCCGCCGAAACCGTCCCGCCCCGGCTGGCCAGGGGCAGATAGACCGCGTCATCGATCAGTTTCTTGACGTTGGCCCCGTTCTCACCCACCGCATAGGAAATATGCAGATTGCCGTCGCCCAGATGGCCGAACACGGCCCGCTTGCGGTCCGGGAATTCCGCCAGAATTGGCCGGTCGATCTCCTCAAGGTAATCCGGCATGGAGGCGATGGGCAGGCCGACATCGAAACCGACCGTCGGGCCCCAGGTGCGCAGGCTTTGCACATCATCGCGCAGGGCCCACATGGTCAGGCGCTCGCCTTCGGATTTGGCGATCACCGCATCGACCAGCAGTTCTTCCTCCATCGCCGCGCCCAGCATGGCTTCGAAACGGTCCTGGTCGCTGTCCGGGTCACCGCCGATCATTTCCGTCAGGACATAGAATGGATAATCGTTGGCCAAGGGTTGCGCCGCGCCGGGTTGTGAAGTTACCAGTTCGAAAAAGTTCTGCCACATCACCTCGAAGGCCGAGATGGTGCCGCCTGATCTGCCATTACAGAAGTTCAGCAGTCGGGGCAGCTTATCGAATTCATCCACGGCCAGGAATGCGGTCTGCTGGCTGGCCGGCTTGGGCCGCAGGCGCAGCACCAGCCGCGTGACGACGCCCAGGGTGCCTTCACTGCCGATAAACATATGCTTCAGGTTATAGCCGGCGTTGTCCTTGATGATCTTGCCCAGGGAACTCAGGACCGTGCCATCGGCCTGCACCGCCTCCAGGCCAAGAACCATATCCCGCGCCATGCCGTAACGCACCACGCGGTTGCCACCGGCGTTGGTGGAGATGTTGCCGCCCAAGGTGGCGCTGCCCCGGCCGCCCAGATCAAGGGGAAAGAAAAAGCCCGCTTCTTCGGCGGCTTCCTGCACGGTTTGCAGGGTGACGCCCGTCTGCACCGTCATGGTGGCGGAGGCGGCATCTATCTCTTCGATCTCGCGCATCCGTTCCAAGGAAAGGATCAGTTCTTCGGGCCCGGCGACGTTGCCGTCCACCAGACCGGTCAGGCCGCCGTGGCTGACCACCGGCTGACCGGCGTCATTGCAAAGCTTGAGTATCTTCGAGACTTCGTCCGTGTTGGCGGGCCGGACCAGCACCTTGGCCTGCAGGGTCTCATCGGGACGCCGATAGCCGGCGGCCCGGTTCTTCAAGTCTTCATGCAGCACCAGGCCCTTGTCGCCAACGACGGCCCGCAATTGTTCAATGAAATCAGCCATAGTCTAACCGCAGTCTCCAAAACACTTTGATGTCTTGAAGGCAGTTTACGATGGCTGGCGTTTTCCGCCAATAATTGTTGCGCCCTGGTCCTGCGTCCTAACCGCCGCTGCCTATTCGGGGCTGCCCTGCCCGGCTGGGGCCGAAGGCCCGGTTCAGCAAGGTGGTGCTTTCCTCTGCCAGCGCCACGCATTCACTCAGCATGGCCATGATGCTGATATCGTTGGCCAGGACCTTGCGCGCCTCCTGCCGCTCATCGTCGGCGATCAGCGCGGCCCGTTTGACCAAATCACTTTGTACCATGGCCAGGACGTCTTCCAACTGGTGGCCGTCGGGATTGTCATCGTTAACCAGAAAATGGGTCATGGTCGGGATCTCCCACAATTCGAACTTCCTGGTATGCGGTGTTAACGCATTGGCGTTAACAAGCACTTACTGTTGTGCACCCGACGGCAGGCGCACGCCCGGATCGTTGATCCAGGCGGCGATATCGGCCCAGACCACTTTCGCCTGCAGATCGCGCAGTAGCATATGCCAACCGTCGGGATAAAGGGCGAATTTCGGCGCTTTTGGCAGGCGGGTGATGGTCTGGCGCACGGGCTGGATGGGGACGATTTCGTCGCGTTTCCCGTACAGCACCAGGGCCGGCTGTTTCAGGCCCGGCGCGGCGTCATAGGCGCGTCCCATCAACTGGGTGACGCCATAGACCGCATCGATCCGGGTATGACGAATGACCAGCGGATCGCGGCCCAGGGCCCGCAGCATGGGGATGTTGTCCGAGGCCCGGCGCTTCAAACCGCTGCCCGTGGCCTTGTTCCAGGGCATGGTGTGTGCCGATAGCCACAGGCCGAAACGCAGCAAGGGATGCATGGATTTTCCGCCCCACAGCCCTGGCGCCACCAATACGATGCCCGCGACCCGGGGCAGCGGTGCCTCGGTCATGGCCAGCACCGCGACCGCCGCGCCAATGCTGTCGCCCAACAGATAGATCGGCCGGCCGGGGTGCCGCTGGGCCAGCAGGGGGAGGATGGCTCTGACGTCCGCTGCCATTGCGGCCGCCCCGCCCCAGATCCGTGCCTCCGGCGCGGCGCCGAAGCCGCGCTGGTCATAGGCATAGGTGGTGATGCCCCGTTGCGCCCACCAGGCCGCCGGTTCGTCGAAATAGGCGCTGTACATGTTGAAGCCATGCAAGGCGAGCAGCACCGCCTTGGCGGTTCCCGGCGCCGGCCAGATTTTCAGCGGCAATGGCTTGCCGTCTTCGCTGACGAAGTTGCCGGCCTTGATTTTGGCCGCCAGCAGGCCCGGTTGAAACTCCTGCACCCTGGGGGCACAAGCACCGAGGAGGACAAGGCAACACAAAAGCGGAATAAATCGCCTATGATGGGACCGAAACGCAATCGTGGAGGAGCGGACAACATGGGTGAACTGGCGGATCTTGCGGCACAACGATTTGGCATGGATGTGGATGCGGCCGAGGTCGCCGAAGGGCCGGGGCGGGATACTCTGGTGACCCTGCTTTCGCACCGCACCCATCGCCGCTTTCTCGATGAGCCTGTGGCGGAAGAGACTTTGAACCTGTTGTACGCCTGTGCCCTTTCGGCGCCGGGCAAGTCCGATCTGCAGCAGATCGCCATTATCCGGATCCAGGACCCCGGCAAGCGCCAAGCCATCGCCGAATTGATGCCTGATATGGCTTGGATCGGCACCTGCCCGGTGTTTTTGCTGTTTTGCGGCGATTCGAGGCGAATCCGCAGCCTGTGCAAGCTTCGCGGCCGCGAATTTGCCAACGATCATCTGGACGCCTTTCTGAACGCCGCCGTCGATACCGCGCTGGTGATGCAGAATTTCATTACCGCCGCCGAGGCCGCCGGCCTGGGCTGCTGCCCCATTTCCGTGGTCCGAAACCATATTGACCGCATCGCCGAAATCACCAACCTGCCTGATTACGTATTTCCCGTTGCCGGCATGTGCCTGGGCCGCCCCTCTCATCCCGGCTTTACCTCAACCCGCCTGCCGCCGGAAATGGTCGTCCACACCGATCAGTATGACGACAGCCAACTGCCGGAGCAAATCGAGGCCTATGACCGCCGCCGCAATGGCATCTACACCATTCCGCCAGAGAAATACCGGATGACGGATACCTATGGCACGCCGGAATTTTATGGCTGGTCCGAGGATAAGACCCGGCAGGTATCGGTGCGGGAACGCGATGACCTGGCGGCCTATTTGAGGCGCCATGGCTTCTGTCTAGACTAGTTTGTGCACCCGGCCGCGCAGCGAGGGCAGCACATCAAGGTCGAACCAGGGATTTCGTTTCTGCCAGGCCATGGTGCGCCATGACGGGTGGGGCAGGGGCATGAAGGCGGGAGCGTGATCGCGCCAGGCCCGCACGGTTTCAGTCAGATTTCGCGCCCGCCGTGAGCCTAGGAAGTAGGCCTGGGCATAACTGCCCGCCAAAACGGTCAATTCGATGCGGGGCAGTTGGGCCAACAACGCCTGATGCCAGGTTTGCGCGCATTCGGGCCGGGGCGGACGGTCACCACCCTTGGGCAGGCGGCCGGGATAGCAGAATCCCATGGGTATGATCGCCACCCGGTCCTGATCATAAAAGACCTCCCGCGGCACATCCAACCACTGCCGCAGGCAATCGCCGCTGGGATCGTCCCAGGGAATACCGCTGGCGTGTACCTTGGTGCCCGGTGCCTGACCGACGATCAGCAGGCGTGCCGTCGCCCCGGCGCGGAGCACCGGCCGCGCCCCCAAGGGCAGATCCGCCTCGCACAGACGGCATTGACGAACTTCGCCCAATAACCGTTCCAAACCGCCAACCTTGACCATGCGACACGATCGGCCAAAAGGTTTACGGATGGCAAGGGATATCGAACGCCGTTAACGGCCCATTAACTTCAACCGTTTACTGATAGCGAAGGCCATTTTCGCTGTAATACGGGAATATTGCCGCCTGAGACCCGACTTTGCCGTGTTTGGCATGGTTTTGTATGGACGGTGTACTGTTGCGAGGAGGATGAATGACGGGGATCGACACCATCTTGGTTGGTCTTGGCGTTGCCGCTGCCATTGCCCTCGGGCTCGCCCTGGCGGTTATGTCCCGGCGCGCCCGGCGCTCCGCCGCGCGGGCTGTTCAGAGCAACCACGACACCGATATTGTCAAATCCCTTCCCATCGCGGTCGTCTATTTTGATGCCGAGGACCGGTTGCAGCAGGTCAATGAGCACCTGCTACAGATGTTGCCCTTGGTTCACGCCCTGAGGCACCAGCAAATCAGCCGGATCGAATTTTTCCGGACCCTGGCGGAAGCGGGTATCTTTGTCGATGCCGCCAATAGGGTGGAGGCGTTTCTGTACGACGTGGCGGCACGGTCCCAGTCGCTGCATGTCGAATGGGAGGTCAGCCTGACCGATGGCCGCAGCCTGCATTTCGCCGAACGTACGGTGGAAGGCGGTGGACGCCTGCTGAGCTGCTTTGATGTTACCAAACAAAAAC
This sequence comes from Alphaproteobacteria bacterium, assembly GCA_030747035.1. Lineage (GTDB taxonomy): Bacteria > Pseudomonadota > Alphaproteobacteria. Next base: position 1,840 of record JASLLM010000181.1, on the reverse strand, counting down.
AGCAAAGCTGGGCCCTGGATGAGAAGTCCCAGTTACTTCATACCTCTTTGGAAAGTATCGATCAGGGCGTGATGGTTATCGGTCCCGATCGCCGTGTCTTGACTTGGAACCAGCGCTATTTCGATCTGTTCGGCATTTCGGAAGAGATTGCCGAGGTTGGACTTTCCTTGGAGAAATTGTGCTGGTATCTGGCGGAAACGAGAGTTTTCAAGGAAAACAGCAGTGCCTTCATTTCCGGCCGCGTCGAGGCAATCATGACCTGCGACCCGCCACAACACGAAATGACCGGCAGGGGCGGTCGGGAATTGGATGTGCGCCGCAACCCGATGCCCGATGGCGGTGTCATCATCACGCTCACCGACGTGACGGCATCCAAGCGCATCCAGGAAGATTTGCGCCGGCGCTCGTCCGAACTGGAGGCCATTTTCGGCAACCTGGATGTGGGCATTGCGTTCGTGGACGGGGAAGGCCACATCGTGGCCCTGAACGAACGGCTGTTGGAGTTGCAGGGGCTTGACCCCGACGAAGCCGCGCGTTGCCGCCACCTGCGTGATATCATTCGCCTGAACGCCCGCAACGGTGAATTGGGACCAGGCGATATTGACGAACTCGCCGACAGCCATATCGCGATGGCGCTAAGCAAGGTTCCCAATAACTACCAGCGCATCCGCCCCAACGGTGATATTCTGGATTTTCGCTGTTTTGCCATGCCCGGCGGCGGCATTATTGTGGTTTGCCAGGATATTACGGCGCAACAGCACTACGAACAGGCCTTGCGGGTGGCCAAGGAGCAGGCCGAGCTTGCCAACCGGGCTAAATCGGAATTCCTGGCCAATACCTCGCACGAGCTGCGCACGCCGCTGAATGCCATCATCGGGTTTTCTGAAATTCTCATGGGAGAGTTGTTCGGGCCGTTGAATTCCCCCCGATACATTGAATACTCCCAAGACATCAATGACAGTGGCCAGCATCTGTTGTCGATTATCAACGACCTGCTTGACCTGGCCAAGGTAGAGGCGGGTCATTTTGAGCTGACCGAGGAGCAGTTTCTGCTGTCGGAAGTGGTCGCGGCAACATTGCGTTTGACCCGGGAAAGGGCCAATCAGGGACGTATCCAGATCAACATTGAAATCGATCCAGCGATCGACCTGGTGCGGGCCGACCGGCGCGCCCTAAAACAGATCATCCTTAACCTGGTTTCCAACGCCATCAAGTTTACCCCGGAGAACGGACAGGTCACGATCGGCACGGGGCGCAGCCGGGACGAAGACAGCGGTGAAGAGCAGATCGAACTATGGGTGAGGGATTCTGGCATTGGCATGAAGGCCGAGGACATTCCCGTCGCCCTGACGCCTTTCGCCCAGTTGGATGGCGCCTTTAGCCGGCGCTTCGAAGGCACCGGCCTGGGGCTGCCCCTGGCCCGCCATCTTTGCGAGCTACATGGCGGCACGCTGGCGCTGGCATCGGCCTTGGGCAAGGGCACGACGGCAAGCATCCTGCTGCCGGCGGATCGGCTGATGGGCAGCCGCGAAGATGCCCGCCAGGCGCTGACGTTGGCGACGGGTCCCACCGGGCCACAGGGTGAATTGCTGGATCTGATCACCGCGAAAACCGGCTGAGCGCTTATCCGCAAAGCCGCTCGACCCATTGCGCCGGTTCACGCCAATGCCAGCGATTGCCCCGTCGTTTTTCCAGGGAATGCTCCCGAACGGAGTAAACCAAACTTGCCAGCTTGCCGCCGCTCATCGATATTGGCAGGCCAAGCTAGAGCGTTTCCGGATTATTTTGGAGCATAGCCATCCTCGGCGAAGAAGTTCCAGCATTCCTCTGGTTTGAAGAG
>JASLLM010000180.1 GCA_030747035.1 Alphaproteobacteria bacterium | reverse complement strand
ACAGACCAGACAAAATAGCCTCAATCACCCGGAGAGAATGGGCGATCGTGTCATGACTTATGGCGACTGGTATTATGCGGTGTTTGTCGAAAAGGCCGGCGAGTTTTTGCGCAAGACGAACGTGCGCCGAACCCTGGAAGGCATTACGGGCCTAACCATGCTGGCACTTGGTTTGAGAATAGCCACATCTGAAAATTAGGGCGTGTTGCGCAAGGACAGGAATCGACAATCGCGGGCGGCCGGCTAGTCTTGGGCGGCTTCCCGCGCCAACAGCCATTCCGCCAGTTCCAATTCGAACGGTTCGTCAATGTTCACGATGGGCCGGTCGATGACGACGCCAATGCAATCATCTTCCATGATATGGCCTTCATCCACTAACGTGGCGCGACGCAGGGCATAACAGATGCCGTTGCAATGATAGTAGTCGGGAATACCCTGGCGCAGGGCTTTGCGTCCCTCCGCCAGATAAGGTACCAGATTGCCGTCCGCATCCAGCTTCAGGGTCTTATGGGGGGTAAAATGAGCCGGCGTCGGGCTCAGGGTTGCGGCGGCCTTGTGGCCGCTTTCCAAAAGGGTTTCCATACAGCGGCTCAGATCCTCGGCCCGGCGCATGGGCGAGGTCGGCTCCAAAAGAATGGAAAGATCGAAACGCTGGCCGTAGTGTTCTTCCGCTGCCAGCCAGGCATGGCGCCACATATCGGTGGAAGTGGAGGTATCGCCGGCCAGTTCCTCCGGCCTTTGGAACGGTGCCTCCAAGCCATGACGGGTGGCCTCCGCCGCGATCTCCACATCATCGGTGGAAATAATGGCCCGGTCGATCCAAGGGATCGAGGCCGCCAGTTCCCCGGCACGGCCGACCAGGGAGATGCCGCCCACCTTGGCCAGGTTCTTGCGCGGGATGGATTTGGAACCGCCCCGCGCCGGCACCACCGCCAGGATTGTCTGTCCCGCCATCGCCATACCGCTTACCCCAGCTCCATGCGCCGGCCCTCGGCATGGCTTTGCCGGGCCGCTTCCAATAGGGTCATGACATCCAAGCCATCGGCAATGGCGCATGTGCTGACAGGCGCGCCACCCAGAACGGCGAGATATTCTTCCGCCACGCCCATGAACATGTCATTGCGCTCGCAATCAAAGATTTCCTCGCGCCAGTTTTCCGCCGCTTCCACACAGACCGCGATCTGGTTCGGTGCTTCCGACCACAGAATGGTGCCGCCGTCGCCGATGAAGCGGATGGATTTGCGGTGCGGCCGGCCATAAAGATCAAGATGCAGGTTGGCGCGTAGGCCGGAGGCGAAATCGATCATCATGTCCACATTGTCGTCCGACGTGATATCGAGATCGGAGATTTTTTCCACCCGCGCCGACAGTGTCTGGGGCATGCCGAAAAACCACAGCATCAGATCGACCCAATGGCTTTCGTCGAGCAGCGCGCCGCCGCCCAGTTCGGCCGACGACATGAAAAATTCCGCCAGCGGCTCGCCCGGATGCCAATCCTCCAGATGCGCCGACATGGTGAAATCCACATAGCGTACGGTACCGATGGCTTCTTCCGACAGCAGGTCACGGACCTTGGCGAGGGGTGGCCACCAGCGCCAAGTATAACCTAGCAGCAGCGGTGTGCCCGTGCGTTCAATGGCTTCGGCCAGAATTTCGGCCTCCGCCAGGGTCTTGGCGACGGGTTTTTCCAGCAGCACGGGCAGGCCGCCTTCGAGGGCGGGCAGGCATTGTTCCACGTGAAAGCGCGTGGGCGAGCAGACCGCGACGCCGTCCAGGCCACCAGCCTCCAGCGCCGTCTCCAGATCCTCGAAGGCGAAGCAGCTAAATTCGTCGGCGAAGGCCTCCCGCCGGTCCTGGCGCGGGTCCATCCCTGAGAGCCGGCAGCCCAGCGCGGTCAGGTTGCGGCCATGGCGCAGGCCGACACTACCGGCGCCGACAATCAATATATGCGGTTCGTTCATCTAACGCCTCGGATCATCTCTTGATAGGCATCGCTATCCATGGGCAGCAGGGCGAACATGGGCCCTCCGTCGGGCCGCCATTCGGCCAGGGCCGCGGCCAGGGCGTCGGCATTGTCCGCCTCCGCCGTGGTGAAGCCGATGCCATCGAAGGCACCCCGCCAGGATGCGCCCGGTTCCAGCATGGGTGCCTGGATCAAGCCATCGGCGATGGCCCGGGTGCGGACGGAGCCATAGCCGCCGTCGGACATCTGCAAGACGGCCAGGGGCAGGTTCAGCCGCCGGGCCAGGCGCGCCTCGGCAAAGAACGGCGCGATGCCGCCGTCACCCACCGCCAGAATGGTCGGTACCGAGGGATCATGAATTGCCGCCGCGATCGCCTGCGGCAGGCCCATGCCCATATAACGGCCGGAGCCCGATGACAGACACCATTCCCCCTTGGGCGCCTGCCAGATGTGTTCCCCGATGGTGCAGAAATAGCCCGTGTCGATCACCATGCGGACGCCATTGGGGAAGGCGGCGGCGATGGCTGCAAAGGCGTGCGCGGGCAGAAACTGTCCGGTGCCCAGGAGATGCTGGCGTAATTTTCCGACGGCGGCGGCGCATTCCTCCACGCCCCAGGCCTTTCGGGCCAGCAAATCCAGGGCCGGCGCGGGGTCCCGTAGGACGCCGGCGAAAGCAAAACCGTCCTGCCCCGGTGCATCAATGGGATCCAGGTTGACCGCATCCGAAGCGAACGGCCCGGCGCCCAATACTTCACCGGGGCGCAGGCCGATACCGACGATCAGGTCGGCGCGCGGTATCAGGTCGGCCTCCGGCGATCGTTCCTGGCCCGCGCCGGTATAAACTCCGGCAGCTTGCGGCAGCCCTTCGTCCACGGCGCCCTTGGCAGCGGCGGTGGAAAAGACCGGAATTCGCAACCGGCTCAATTCCGGTGCCAGGCCCAGGCGCAGCGCCAGGGTGCCGGCAATGACAACGGGCCGCTCGGCGCGTTCGATCAGGCCCAATACATCGCCATTGTCGGGCAAGGTTTCCGGCCCCGGCACTGGGTCGGCTTGTCCCACCTGCCCCGCCAGTTCGAGAAACACCGGGCCGGGCGCCTCCTGCTCGGCCCAGCCCGCCAATTCACCGTAACCCGGTCCATCGCCGGCCAGGAAGCGCCGGCCCTTGGCCACGGCGGCGGATAGCGCAGCCTGATCCAGGCGCTTATGCGCCTTGGCCAGGGGCACGTCTGGGCCATAGGCTTCGGTCACCCCCAGCATGGGCAGGTTCTCGTAGGCGCAGGCCGCCATGCCGCCAACCATGTTGGCCAGGCCCGGCCCCTTGATGGCAATGGCCATACCCGCCCGGTTCGACAACCGGCCGGTGGTTCCAGCCATGATGGCGGCGGCGCCTTCGTGATGCACCGAATGAAAGGCAACACCATGGCCATGCAACGCATCGATCAGTTCCAGGCTCTGCCCCGAACCGGGCACGCCAAAGGTATGCAAAAGACCGTTTTCCGCCGCCGCCTTTGCCAATTTGCCGATCGCCATGGCCTAGATTTCCAACTTCGCCATGATCTTTTCCGCCGCCCGGCGGCACACCACACGCACGGCATCGGGACTGAAGCCGCCGATATGAGGTGTCACGATCAGGTTGTCGTGGCTGCGGGAATAGACGATCAGGGGATGTTGCTCGATCTCCGGCTCCCCATCCAAAACATCCAGCCCGGCAGCGCCGATGCGTCCGCTTTCCAGCCCGGCTAGCAAGGCGGCCTCGTCGATGATGGCACCGCGGGAGGTATTGATGACAATGGCGCCGGGTTTGATGTCCGCCAACAGTTCAGGCGACAGCAGGCCCCTGGTCTCGTCACTCAAATGCACATGCACCGAAATCACGTCCGCTTGCGCCATCAGGTCCGGCAATGGCGTCCGCTCGATACCTTCCGGCCAGGGATCCATATAGGGATCATGGCCCAGCACCCGCATGCCGAAGGCGGCACCATAGCGGGACATCCATTGCCCCAGGCGGCCGCAGCCGACCAAGCCCAGGGTCCGGCCATTCAACATGGTGCCGGGAAATTCCTCCCGCACCCAGTCGCCGGATTTGGTGTGGGCCGCGGCGGCGGGCAAGCGGCGGGCACAGGCCAGCACCAGGGCCCAGCTTAATTCCGCCGCCGGCGTAATGCCCTGCAGCAAATCGCCATCCTCGCGCAGGGTATGGACATTGATGCCGCGCTTCCCGACCTCACCGCGCGCAATATGATCCGAACCCGTGGTGGCACAGGAGATGACCTGCAAATCTGGCGCGGCGGCGATCATGGCATCATCAATGCGCACCTTCATGGAGGCGTCCAGCAGACCGTGGGCGCCCTTCAGGGCCTCGGCCAGTACCGCCGGTTCCGCCTCGACGTGGATACAATCCGCGGCCGCGGCGGTTTGTGCCAGGGCTTCAAATCCTTCGGGAGCGCCGACATAGATGATGGTTGGTTTTGACACGCTGAAACAACTTTCCGTTTGCTGGATTCGGTTTGTCCGCACCATAATCTTCTCTGCCCGTCAGCGCCATGATAGACAGAGCCGAAGGCCAATGATAATTGTCGCCGCGCCCGGTTCCAACATAAGTGATCTGATTTCTTGAGCTCCCCACCTCCCTTTTGGCGCAGAATGGCCTGGATCGTCGCCGGTCCCCTTCTCGGCCTGGCGCGGCGTCTGGCCAATGCCCATGGTGCCTGGCGCCTGCGGCGGCTGGGCTACCTTGATTTTGCCAGCTCGCGTCCATCAGGCGCCTTGGCGCCCCAGGGCGGCGATCTGTGGTTCCTTTATAACCTGGTGCGGCAGCGAAAACCGCGCCTGATCATGGAGTTGGGCAGCGGTTGTTCCACGGTGATTTTCGCCCAGGCGCTGCACGATAACGCCAAGGACGCCGGGGAGGATCCGGACAATGCCGGGCGTATCATCAGCTTTGACGGCATGGCGGAATGGGCCGAGGTGACCCGCGCTTCCGTCCCTGCGCATCTGGCACCTTTTTGCGAGATCCAATATGTCAGCGCGGTGGAAGAGGACCGGGGCAGTGACCTTGGCTTCCGCTACCAAAGGCTGCCCGAAGGCGTGCCCGATTTCCTGTATGTGGACGGCCCCGCTTTGCTGCCCGAACGAAAAATCTGTTTCGACGCCATGTATCTGCAGGAGCGCTTTCAGCCCGGATTCACCATGGTGGTGGACGGCCGCCACGACACGGTGCGCTTCTTGCGCCGGCATCTGTCGGAAAAATACCGGGTAAGCCGGAATCTAGTTCTGCATAACACCCGCTTTGATCTGTTGGGCTAGAGACCATCCGCACAAGGCATGCGAATTCAGCCGGCCGTGGCGCCGGGTACTCTGTTCTTGGGCAGAATAACCGTGACCGTGGTGCCCTTGCCGACTTCGCTGACGATCCGCATGTCGCCACCGTGTAAAGCCACCAACGAGGCGCTGAGGGGCAGGCCCAAACCCGTGCCGCCTTCCGAACGGGTATCTGGGCTGTCTACCTGATGGAACGGCTGCATGACCAGTGGCAGTTGATCCTCGGCAATTCCGCAGCCGGTATCGGATACCGAGATCTCGACGGCACCGGCCTCGGTGCGGGCGACATATAAGTCGACGACGCCCGCCATGGACGAAAATTTCACCGCATTGGACAGCAAATTGAGCAGGATTTGCTTGATGGCACGGTCGTCGGCATATATGGCCGGCAGGTCCGGCGCGACATCAACATTCAGCGTTATGCCCTTCTCGTTGGCCCGCGGTTCGATCAACCGCGCGACCGCGGCGACGGTGTCAGGCAGGGCGATTTCGGTTTCCTGGAGCGCGAATTTGCCTGCCTCTATCTTTGACAGCTCCAGAACATCACTAATGATATCAAGCAAATGGCCGCCGCTGGAGTGGATATGAGCGCTGTATTCGCTATAGTGGCGGTCTCCCAACGGACCGAATACCTCGTCCTTCATCATCTCCGAAAAGCCGAGTATGGCGTTCAGCGGCGTGCGTAGTTCGTGGCTCATATTGGCGAGAAATTCGGTTTTGGAACGATCCGCCAATTGCGCCTGTTGCATGGCATTCAGCAATTGGCCCTGGCCCCGCCGCAATCCGTTGATAACGTGCCAGCCAAGCAGGCCGATGCATACCGCGAGCAGCAGAAATCCAGGCAGGACAACCCGCAGCACGAAATGGCTGGGGCGGTCAAGCTGCCAGCTCAAGGCACCAAACCTATTGCCGTCTACATCCCTTAGGGGCAACCCGCCGGTGGGATCATCGCCAGGAACAAACCGAAGTTCAAGTAGTCCGAAATCCTTGGCCAGGGTTTGCAGCAACGGCCCCGCCAAGGGCTGCATCACGGCCACGACCGAGGCGTTGGCCGGTGTGACGGCGGCCCTTTCGATTCTTTCTTCGAAACTTGGATAAATGACATGCGCGGCAGCGAAATATGCCTGATCATCCAAATGGATGAAGCCCGTCACCGCGATGAATTCACCGTCTACAAGTTGCCTGGCATTTTCGAACAGGGTTTTCGCGCCCCTGTCGAGATTGGCTGCCCAGTCCAGTCGCGGCGCATCTTCGACGATCTTGGAATCGTACATATAGCGTCGTATCTTATTGTCAGCGTCAACGACAGCCGATCCGGTGATGCCGAAGGCATCGCGAAGATACTCGCCGTCCGCGAACGTTTCGTCGAACCAATCTGGATTGAAGTTTTCCACCAGATTGACATAGGCGTCATCCCACTAGGCATAGTCGGTCGCTATTTTCTGCAACGTATTGAACTGTAACTTCATGGCGGTACGGGCCAGGTGCCGCGCGTTTTCCGTTGCGATTTCGTCTTGGCGGTAGGTTGACCAGAACAGCAAAATCGCCGCCAAGGCGAGGCTGAGCATCAAAATTACGCCGAGCCAGCGCAACTGACTGGTCAGCCCGTCGCGCCAGGTTACCGCGCCACGCTTGCCGAACGGCGTCCTCACACTATTCCGACCGGTATTTGTTGCGGCTGGCGCCATACCCATTGCTCCATTCCGGCGTGCGGTACAAATTTCACTTCATGCGGGCATTAAGGACCGATATCAGTGCTGGATACGTTACGCAACATTCACGAGCGAAATTGTCTCGCGAAAACTTTATCTAAACGGTTAACTCAAGTGCTTTCTGTAAGAAAAATAATACAAAAATATTCTCAGGGACCATACAACATCAGCCGTGCAGTGGTAGCCATTTTGCGGCCCAACCGCTTCATTCGCAAAATCCGTGCAATCGGCACGTTCTTGGGTGGCTCCGGCTGACCCGGCTTGATCGACCCGGCGGCTCTGTCTAGGCTGTCCACAAATAGGGGACCGGCGATGCCGGCAAATCGATTGGAGTGGGGTTAGATGAGCAGGAAAAAAGTTGTCGGTACCGGTGGCGAGTTGCTTATGCATCAATTGGTCGCGCAAGGGGTGGACTATGCCTTCACCAACACGGGCAGTGCCGAGGCAGGCTTCTTTGATGCATTTCTGACGGTTCCCGGCGTGCAGCCGGTCCTGCTATTGGCGGAATCCCTGGTCCTCTCGGCCGCCGATGGATATGCCAAGGCGGCCAAAAAGCCATCCTTCGTGAACGTGCATCTGGCGGCGGGGACGCGCCAGGGTTCGGGGCAACTGCAGAACGCCTATTTCGACGGCACGCCCATGGTGGTGACGGCAGCCTTACGCGACAACGGCTCGTTCGGCGATCACAACACGCTCGGTGCCTCGGGCGGTTTCTCACAAATGGGCACGGTCGATGACATCACCAAGAACCGCTGGGAAGTCACCGATGCCCACGGCATCCCCATGGCGACGCGCCGGGCCTTCAAGGAAACCATGACCATGCCCACGGGGCCGGTCTATGTGGCCTATTCCTCCGCCGCCCTGGATGCAGCGGATGTCGAAGCGACAATCCAGGCGGCCCGTGGCCTAGAGGTGGCCCAGACGCCAAATGGCGGCACGCTTGCGAAAGTCCACGATGCGCTGCTGAATGCGGAAAATCCCCTCGTCGTCGTCGGCGCGGACGTGCGCAATTCGGGCGGGCAAAACGAGCTGCTGGAGATGGTGGAGAATTACGCCCTGCCCGTGGCCGTCGGATTTTTCGATTATGGCGCCTTTCCCATGCAGCATCCTAATTACGTGGGCCTGCTCGATGCCATGTCCGACAAGGACTATGACGTGGTCTGCTGCATCGGCTACCGCCAGAACACCCGTGCCAGTGCCGAGGATGAAAAATTTCCCGATGCCTCCACGATCATCGGCATGGGCCAGGATCCGGCCATGATGGGAAATACTTTCGCCCTGGATCTCGACGTCTTGGGCGATGTCAACCACACCCTGCGGGCATTGAACGGACTTTGGAAGCCAGACCATGCCAATCTGGCGCATATCCAGAAACGCAAGATGGGCCTGGTTGAACAGAGCACGGCCCGCCTGGCAAAGCAGGCGGACGATGCCCTGAGCCATGCCAAGGACAATCCGATCCATCCCATGTATCTGGGCGATGTCATGGCCCGAACCCTGGCCGGAAATTCCATGGTGGTGTCCGAGAATTTCAGGGGTTTCGATCATCTTATGCCGTTCGGCTACGGCGACGATGACATGAGCCTGGTGCGTACCGCCGGCGGCAGCCTGGGCTACGGCCTCGGCGGCGCCATCGGTGCACAACTGGCGGCGCCGGAGCGGCCCGTGGTGCTCTCCATCGGCGATGGTTCGGTGATGTACAGCTCGGCCGGGTTCTGGACCATGGCGCGCTACAGCCTGCCGATACTTACCGTGGTTTGGAACAACATGAACTATCAAACCGTACGAACCAATTTCGCGGCCTGGGGCGGCAATATGAAGGCACAGAACAAATATCCGGAAACTTTTCTGGGCGATCCGGCCATCGATTTCGTCATGCTGGCCAAGGCCCAGGGCATCGAGGGGGAGCATGTACACGAACCGGGCGAACTGGAAGCTGCGATGCAACGCGGCAAGGACGCTCAGGCCGCGGGCGAACCCTATCTTCTCGACGTTCACGTCACCAACATCGGTGCCGGCGCCGATTCAACCTGGCACCAGGCCATCGCAATGAACTCATAACCCAGGCGGATAACAGTACCGAGTTCCGCCTGTCATCTTAGCCAACAGCAACACGGGAGCGGAACCATGGCACGAGTCGGATGGACCCTGCGGGGGCGCGTTCTAGAGCGTTTCCGGATTATTTTGGGGCATAGCCATCCTCGGCGAAGAAGTTCCAGCATTCCTCT
>JASLLM010000017.1 GCA_030747035.1 Alphaproteobacteria bacterium | reverse complement strand
AACAAAGGCAAGGGCATGACCGGCCTGGGGGAGGCGGTGGCGCAAAACCTGTTCAAACTGATGGCCTACAAGGACGAATATGAAGTGGCGCGGCTGTATAGCGGGGAAGCGTTTGAGAACGCCCTGCGGCAGCAGTTCGATGGTGCGCTGCGGCTGAAATTCCATCTTGCCCCGCCCCTATTGGCCCGCCGCGATCCCGACAGCGGCCATCTGATCAAGCGGGAATACGGCCCCTGGGTCATGACGGCCTTCAAGCTGCTGGCCAAAATGAAAGGGCTGCGCGGCGGCACCTGGGATATTTTCGGCCGTACGGAAGAACGCCGGGCCGAACGCGCCGCCATCCCCGCCTATCGAGGGGTGCTGGAGGAACTGCTGGCCGGCCTGACCCCGGACAACCACGCCCTGGCCAAGGAAATCGCCAATCTCCCGGCGAAGATTCGCGGCTTCGGCCATATTAAGGAGCGCAGCCAGAAAGCGGCTGCGGCGGAACAGATTCAGCTATTGGAAGCTTGGCGCAATCCCCAATCGCAACCCACAGCGGCGGAGTAGACCATGACCGATCAAAAACTCGGAACCTGCATCATCGTCGGCGTCGGCCCCGGCTTGGGCGCCGCGCTGGCCCGACGTTTTGCCGCCGCCGGCCATGGCGTGGCGGTGGCCGCACGCAATGACGGCAAACTGGCCGCCGTGGTGGACGGGATCACGTCCGGAGGCGGCCAGGCCAAGGCCTATGCCTGCGACGCCACATCCGAGAGCGATGTCGCAGCCCTGTTCGAGGCGGCGGAGGCTGACTTGGGCGCCATCGACGTGGCGATCTACAACGCTTCCGGCCGGGCCCGTGGACCCATTGCCGATACCACGCTGGAGGAATTTACTGATGCCTGGCAGCGCTGCTGTTTAGGCGGCTTCCTGGTTGGGCGGGAGGCGGCGCGGCGTCTTGGACCCAAGGGCGCCGGCAGTATATTGCTCACCGGCGCCACGGCATCCATGAAGGGCTTCCCCCACTCCGCGACCTTTGCCGCCGGCAAGTTCGCCTTGCGCGGCCTGGCCGAGTCCATGGCCCGCGAATTGCAGCCCAAGGGCGTGCATGTGGCGCACTTCAATATCGACGGCGGCATCGGCGAGCATGACGAAGACGCCCGCCTGCGCCCCGACGCCATTGCCGAAACCTATTATCAGACCCACGCCCAGCACCGCAGCGCCTGGTCCCATTCCATCGAGGTGCGGCCCTGGGTTGAGAACTTCTAGGCCTCGAAACCGCCATGGACCGCATCAAGCGCATTATCTCGTATTACCGGTACCGCTCGCCGGTGACGTTGTTGTGGCATCATGGTTTGTTGTTTGGGGTCGCGGCCATAGTGCTGATTACCGCGCGGGCCACCTTCGCGCCGAGCGTGCCGTTGTTGTGGCCGCTGTTGATCTGGTACGTCATTTTCTCGCTGCATTTCCTGCTGGTCCGCAGCCTGACCGCCAATGATCAATGGGCCGACGAACGGGCCGACAAGGTGCGGCGCCATGCCTATGATTTTCAGCATGTGAAAGACATCTACATCAAACCGACCACGTTCGAGACGCCGACGGGCCCATCGGTGGACGACGACAAACCGGAAAAACCGGTGGATTAATGCCCTAGGTGCCGCCGATCCAGGTACGGCGCACATTCAATTCCTCATCCAGCAGAACCAGGTCGGCACGGTATCCGGCGGCAATGCGGCCCCGTTCACTCTCCAGGCCAAGGAAACGGGAGGGATAGAGCGAGGCCATGCGCAGGGCCTCCTCCAGTGGCTGTTGCAACAGTTTCACCGTATTGCGCACGGCCGAGGCCATGTCCAGGTTCGATCCCGCCAGGGTGCCATCGTCAAGGGTGCAGCGCCCGCCCGTCACGGAAACCGTTTGCCCGGCCAATTGAAAAGAAGCCCCCGATCCGCCCACGCTGGGCATGGCATCGCTGACCAGCATCATTTTCCCCCGCTCCTTGGCGGCCAGGGCAACCCGCAACGTGGTTGGATGCACATGATGGCCATCGGCAATGATGCCGCAAAAGCTGTTCTCATCCACCAGGGCTGCACCGACGATGCCGGGGTCGCGGCTTGCCATGGCCGGCATGGCATTGAACAGATGGGTGAAACCGGCCAGGCCCTCGTCCAGGGCGGCCATCGTCTGCTCGTGATCGGCCGCGCTGTGGCCGGCACAGACGCAGATGCCCGCGTCGGTCATTCTGCGGATGGTCCCTGGCTGCACCATCTCCGGTGCCAGGGTGACCACGACGGCACCCAGATCCCGTGCCGCGAGCAGCTCGAACAGCGCATCGTCGAAAGGCCTGATTTGCCCGCCATCATGGGCACCCTTGCGGGCCGGGTTCAGATATGGTCCCTCGAAATGCAGGCCCAGTACGCCAGAGTTCTCCTGTTGCCGTGCCGCCGCGATCGCATCCACGGCGGCCGTCATGCTGGCCAGATCGTCGCTGATCAACGTCGGCAGCAGGCCCGTCGCACCAAAGGCCCGATGTGCCCCGGCAATGGCCTTGATTCCCGCCAGGTCCGGATGATCGTTGAACAGCACGCCGCCGCCGCCATTGACCTGGCTATCAATAAAGCCCGGCGCCAGCAGCCCCCCACCCAGATCGATGACCGGTGCGTCGTCAGTCAGCGTGCCGGGCGGCAGCAGGTCCTGGATCAGCCCGTCGCCAAGCCTCAGACTCCAGCCGGGCAATATCTCATCGCCGGTAAATATGCGCCCGTTGGTCAAAATCTGCTTCATGGGTGGATCTCCACCGTCGATCGCGCCAACATGCAGGCGCCGTGCAATGGGTCGTGCCTGGCCGCGCACAACAGGGGCCGTACTCGGTCTGGCAACCAGGGCCGGATGGGCCCGCTCAGACCGCCAACCAGGGCGACGCTTGACGCACTCTTGGCCGCCAGCGCCTCGACCAATTGCGCGATCTCAGCCGCAGTTCGGCCCAACAGCGCCATGGCGCCGCCCTCGCTGTTTTCAGCGCCCTCGAAGACCCAGGGCGCGAAGGCGGCGTAGTCTCCCGGCGTGGCGGTTTCCGACCACAGAAACATCGCCTCCGGCTGGTTATCGAAATGCGCCATGATGCGCCGGCCCAATGGGCTGACCGGGAGAATGCCATCATGCTCGGACAGGGCCCGGCGCAGGGCAGTTCGGCCCAAGGCGGCGCCACTGCCCTGATCGGAGAGGGCAAAGCCCCAGCCGCTGACCGTATGCACCTCGCCCCCCACCAGGGCCAGCCCGCAACTGCCCGTGCCGGCAATGACGATGCCGCCGTCATCTCCATCATGGGCACCAAGACAGGCCGCATGGGCATCCGTCTCGGCCCTGAAGGAGGCAAAGGGATGGGGATAGCCGGCCAGCGCCGCCCGCTCCCGCGCCAGGGACAAACCCGCCAACCCGGCCCCAGCGTGCAATTTTCCCATGATATCGTTGGGCAAATCCGCCTGGGCAAGCGCCTGGCGGGTAGCCTGCCCGATCGCGTCAAAGACCTTGTCCAATCCCAGCAAAGTATTGGCGGCCCCGGCCTCGCCCTGACCCAGAACTTTGCCCGCTCCATCGCACAAACGCACCCGGCAGCCGGAGCCACCGCCATCGATGCCCAGGAACAATGCTGTCGTCTCGTGCCCGCTTTCCACGGCCTGCCTCATTCGCCTGCGAATCTCCCCGCCAACCAGCAATAACAGGTTTCGCCCGGGGGCGCATGGCGATCAGCGAAGTGCATCAGTCCGCGCGATAACAACAGCTTCTGCTATGATGATACCAGGACTGCACAGCCTTCTGGGGATGTAGGATCATGTTCGACCACCCGGAGTTCGACGGCCACGAAACAGTGGTATTCTCCCGCGATGCGGCCAGCGGCCTGACCGCCATCATCGCCGTTCACAGCACTGTTCTGGGGCCGGCCTTCGGCGGCTGCCGCTTCTGGCCCTATGAGGACGAAGGCGCCGCACTGACCGATGTGCTGCGCCTGTCGCGGGGCATGACCTACAAGGCGGCAATCTGCGAACTGCCCTTGGGAGGCGGCAAATCGGTGATCATGGGCGAGCCCGGGCGCGATAAGACGCCGGCGCTGTTGCATGCCATGGGCCGCCTGGTGGAAGGGCTGGGCGGCCGCTACATTATCGCGGACGATATCGGCACCTCGCTTGACGACCTTGCCGTGATGCGGGCGGAAACCAGCCATACCGCCGCAACGACAGCCGCCGCCGCGCAACCCCTGGCGGTCACCGCCTTTGGTGTCCTCGCCGCGATGGAGGCCGCGGCCAGCAGCGTACTTGGGCGAGGTGATCTGGCAGGACTTCGGGTCGCGGTACAGGGTCTTGGTAACGTGGGCCAGCCGCTTTGTGAGTATCTGCACGCACGCGGCGCCGAATTGACCGTCTGCGATATCGATGCGGAGCGTACCGCCGGCGCGGAAAAAGATTTCGCCGCCACGGCGGTAGCGCCCGATGCTATTTACGAACAAGAGGTGGATGTGTTCGCGCCCTGCGCCCTTGGTGCCGTACTGAACGACAAGACGATACCGCGCCTGGGCGCCAAGATTGTCTGTGGCGGAGCCAATAATCAGCTTCTGTCGCCCAGCCACGATCTTGCACTGGCCGCGCGCGGAATTACCTATATTCCCGACTATCTGGCCAACGCCGGCGGAGTGATCGATTTTCATCAGGAAAGCATCGACGACAGTCCCGCCGCGGTTTTGAACGCAGTTACACGTATTGGCGCCATCACGGCGGACTATCTGGCCCGTGCGGCGGCCAGCAACGAAACCGTCCTGAGCCTAACCGACAGTCAGGTTCGCCAGCGCCTTGCAGATTGCGGCGCAAAGTCGCCGTAGGTTGTTTTTAGCGCCGCTTTGACCGATGATTCAGTTTCAACAAATTGCACTTTTGTGAAATCAGCCCATGCATGACCCCTATCCATTGCCCGTCGGCTACGAGTACAAACCGCAGCGCTTCACCGTCGAACACATCCAGCAGGAGAACAGGCTGGCCGACTGCGGCATAGATCCGACCGTACATGGCGACAGGGTCGATCTGACATTTCTTGGTTTTCCCATCCTCGATGCCATGATGGCGCCCGGCGTACCGCTGACCGGGCAGGTACATGTCTATCAGCGTTTCATCCAGAAAGCGCCGCTGATGCTTGGGCAACAATTGCACATGACCGGGCGCATCAGCGCCATTGAGCCGGTGGCCAAGGGCGAGGTGGTGCGCTGGTCGTTCGAGGTGACGGACGACGACGGGCGCGTTCTGGTCATAGTGGACCGGGCGGGATTACGCTCCCTGCCAAACGCCGCCGCGCGCGGCGGCGCGACGGACTTCCTGGCCCCACCCAGCGAGGACCGGGCCGGGTTTACCGAACTA
The DNA here is from genome assembly GCA_030747035.1 of Alphaproteobacteria bacterium. Lineage (GTDB taxonomy): Bacteria > Pseudomonadota > Alphaproteobacteria. Next base: position 28,556 of record JASLLM010000017.1, on the reverse strand, counting down.
TGGCAGCGGCCATTGACGCCGGAACGGGTGGCGAACTACAGCCGTGACGGCCGCAACCGCATCCATTCCGACCCGGAGATCGCCAAGAAATTCGGCTTCCGCGCGCCAATCGCCGGCGGCCTGATGGGCGTGCACTATTATCTCGAAGCGATCGCACACCAAGGCCAGCCCGACCGGCTTGACCTGGAGATCTGGTTCAAACGGCCAATGTTCTGGGACGAAACACTGACCGTTCTGCGCCGCAAGGAGGGCGATCGCATAGCCGAGCTACGGATCGAAAACGAGGCGAAGAAGGCCGCCAGTCTGGCCCGGCTCAATCCCGTGGACGAGGCCGGCGGCTAAGCCAACATTTTTGATCCCGAAAATAGACGGCGGAACGTCGACCCAGATTGCTAGCGGTCATCGAGCCGCAAGGCATCCTCGATGAATTCCATGCGGTCCTTGCCCCAGTACAATTCGCCATCGATGATGAAACTGGGTACGCCGAAGACGCCGTTTTCAAGGGCATCGTTGGTATTATCGATTAGGGCCTGGCGGACGTTATCGCTCTCCGCCGCCCGTTCCATGGCATCAGGATCAACGCCCAGACTTGCGGCCAGGCGACGCAGACCGGTGTAGTCCACGATGGAAGCATCGTTGCGCTCCCAATAGGCGGCCATAAGGGCATCGATGAACGGCGCCTCCTTGTCCCATTGCCGCATGGCCAGGCTGGCACGCAGGGCGCGGGAGGTCTTGATGGGAAATTCGTCCGGCACCCGGAAGGGCAAATCGTAACGTTCCGCCCAGCGTTCCAGGTCGCTCAGGCGGTTGGCGATCTTGATCGCCGGTTCCTCCATCAGGACATAATTGTGATGGCGAAAGACAAAGCCCAGATTGACCGGATGCAGCAGCAGCCTAGCCTGATGCCGGGCCGCGATGGGCTTGATCAGATGCCAGGCAAAATAGGAATTGGTGGAGCCAAATTCCCAGTAGAAATCAATTTGTTTTCCCGTCATGGCACTACTCGAAGGCGCCGTGGCGGCCGGCGCCATCTACGAAACGCCCCGCGCCCGCCTGGAATTGATCCTTGAAGGCCGCCTGGGCACCGGCGATTTCCCGCTCAATCGCCTCTTCCTCCACATAATCCCATTGGCTGATGGTGGAGGCGCGGTCCGACAGCATGGCCAGTTGCGGAAAGCCCGCCAACTGATGCGCCAGTTCCCGCGCTCCGTCCAACGCCCCGCCGGCAGGTGTCAGGCGGTCAGCCAGGCCGATCAGCTTGGCCTCCTCCGCACCCACCGGGCGGCCGGTCATGAGCATATCCAGGGCCCGGCTTTCGCCGACAATACGCGGCAGACGCACGGTACAGCCATTGGGCATGGGACCGCCGAAACGGCGGCAGAAAACACCGAACACGGCCGTTTCGGAAGCCACGCGCATATCGCACCACACCGCCAGAGCCAACCCGGCCGCCACCGCATGGCCCTCGACCGCGGCAATGACCGGTTTCGCCAGCCGCCGCCGGGTGGCACCCCGTTCCTTGCCGGCCCAGCAAAACCCGAGCGATGCGCCGGAGGCCAGCTCGGCCAGATCCGCGCCGGCGCAGAAGGCGCCTTCCGCCCCCGTCAGAATAGCGGCGCGGGCCGCCTCATTCGCCTCGAATGCGGCAAAAACATCGTGCAGGGTCTGCACGGTTTCCACATCACAGGCATTCTTCACCTCCGGCCGGTTTATGGTGACAATGGTGACGGGACCGTCCTGGTCGACCAGGACCTTGCCATTGGCGTGTTCGATCATTGCATGTGCCTTTTAGATTGAGAAATTGCCGGTTGCCTGTCTAACATGTCCCGGTCAGCGGCTGTTGGGGAATCGAAAGGCAGGCACATGGCCATGGGGAAGACGAAGCATGAGGCGAAGGACCGCCTGAAAGACCGCAGAGATATCGGCAGGGTCGAGTTTCCGATCGAGAAACTGCTGGCATTTCGTGATGCGGAAGTCTCCTGCGTGCATGTGGAAGCGGCCTTGGAAACCGATCGGGGTTTAACCGACACAAGTCGAAAACGCCGAGAATGATGGGACCGGGCAGGTCCTAGATCTGGCGCTCCTCCTCGGCCCAGAAGGCGGCGCGCAAGACGGGCTTGCGGATTTTGCCCGAATCTTCACGTGGCAGACTAGCGTGGAATTGCACCACCTTGGGAACCTTGTAGCCCGCCAGGTGCCCGCGCACATGGGCGCGCACCGCCTCGGCATCAAGGATACCGGTATCCATCGGTTCGACAACGGCGGCCAAGGCTTCGCCGAATTCGTCGTCGGGAATGCCGAACACGGCACAGTCGCGCACGCCAGGATGATTGAGAATGACGGCCTCGATTTCGGTCGGATAGATATTGACACCGCCGGAGATCACCATGTCGGACTTGCGGTCGCAGATGTAGAGAAAATTGTCCGCGTCCAGATAGCCGATGTCTCCGACCGAGAATAATTGCCCTTCCTTGTTTTCCAGATAGTCCTGTTCCCGGTTCTGATAGGTGAACTCTGAAAAGCCGGCATAATGGGCGAAAATCTCGCCGATTTCCCCCCGCGGCAGGGGTTGGCGGTTTTCGTCCAGAATTTCCACGGTCATGCCCGGCAATGGCGTTCCGACCGAGCCCGGATGCGCCAGCCAGTTTTCGGCATCGCAATAGACCACCATGCCGATTTCGGTGGCGCCGTAGTATTCATGGATGATGGGGCCCCACCATTCCAGCATTCGGCGCTTTACCTCCGTCGGGCAGGGTGCGGCGGCATGCAGGACAGCCTCCAGAGAAGATAAGTCATGACCCATCTTGACCTCTTCGGGCAGTTTCAGCAGACGCACGAACATGGTTGGCACCAAGTGCATGTGGCTGACGCGGTGGCGTTCGACCAGAGCCAGCATTTCGGCCGCATCGAAACGCGGCTGGATCACCACCGTGCCACCGGCCCGCACGCCAGCCAGGGCATGGGCGTTCGGAGCGGCATGGTACATCGGCCCAGTGATCAGGTTGATCTTTTGCGGCGCCGAGGCGACCAAATTCTGCCGCGTGACCGACCATTCCAAATGCTCGGCCCGCAGCGGCTCACGGCGCACGCCCTTGGGCTTTCCGGTGGTGCCGGAGGTATAGAGCATGGAAGCGCGCTCCGCCGGTGGCGGTTTCGACCAGGGCACATATTCCGACAGCCAGACATCCCATGGCATATGGCCATCCGGCACCGGACACACCGACGGCGGCAGATTATAGTCCGCCGCCACTTCCCCCAGCGTTTCCGCCACCAGGATCTGCACTTCGCCCAGGGCCGAAGGGTCCAATTGGCGCAACAGATCCGCATGAATGACCAGCACCCGTGCCCTGGCATCATCAAGGATGTAGCGAACTTCGTCCGCTTTGAAATGCCAGTTGATGGGCACCGCATAGGCGCCCAGAAAGTCGGCCGCGAAGCTGGCTTCGAGAAAGGCAATATCGTTGCGCATCATGATTGCGACGCTGTCGCCCTCGCCCACGTTGTGCTGCCGCGCCAGGCCGGTGGCGGCGCGGGCGGCGCGATCCAGCAGATCGGCCATCGCCACGACCCGCTCGCCCAGGACAACAGAGCCGCCGTTCATGGTCATAACCTACATCGCGGTGGAATAGCCGCCGTTCACGGGATAGGTCTGACCCGTGATCCATTCGCCCGCGGCCGAGCACAGGAACACCACCATGTTGGCGACCTCTTCCGGCTGGCCGATGCGGCCGATGGGATAGACCCGGACCATTTTGGCGAAACGCTCCGGTTGCGCCATGATGCCGGCAAGGGCGTCGGTCTCAACCGCGCCGATGGCCACATTGTTGACGGTTACGCCCTTCTTGGCGGTCGCCTTGGCCAGCGCTCGGGTGAACGAAGCCGCCCCGCCCTTGGCGGCGGAATAAGGCACCAGATGCGGCTCACCAACCCGGCCGGCATCGGAAATAATATTGATCACCCGGCCAAAGCCACGTTCGACCATGCCGGCGACCGTGGCGCGGGAGCAGTTCAGGACGCCATACAGATTGGTATCGATCCATTTTGCCCAATCCTCCGGCTCGGTCTCCCAAAACGGCAGGCCGGTGCGGTCCGGGACGGAGGGCCCCGCATTGCCCGCATTGTTGATCATGATATCGATCTGACCAAAGGCGGCCTCGCCCTGCTTCACCATATCCTTGACCGCATCCAGATCGGTTACGTCGCATTGTACCGGCAGGGCCTCGCAGCCCGCGGCACGCACCATTTCCGCCGTCGCCTCGGCCCGGTCCAAATGGTAGTCGTTGACCACCACCCCCTTGGCGCCGTTCTGGGCAAAGCCCAGGGCGATGGCGCGGCCAATACCCTGGCCGGCACCCGAAATCATGGCCACGTGGTTCTGCAGATCAAGAATATTGCTCATTTATAGTCTCCCTGGCATTAATCAAACGTTTGTTAGGTCGATTTTCACCCATTTTTGCTTAGTCTGTCAACGCCACAGGAATCAGAATTGCAAATTTTGAGGGATATAGGCCTATTTTTGCTGCTATTTGGGCAAAATAGTCCTACCCTTGACATACGGCTGTTGCCATTTGTAAACTAACAAATGTTAGGTTAGTAAATCGAATAGGACAGGACAAAGACCATGGCGTTGTATTTTGACGATCTTGAAGTCGGGCAAACCTTCGAAAGTGCCGGCCGCACCATCACCAATCATGACGTGATGACCTTCGCGGGCCTGTCGGGTGACAACAACGAGCTGCATACCAATGACGAATACGCCAAGAATTCGCCGTTCGGCCAGCGTATCGCCCATGGCCTGCTGGTGGTTGCCATAACCACCGGGCTGACCCAGCGCCTCGGTCTGTTCGAGGTCAGCGCCCTGGCTTTGCTGGATCTGCAATGGCAGTTCAAAGGGCCCGTTTACATCAATGACACCATCAGGATCCGCCTCACCATCGACGCCCTGAAGGCCACCTCCAAGGGCGACCGAGGCATCGTCACCCGGCGCTACGACGTGCTCAATCAGCGCGACGAAATCGTCCAGGTGGGCAATCTGGTGGTGATGATGAAAATGCGGCCAAAGGACGAGGAGGCAGCATGATGAGCGGGGCCCAAGGCAACCGACTGCAAGGCAAGGTGGCGATCGTTACCGCCGCCGCCGGCGCCGGCATGGGTCAGGCCATCGCCCGCCGCTATGGCCAGGAAGGCGCCACCGTCGTTGTCACCGACGCCCATGAGCGCCGGGCCGGCGAAACGGCGGCAAAACTGTCCGAGGAACTGGGCCAGGACGTGCTGGGCCTGAAGCTGGACGTGCGCGACGGCGACGATATCAAGGGCTGTGTCGCAAAGGCCCTGGAGGCGCATGGCCGCATCGATATCCTTTACAACAATGCCGGCATCAACAAGATCAGTCCGGTCTGGGAACTGGCGGATGAAGACTGGGAGATGATCCTGGACATCTGTCTGACCGGCACCTTCCGCACCATGCGGGCCGTCCTGCCCAGCATGATCAAACAGGGCAGCGGCGCCATCATCAATGTCTCCTCCACCGCCGGCTGGCAGGTCGATACCTCAGGTGCCGGTCAGGCCGCCTATTCCGCCGCGAAGGCCGGCGTCATGGGCCTGACCCGGGCCGCGGCGGCGGAAGTGGGCCAGCGCGGCATCACCGTCAATTCCATCGCACCCGGCATGATCTACAACGAATTTCTGGAGCGCATCTACGACAAGGCATGGTTCGAGAACGAGGACAAGCGAACCCTGGTGGGACGCATGGGCCAAGCCGACGATGTGGCCGGGCTGGCCACCTATCTGGCCAGCGATGAGGGCCGTTTCATGACCGGTGAGGTTTTGAACATGTCGGGCGGCCGCTACGTCCGCGGCTAGCCAATATCATGAACGGGCGGTCGGCATCGGGTTTTGACGCGGCGGCGGAGGCCTATCGCGCGGCGGGTTTTTGGCGCGGCGAATTGGTGGTCGACCATTTTGACCGCCAGGCCGATGCCAACCCCAAAAAGACCGCGCTGATCGCCGCCGACCGTCGCGTCAGCTATGGCGCCCTGCAATGGCAGAGCCGCAATCTGGCCGCCAATCTTCTCAGCCTAAATATTACCGCCGGCGATGTCGTCGCCATCCAGGCACCTAACTGGATTGAACTGGCGCTCTGCCATCTGGCACTTGACCGGATCGGCGCCATCTTCCTGCCTCTGCATGACGGCTTTCGGGAGGCGGAAATGGCGCATCTGCTGCGCCTGAGCGAGGCCAAGGCATTGATCCATCCCGCCATCTATCGGGGCTTCGACCACCGGGAACTGGTGCGGGAACTGCGCGCCGATCTGCCCAGCCTGCGCCAGACCATCATCATGCGTGAGCCGGCCGAACCGGGCGAAATTTCCTTCGATGCTCTGACCGCGGATGACGCCTGGCTGGCCAAACATGGGAAGGACCATCTGGCCTCGTTTCGCCCCGACAGCACGGCGCCCATGCAAATCATGGTTTCTTCCGGCACCACGGCGATGCCGCGCTGCACCATTTATTGCGACGACGCCACGGTCTGCAAATTGGTCGGGCAATATGGCGCCGACGTGGCGCATCTGGGCCCCGACGATGTCGCCGCCGCCATTGCGCCCGCGGGCACCGGGGCCACCGGCTACAGCTATCCCATTCTCGCGCCCCTGATGCATGGCGGCACCGCCGTGCTGCTGGAACGCTGGGACGGAGAACGCCCCGAGGATGCCCTGGCTTTGATAGCGCGGGAGCAGTGCACCTATGCGGTGATGATCCCGACCCAATTGATCAAGCTGTTGAGCCTGCCGGACATCGAAGCCTACGATCTTTCCGCCCTGCGCTTCGTCACCAACGCCGGCGCCAAGCTGCCTGACAGCGTGGCGGAGCAGGCCGAACGCCGCCTGGGCTGCGTCATGCAAACCATCTATGGCGCCTCGGACGCGGGCGTGCCGACCATGACTTCCGTTGACGATGCCTTGGACAAGCGGCGCACCGTGGGGCGCGTCCTGCCCGGGCAACAGCTTCGCCTGGCCGATGATGATGGCCAGGAGGTCGATGCCGGCCAACCGGGCGAAGTTTTGTGGCGCGGCGCCAATCAAAGCTATGGCTTTTTCAATGCTCCGGAAGAGACCGCCATGGTCTGGGACGAGGCGGGCTGGTATCACAGCGGCGATCTGGGCCAGTTGGACGGCGAAGGTTATCTTTCCATCGTCGGGCGCAAGAAGGACATGATCATCCGCGGCGGCCGCAACATCAATCCGCGTCAGATTGAAGAAGTCCTGTTGCGTCACGACCTGGTCACCGATGCGGCGGTAATACCATTTGAGGATCCGGTCCTGGGCGAAATCGCCTGCGCCGTGATCGTGCGCGCCCAGCCAAACGTTACCCCGGCCCTGGATGATCTGAACGCCTTCATCATTGAACAAGGCTTGGCCGTATGGTGCCAGCCCGAGCGTCTCATGGCGGTCGATGACTTTCCGCGCAACGCCGGCGGCAAGATCGACAAGCAAACCCTGATTACACAGCTACAAACTTCATGACTAAACATAGGAGAACATGATCATGAGCGAAGAACAATTCCAAGACCTGCTGTACGACGTCAAGGACGGCGTCGCCACCGTCACCATCAACCGTCCCGACCGCCTGAATGCCATGCGCGGCCTGACCTTTTTCGAATTGGCCGGAGCCATCGAAATGGCCGGCCTCGACAAGAGCGTCGGCGTCATCGTGCTGACCTCCACCGGCGAGCGGGCCTTTTCCGCCGGCGGCGATGTGAAATGGGAAAAGGATGGCGGCCTGGCCGAACGGCACATGTCCTTCAACCCACGCAACGTGCATGAAGCCGTGCGCCATTCCGGCAAACCGGTGATCTCGGTGGTCAAGGGCTATGCCATCGGCATGGGCAACCATCTGGCCTATTGCTGCGATCTGACCATCGCCGCCGACAATGCCATCTTTGGCCAGAATGGCCCCCGGGTGGCGTCGCCGGCGGAAGGCTGGATCGTCTCCTACGCCTCCCGCGTGGTCGGTGCCAAGAAGGCGCGCGAGATGTGGATGCTGTGCCGCCGCTATCCGGCTGAGGAAGCCCTGGCCATGGGTCTTTGCAACGTCGTCGTGCCCATGGACAAACTGGACGAGGAAGTGGCCCAGTGGTGCAAGGAAATTCTCTCTCTCAGCCCCACCTGCCTGCGCATCGTCAAGGCATCCTTCGACAGCGATGTCGATTATCTGCGCGATCCGGCGCCGAACCATTTCCAAAAGCTGATCGCGCCGGACTACTTTACCACACCGGAATCGAAGGAAGGCGCCAATGCGTTCACGGAGAAGCGTCAGCCCGATTTCATGCAGTTCCGCAAATAGTACTAACCGCCATCGCCATGCCCGGTGCAGTACCGGGCATGGCCGGCGAACCGGGAGCGGCGGATGGATCTTTCCGACAGCAAATCAGAGGCAAGGCTGCGCCACGATCTGCAATCCTGGCTCGGGCAAAATCTGACGCCTGAATGGCGGGCCCAATATCAGGCCCTGGATGGGGCCGGCCAGATTGATCTGCTGCGGCAGTGGCAGAAGGCCATGCATGAAGCAGGCTTCGTGGCCAGGGCCTGGCCGAAGGAATACGGCGGCCAGGACGGCAGCCTGAACGAACAACTGATCATCTTCGAGGAACTGGCCAAGGCCGACGCGCCGCCGGATGTATTCCGAATCGGTGTGCGCATTATCGCACCTATGTTGATGGCCCTGGCGCGGCCGGAGCAGAAGGACTTTTTCCTCCCCCGCATGGCGGATGGTACCTTTCTTTGGTCCCAGGGATTTTCGGAGCCGGGCGCCGGCAGCGACCTCGTCAGCCTGCGGACCCGGGCCGTGGCGGTCGATGACGGCTATGTGGTGAACGGGCAGAAGGTATGGAACACCCTGGGCCAGCACGCCGATTATTGCCTGCTGTTGGCGCGCACGGACCCGGAGGCCAAGCCGCATAAGGGGTTGAGCGCCTTCGCCGTGAAGCTGGACAGCCCCGGCATCCGCATAAATCCCTTGCGCCAGATCAACGGCCGGCGCGATTTCAACGAGATCTTTTTCGACGATGTGAAGCTGGACGCCTCTGCCCTGGTGGGGGAGCTCAACGGCGGCTGGGGCGTCGCCATGACCATGCTGGGGTTCGAAAGGCGCGGCGTCGCCGTCCTTGGCTTTGCCTGCCGCCAGCACTACGCCCGCTTGCTGGATTTGGCCGAGACAGTGCGCCTGCGGCAAACCGGGGCGCCCGCCATCGAACATCCCGGGCTGCGGGCGAAGCTGGTGGCACTGGGCATCCAGGCCCGTATTGCCGTCCTGAACAACTATCGCTTCGCGGCCATGGTACCCAGGGGCGGCACGCCCGGCCCGGAAGCGCCCATGCAGAAGCTGCATTCCACCGAACTGAACAAAAAGATGCATGACTTCGCCTTTGAAATCATGAAAGCCGCCGATCTGTCCGAACAATCGAGCCGTGATCTGTTCGACTATTGGGGCGAGGAATATATCACCACCATCGGCATGACCATTGCCGGCGGTACGGCGCAAATCCAACGCACGATCATCGGCGAACGCGCCCTTGGCCTGCCGCGCTAGGGAGGGGAACGATGGATTTCGCATTCTCCGATGACCAGCGCCTGATCCGCCAGTCGGCCGAGGAACTGGTGCGCCGCCTTTCGCCCATGGACCGGGTGCGCGCGTTGTTCGAGCCGGGCGCGCCGGATTATTGCCCCGAGCTATGGCGGGGCCTGGCCCAGGCGGGATTTCTCGGCACCCTGATCCCCGAGGATCTGGGTGGTACCGGCCTGGGCATGGTGGAAATGGGCTGCGTTCTGGAAGCCTTGGGCGGCGCCCTGGCTTCCGGCCCGTACATTTCGTCGGCCGTCATTGGGGTGGAGGCCCTGCGCCTTTCGGGCAGCAGCGAGCAACAGCGGCGCTGGCTGCCTGGCATCGCCAAGGGTGAATTGGTCCTGTGTCCCTTGTTGGCGGCTGACAAGGGCGCGCCGCTGGCCTATGGCGCCTCGGCCGACCTGTTTCTGATCCAGAGCCACGGCAGCCTTGTCGCGGTTGACCCAAATCTGACCGACGCCGCGATAACGCCCTTCGATGCGCTTGACCCCACGCGCCGTTTCGCTGTCGTCGATATCGAATTGGAAGGCGAAGCCTTGGCCAAGCCGTTTGCCACGGCCGATGCCGAGCGGCTGCGCGCCGTCGCCGCGGCGGCAACGGCGGCGGAGATGTTGGGCGGGGCCACGCGGGCGCACCAGATGGCCTCCGACTACGCCAAGGAACGGCATCAGTTTGGTGCGCCCATTGGCTCCTTCCAGGCCATCAAACACCTGCTGGCGGATCAGGCCGTGGCCCTGGAAGGCGCGCGCTCCGCCGTCCAGGCCGCCCTGTGGGCCCTGGACCATGGTGACGAAGATGCAAGCGGCGCGGTGACCGCCGCCTCGATCGCCAAGGTTGCCATGTCGGAAACGGCGCTGCGTATCGGGGTGGAGAATATTCAGGTGCATGGCGGCATGGGCTTCACGGCGGAAGTGGATGCGCACCTGTATCTGAAACGCGCGCAAATGGATGAGATGGCCCATGGCGGGGCCGAGGAACACGCCGCATTTTTGGCGCAACGGTTAGAGGACCTGGGCTGAACAATATGAGCGATCTGGATATCAAGAATGGCGGCCAGGACAGCGCCCAACAAGCGGCACGATCCGGGCGCAAAAAAGCGCAAAGCGGCTCGGTCTCCCGCCGGCTGATCCTGGATGTCGCCGCGGGGCTGTTTTCCGAACAGGGCTTCACGGAAACAACCATGCGCCAGATCGCCGCCAAGGTGGGCATGCAGGCGGGCAGTGTCTATTACCATTTCGAATCCAAGGAACAGATTCTTTCGGAAATCCTCTCCATCGCCGTGCGCTCCACCTATATGGCGGTGCGGGACAGCGCGGAAAAACTGCCCCCCCAGGCCACGCCCAGGGACAAGATCGTGGCCGCCCTGCGCAGCCATCTACAGGCGCTGCACGGCAACATCCATTACACCTCTACAAATGTGAAATTCCTGGGCCAGGTGCCGGAGGAAGTGGAGCAAAACGTCCAGCCTGACCGGGCCCAGTACGAAGATTACTGGAACCAGCTATTGCATGACGCCCTGGCCGCCGGGGCGCTGCAGCCGAACCTGTCAGTACCCATGCTGCGCCCGTTGATCCTGGGCTCCCTGAACCGGACCGTGGTCTGGTTTGATCCCAGCCGGGGCAATCTGGATGACCTGATCGCTACCATCCTGACCCTGTTCAACGGCATGTGGTCCCGTCCCTAGGACCCCTCCGCTCTGGAACGCACCCGTTTTAGGTGGGCCTCGCGGAAGGCGATATAGGTGGTGGAGCCGAAAATGATGCAGCCGCCGACCCAGGTCCAAAGCTCCGGTATCTCGCCGAACACCACGAAACCGATACCGCTGGCCCAGATCAGGCGGACGAAATCATAGGGCAGCACGGCGGTGGTATCCGCCAGCTTCAAGGCTTCCGCCATGGCTACGTGGGCGATGGAGCCGAAAATGCCCATCACCGCAAACAGGCCCAGCATGTACCAGCTTGGCCAGGTCCAAAAAAACGCGGCGGCAATCAACGTGAAGGGGATCAGAAAGATGTTCTGATAGGTGGTGATGGTCAGGCTGGATTCGGTCCGCGCCAGCGACTTGATAATCAGGATGGCACAGGCCCAGATGGACGATGACGTCATGACCAGCACGGCACCCAGATCCAACGCGATGACGCCGGGCCGGATGATGATCATGGCGCCGAGAAAACCCAGGGCCAGGGCGACCATGCGGCGTAGGCGGACCCGCTCGCCGAGAAAAATGATCGCGCCCAGGGTGGCGAACAAGGGTGCGGTGAAACTGACGGCGGAAATCTTGGCCAATGGCGTGATCGACAGGGCATAGAAGAACATCAACATGGCGAAGACCTGCATGGTGCCGCGCACCGCGTGCAGCTTCAGCCGGCGGGTGCGAAACGCCGCGGCCCGATGGCGCAGGGCAAAGGGCAATACCGCCAGCAAGCCAAAAACATTGCGGAAAAAGGCCACTTCGAACGGATGGATCTGCCCCTCGGTCGAGGCATAGCGGATCACCGTATGCATCGAGGTGAAACACAGGGTGGAAAACAGTATCAGCACGACAGCACGGATATGCGGTGGCAGCCGCCCCAACGTGCCGTCGATGGCGGCGCTCAAGGATGTCATGATGGCGCCAACCTAACGCCTGTCCGGCCTCTGGACAAGCGGTCATGGCGCATGGCACCTATGTGCCAAGGTTATATTGGATGGGACCAACCATGAGCGATTTCCAAATACTTGCCACCAATCACACTTCCTTCACCGTCTCGGATCTGGACCGCAGTATCGCGTTTTTTACCGGTGCGCTTGGCTTCGAGCTGCTGAGCCGCGCGCCCCGCGATCCCAAGGCCGTGGAAGTAATCTCCGGCGTGCCCGGCGCCGACATCGAAGTGGCTTTCGTGCAGGGCCCCGGCCACCGCATTGAATTGATCCAATATCACGGCCCCGCCGAACGCGGCCGGGTGGAATGCCGGCCCTGCGATGCCGGCTTCGCCCACGTGGCCTACGATGTGGATAACGTGGAAGCCGCCGTCAAAGCCTCGGCCCCGCATCATGTCCTGCCGCTGGGGCCGATCACGGTGATCGACAAGGGTCCGAACGCCGGCGGCAAGGTTGTCTACCTGCGCGATCCCGACGGCGTCACCATCGAGTACATCCAGAAACCAACCTAACCGTAAATCACTTTCGGCAGCCAGGTCGCCAGGCCGGGGAAGAACGACAGCATCACCAGGGCCAGGATCTGGATCGTCACGAAGGGAATGACGCCCTTGTAGATCTGCATGGTCGTCACCGACTCCGGCGCCACGCCGCGCAGGTAGAACAGGGCGAAGCCGAAGGGCGGCGTCAGGAACGAGGTCTGCAGATTGATCGCGATCATGATACCCAGCCAGACCGGGTTCATGTCCATCTGCAGCAGGATCGGTGCCACGATGGGCACCACCACGAAGGTGATCTCGATAAAGTCCAGGAAGAAACCCATGATGAACATGATCGCCATGACTACCAGCATGGCGCCAACAACGCCGCCAGGCAGCGAAACAAGGAATTCATGCACCAGATCGTCACCGCCAAAGCCGCGGAACACCAACGAGAACAACTGCGCCCCGATGACGATGCCAAAAACCATGGCCGAGATCTTCGTCGTTCCTTGCACCACTTCATGCAGCGCGCCGCCGCCGTAGACCCGCCACAGGCTGACCGCGATCCCCCAGGCCACGAAAATGCAGCTGATCGCGCCGAGGACCATGGCCACCGTGTCGCCGGTGGTGACGTTCTCACGGCCCTGCCGCAGGTCAAAGAAGGCATTCAATATCAAGAGCAGCAGCAGACCGATGGTGGCGGCGTAGATTGGGGCTCCGGAACCTTCGCCCATCCTCAAACCGCCCAACAAGGTGGCGCCGATGGCGCCCATCGCCGCTGCCTCCGTCGGCGTGGCTATGCCGGCGAGAATGGAGCCCAGCACCGCAATGATCAAAATGACCGGTGCCACCAGGGCATGGGCGATTTTCATTCTCAGTTCGCCCGGCGTCAGCCCTTTGGTCAATTCCTCCCGTGGGATCGGCGGCGACGAGCTGGGCCGAATGATGGCGATCGTGACCTGATAAAGGATATACATGCCGACCAGGCAAAGGCCCGGGATCAGCGCACCCGCGAACAGATCGCCCACCGAAACCGGATCTGGCGCGAAATTGCCCAAGATCCGCTGCGCCTCCTGATAGGCGTTGGAGATCTGATCACCCAGCACGACCAGCACGATGGACGGCGGGATGATCTGCCCCAAGGTACCCGAGGCCGAAATCGAACCGCAAGCCAGCGACGGATCATAGCCGCGCCGCAGCATGGTGGGCAGTGACAAGAGGCCCATGGTCACAACCGTGGCGCCGACAATGCCGGTGGAGGCCGCCAGCAGGGCGCCAACGACACAGACGGAAATGCCTAGGCCGCCCGGCAGCGAGCCGAACGCCATGCCCAAGGTATCCAGCAGTTCCTCGGCCACCTTGGAACGTTCCAGCATCACGCCCATGAAGACGAACAATGGCACCGCGATCAGGACTTCATTGGTCATGAAGCCAAAAATCCGGTTCGGAAAGAAACCCAGGAACGAGATATCGAAGGCGCCGACCAAGGACCCCAGACCGGCAAATATCAAGGCGATCCCGCCCAGGGAAAAGGCGACGGGAAAACCGATCATCAGAAACAGGCAGACCCCGACGAACATCAGAACAACGAAAATTTCATTGGGGCTCATAACCCGCCCCCTTCCGTATCGGCACCGCCGCCGCCGACAGCGGCCGCATGGTCATAGTCCGCCTTGATACCGCGCATCACCAGCCACGAGTTCACGAGCAGGGAATAGCCTTGCAGAATCAGCAGGCCGGCAAATATCCAGATCACGGTCTTCAACAGATAGATGGCCTGGATACCGCTGCCTTCGGGCGAGCCTTCCCTGACGGCCCAGGCGGCGGTGATGAACTTGGTCGAAACGATCAGTATCAACATGCACATGGGCCAAAGGAACACCAGCACGCCGAGGAAATTGACCAGCGCCTTGCGCTGGGGCGTGGCGGAGCCATAAAAGATATCCACCCGCACATGGCCGTCGTGCAACAGGGTATAGCCCGCCGCGACCAGAAAGATCAGCGCGTGCATATAGACGATGGATTCCTGCATGAAAATGGAACCCATGCCGAAAATATAGCGCATCACCACGACGACGAATTGCACCAGAATCATGATCAGGGCGAGCCACGAAATGCTCCGCCCAATCTTCTCGTTCATCAGATCAATGAAACGCGCAATGGCTAACAGTCGATTCACCGGCGCCTCCCCAGGCTTATACGACCGGTTCGTTCACCGTCACGGCCATTGCTGATCATTATGGCCGCGACACCTGACAAAGGGAAGCCCGCGCCGTTGTCCGGCGCGGGCCCCATCACGTTATGCCGGTAAGCGAAGTGCCGGCTTATCCCTCAGGCATACTTGAAGGGCAGCATCCGGGCATTCATATAGCCCTGCTCGCTCAATTTCGCCCAGCTAAGTGCCTGTTTCCGATAGGCGATATAGCTGTCATAGACTTTTTTCGAGGTCGCATCGGTATTGCCGATGTCAGCCACGACCTGACCGGCGATGGTGCCGATCTTGGTAAGCATTTCGTTCGAATACTGACGCAGTTGGACGCCATGCTTTTTCATCAGGACATCGAGAGATGCCAGGTTCCGAGCGTTGAACTCAGCACCCTGGATCTGCGCCTCGGCCTGGATTGCAACTTCGATAATCAGTTGCTCGTCCTTGGTCAGGCTGTCCCAAAGACCCTTGTTGATGGCGAAGCTACCGGAGGTACCGGGCTCGTGGAAGCCGGGATGGTAGTAGTATTTGGCGACCTTGTAGAAGCCCAGCATCATATCGAACCAGGGACCAACCCATTCCGTGCCGTCGATGGTGCCGGCCTGCAACGCCGGGAACACTTCCGCGCCGGGCAGGTTGATGACAGCCACGCCTAGCTCGCGAAGCACTTCGCCGCCAATACCGGGCATGCGGAACTTCAGGCCCTTGAAGTCATCCAGCGAATTGATCTCCTTGCGGTACCAACCACCCATCTGCACACCGGTCGGCGCGCCAAGGAGACCCTTCAGATTGAATTGCCCGGACAGCTCGTCCCACAATTCCTGGCCGCCGCCATAGCGCATCCAGGAATAGGTTTCCGCACCGGTCAGGCCGTAGGGCACGGCGGTAAAGAAATTGAACGCCTTGTGCTTGCCCTGATAGTAGTACTCCGCCGACATGTACATTTCGGCATCGCCCTTGGAAACGGCATCAAACGCCTGCAACGCCGGAACCAATTCACCGCCGCCATAGACCTTGATCTTGATCTTGCCATCGGAAAGTTTACCGATGCGCCGCGCCACGCGCTGCCCCGAGGTGCCAAGGCCCGGAAGGTTCAATGGCCAGGACATGACCATTTTCCATTCCTTCATCCCCGCCGCAATGGCGGGCTTGGGAAAACTTGATGCCGCGACAGCGGCCGTGGCAACACCCGCCGCTGTCGCGCCTTTGATAAATGCACGCCGTTTCATGAGAACTTGCCTCCCTAATCCCATTAAGATTTTTTGGGGCGTGGCCCCTTGCCAATCCCCCCGCGGCCCAATGACAGGGCGCATTGCCACCCCGGCACCAACCCACGTTGCGATAAAGCTTAATGCGCACACCGCGCCCGCGCAACTGTGTTACCAAATGACCAATTTCAAAAAAAATCAGCGATCCTTTTAGATGCTTTAGACTTCCGACGCTTTTCGATACAATCCGGGCAAGATCCTGGCTGACGATAAACAGAAATGCCGGGCGAGACGACGAACAGGATTGGCGCACACACCTTATCTCGGGAGGATTGGGGAATGTCTAAACACAAACTGGCTCAAACGATCGGACTTGCGGCAGGCCTGGCGGCCGGCCTCACATTTGCGGCGACGGCTTCGATGGCGGAAACCGTCAAGGTCGGTTTCATCACCACCTTGTCCGGGCCCGCCGGCATCATCGGCAAACCCATGAAGAATGCTTTCGAGCTGGGGCTGGATCATATCGGCGGCCGGCTGGGCGGCATGGATACGGAAATCATCTACGGCGATGACAAGCGTAAGCCGGACGTGGCCAAGCAGTTGGTCAACAAGATGATCAAACGGGACCGGGTGCATTTTGTCTCGGGCATCATCTGGTCGAACCTATTGATGGCGGTGCACGGCACCGTGACCCGGTCCAATACGTTCCTGATCAGCTCCAACGCCGGGCCGTCACCAGTTGCGGGCAAGAAATGCTCCAAGGACTTCTTCAATGTCGCCTTCCAGAACGACATGATGCCCGAAGGCATGGGCAAATACATGACCGAGAAGAAGATCGACAATGTCTATATCATGGCCCCGAACTATCAGGCCGGTAAGGACATGCTCAAGGGCTTCAAACGGATGTTCAACGGCAAGATCGTCGGCGAGGTCTATACCAAACTGGGGCAGAAGGATTATCAGGCGGAAATTTCCGCCTTGCGCGCGGCCAAGCCCACGGCGGTCTTCATCTTCCTGCCCGGCGGCATGGGCATAAATTTCGTCAAGCAATATGCCCAGGCGGGCCTGTCCAGCCAGATCCCGCTGTATTCGGCCTACACGGTGGATGCGATTTCATTGCCGGCGCTGAAGGACGCCGCGGTGGGCACCTTCGGCGTGCAGCATTGGAGCCCGGACCTGGGCAACAGCGTCAACCGCCGCTTCGTGGCCGACTACCGCAAGAAATACGGCAAGACGCCGCCTTTCTATGCTGCCCAGGCCTATGACACCGTGATGTTCCTGGACACCGCGATCCGCAACGCCGGCGGCATCTCGGACCGGGCTAAATTGCGGGCCGCCATGCGGGCCGGAGATTTCCCGACCACCCGGGGCACCTTCAAGTTCAATAACAATCATTTCCCCGTGCAGAACATCTACCTGCGCGAGGCGGTGAAGGAGGCGGACGGCAGTTATGTTACCAAGACCCGTGGCGTGATCCTGTCCGCCCACGGCGATGCCTATGCCAAATCCTGCGGCATGAAGTGGTAATTGAAGCGGCTGGCTTAACCGGCGGGGGCGCCTTCGGGTGCCCCCGTTTGCGTCCGGCCTGTTAGGACCCCAACATGGATCCGCTGTTGCTGTTGGAACAGGCCTTCAACGGGCTGCAGTTCGGGGTGATGCTGTTCCTCATCGCCGCCGGGTTGACCCTGGTCTTCGGCATCATGGATCTGGTCAATCTGGCCCATGGCGCCCTGGTCATGATTGGGGCCTATCTGGCGACCACCCTGGTTGCCTGGACCGATAGTTTTATCCTGGGCATGATCCTGGCATTGCCGGCGACCTTCGCCGTGGGTGCCCTGGTGGAGATCGTCGCCCTGCGCACCCTGTACCGCCGCGATCATCTGGATCAGGTTCTGGCGACCTTCGGCCTGATCCTGTTTTTCAACGAGGTGGTCCGCATCATCTGGGGACCCATTTCGCTTTATTCCGGTCTGCCGGACTATCTTTCCGGCCATGTGGAGATTATCCCCGGCGCGCCCTATCCGGTATTCCGCCTGCTGATCATCGCCGTCGGGCTGGCTGTTGCCGCCGTGATCTACTTCATCGTGGCGCACACCCGCCTGGGCATGTTGATCCGTGCCGGCGCCTCCAACAACGAGATGGTGGGCGCCCTGGGCGTGAATATCAAAACCCTGTTCACCTTTGTCTTTGCCCTGGGCGCGGTCTTTGCCGGATTGGCCGGCATGATGCTGGGGCCCCTGACCTCGGTCGAGCCGGGCATGGGCGAGCCGCTTCTGATCCTGGCCTTCGTGGTCATCATCATCGGCGGCATCGGCTCCATCCGGGGCGCCTTCATCGCCGCCATTATCGTCGGCATGTCGGATACCATGGGCCGGGTTCTGCTGCCGGTGCTGCTGCGCGCCTTTGTCTCCGATGCCGCCGCGGACACGGCGGGCCCGGCCCTGGCCTCGATGCTGATCTATATTCTGATGGCAGCCATCTTGGTGGTCCGCCCCCGGGGCCTGTTCCCGGCCCGGACCGGCTAGGATAAACCGGGGCAACGCATGAACCAGCGGCAAATATGGCTGACCCTAGCCACCCTGGCTCTGTTCGCGGCGGTACCGCCGCTGACGGTGGTGTTCGACCAGCCGTTCTACATGGACGTGGTCGCGCGCATCATGATCCTGGCCATCGCCGCGGTCAGCCTGGATCTGATCCTCGGCTATGGCGGCATGGTCAGCTTTGGCCACGCCGCCTATATGGGCGTCGGCGCCTATGCGGTTGGGATCCTCAGCTACTACGGCATCGATAACGGCTTCCTGCAGATCCCCTTGGCCATGGGCGCCTCGGCCCTGATCGGGCTGATTTTCGGCGCCATGAGCCTGCGCACCTCCGGTGTTTATTTCATCATGATCACCCTGGCATTCGCCCAGATGCTCTATTTTCTGGCGGTGAGCCTGGAGGAGTTCGGCGGCGACGACGGCATGTCCGCGATGCGGAGCGAGTTCGCCGGCCTGTTGGACCTGAACGACCCGTTGCAATTCTACTATCTGATTTTTGTCTGCCTGGCCCTGATCCTGCTGTTCCTGCACCGCCTGGTGCTGTCCCGCTTCGGCATGGTGATCCGCGCCTCCCGCGGTAACGAGCGGCGCATGCAGGCCCTGGGCTTTCCCACCTACCGCTACAAGCTGGCGGCCTTCACCATCGCCGCCACCCTGTGCGGCCTGTCCGGCGCCCTGTTTGCCAACCTGAATGAATTCGTCTCGCCGGACGCGATGCAATGGACCCATTCGGGTGAAATCATGATCATGGTGATCATGGGCGGCATGGGGACGCTGATCGGCCCCGTGCTCGGCGCCGCGGCGTTCTTGCTGCTGGAGGAAAATCTGCCCGAATGGATGGAGCTGATCATGACCAATGCCGGCGAGCATTGGGCCATCGTCATGGGGCCGATCCTGATCGCCATCGTGTTGTTCGGCCGTGGCGGTATTCATGCGCTGTTTGCCCGAAGAGGGGGCGGCAGTCATGGTTGAACCGGCCCTGCAAATTAAAGGTCTGTGCAAAAGTTTCGGCAGCCTGATTGCGACGGACGATTTGCATCTTGATATCGCGGAAGGAGAGATCCACGCCATCATCGGCCCCAATGGCGCCGGCAAGACCACGCTGATCGCGCAATTGTCAGGTGAGTTGCGGCCCGACCGGGGCCGGGTCAGCTTTGCCGGCCAGGACATCACTGCCTTGTCCATGCCGGCCCGGGCCGGCCTGGGCCTGGCGCGTTCCTTCCAGATCACCTCGATTTTTGGTGATTTCTCCGCCTTGGACAACGTCGCCCTGGCGGTCCAGGCCCATGCCGGGCATTCCTTTCGTTTCTGGCGTCCGGCCAGCGAGGACAACGCGCTTTACGACCCTGCCCGGCATGTTCTCGAACGCATCGGCCTGGGCGAGCGGGCCGAAGAAACAGCCGCCAACCTGAGCCATGGCGAGCAGCGGCAGCTTGAAATCGCCATGGCCCTGGCAACGGATCCCTCCGTGATGCTGCTGGACGAACCCATGGCCGGCATGGGCCGCGACGAATCGGCAAATATGGTGGATATACTGTGCGGCCTGAAAGGGCAGTTGACCATTGTTCTGATCGAACATGACATGGACGCGGTATTTGCCCTGGCCGACCGCATCACCGTTTTGGTTTATGGCCGGGCCATCGCCACGGGCCGGCCGGAGGACATCCGCGCCAATGAAGCGGTACGCGCCGCCTATCTGGGAACCGGCGATGCTTGAGGTAGCCGGCATCGACGCCTTCTATGGCCAAAGCCAGGCCTTGTTCGGGATGAGCCTGGAAGTCGGCACGGGCCAGGTGGTCAGCCTGATGGGCCGCAACGGCATGGGCAAGACCAGCACCGTGCGCGCCATCATGGGCTTGCTGCCGCCGCGGAATGGAAGCCTGCGCTTCATGGGCCGGGACCTAACCTCTCTGGCACCCTATCGCATCGCCCAACTGGGCCTGGGCCTGGTACCCGAAGGGCGGCAGATTTTCCCAAACCTGACGGTACGGGAAAACCTGATCGCCACCGCGCGCCCGGGCGACGGCCAGCGCGAGGCCTGGACATTGGCCAGGGTCTATACCCTGTTTCCCCGGCTGGAAGAGCGTCAGGGCAGCATGGGCGATCAGTTATCGGGCGGCGAACAGCAAATGCTGGCCATCGGCCGCGCCTTGATGACCAACCCGAAACTGTTGCTGCTGGATGAAGCGACAGAAGGCCTTGCCCCCTTGATCCGGGCCGAAATCTGGTCTTGTCTGGCGGGCCTGAAGGACGCGGGTCAGGCCATCCTGGTGGTCGACAAAAATGTCGAGGCCTTGACTGATATCTGTGACCACCACTTTATAGTGGAAAAGGGACATCTGGTGTGGAGTGGCAATTCCACTGAATTGCGCGCCAATCCGGAGGTCCAGCACCAATACCTGGGAGTTTAATCTAGTCTCATGACCGACCAACCGCTAAACGAAGCTGAACTGGCCGCCCTGCGCGCCTGGGATACACCGACCATCTGCAACGCCCTGGAACTCACCTCGTCCGAACGGCGGGCCATCGGCTTCACGGTAGAGCCCCTGGTTTGCGCCTTTCCCGAGCTGCCGCCCATCGTAGGTTACGCCCGCACCGCCACCATCCGCGCGGCACAGCCGGGCACCTTGCCGGCGGCCGAGGCGCGCGACCAGCGCCTGAACTATTACCGCTATGTAGCCGCGGGCTACGGTCCCACGGTGACGGTCATTCAGGACCTGGATGGACCAAGGCGGGGTTATGGCGCCTTCTGGGGCGAGGTTCAGTCCACCATCCACTACAACCTGGGCTGCCAGGGCGTGGTCACCGACGGCTCGGTGCGCGACATCGATGCCGTCGCACCGGGCTTTCAATTCATCGCCGATCGTATCGGGCCCTCGCACGCCCATGTGCATCTGGAAGATTTCGACCTGGACGTCAATGTCGCCGGCATGCTGGTCAGCTCCGGCGATCTGGTCCATGCCGACCGCCACGGCTCCGTGGTGATCCCCCACGACGTGGCCCGGGAGGTGCCGGCCGCCTGCGAGCTGCTGGAGCGCCGGGAGGCGGTGATCCTGGAAGCCTGCCGGCAACCTGACTTCGATGTCGAAGCCCTGGGTCGCGCCATGGCGGATTCGAACGAGATCCATTGACAGAGCTCAGGCTGGTTCGGTCTAGAAGGCAAAATTATGATGAGCGAAAGGAACATCGTGGCCATATCTTTGGCTGACGCCTCCGAAATGGAGGATCGGAGCCGCGACAATGCGCCCGAGGGTGAAAACCTAGGGGCGGATTTCTGGAAATCTGCCAGGGTCCATTATCCGGAAGGCTCAAAGGAACAACGCAAGAATGATTAGGAAGGAGCATATCGGATCTTCGTTTGATGATTTCCTTGCCGAGGACGGGCTGCTCGAAGGCTCTGAAGAACAGGCAATCAAGGAAATGTTAGCGGATCAGGTCGAAGCGATGATGCAATCTGAAGGCCGAAAAAAGGTGGCGATAACTGCCACGCCTATTAATCCTGCAACGCGACTTTCGCGAGATAAGTAATCCAACCGGCCTCAAGTTCGTTTCCATCCATTTCTAACGACAAGCGCGCCGCGGCATGGAGATCGCCAGTGTCTGCAATGGCCTTCATGAAACGCATGGGGGCTTCCGCGCCATGAATATCCGTTAGATAGTAGATGAAACTGGCGCCCACGGGATAGGCGTATTCAGTCTGCTGGCCCCTGCCGTTACGGCTACTGCCCCAATAGGTTCGCCAATCCTGAACAAGATGCAGGCGGACGTTATCTTTCCGCTGCTGGCGGGCGGCGATTTCCAGCGCCCACGCCTTGAACGCTACTTCGTTCCCGGAAACCCGGTTTGCGAAAACCGAGGCATAGCCTTCATCGATAAATCTGAACTGATTTTGGGTGCTGTAGCCGGTCGTCACATTATGCGCCGCCAAGTGCGCTGACTCGTGGGCGACTATAGCAACGGCCCGTGATTCTGAATATTCCGCAGTAATGTAGATACGGTCATGGCGCGTATCGAACTGCGAAAACTGACCGCCGCTAACTTGAACAATGATCCTGGGTGGCGCGTGTTCGCCAAAAGCATCATGCAAGGCCCGCCAAACTGGTTCGTATTGCACAAGCGCATTGCCGGCCGGATCGAAATAGTGTTGCGCGCTCCCGGCCGCCGCATTGGCCGAAGAACCGAGAGCCAGGACAAACAAAAGGCCCCTCCACCACATGGCGGAGAGGCCTTTATGTCGGTTCAGTGGTCAACCTACGCCGCCTGGTAATCCGCGAAGCTTTTTCCTTCGGCGACCAGCTTCTCCAGCAGCGGCGCCGGGCGCCAGCGTTCGCCGTAGGCTGCGTGGAAACGCTGCAGGTCGGCCAGCACATTTTCCAGGCCGATCGAATCCGCCCAGTGCATCGGACCGCCCTTGTAGGCCGGGAAGCCATAGCCGTTGATGTAGATGATATCGATGTCGGAGGGCCGCATGGCCATGCCCTCGTCCAGAATCTGCGCCCCGATGTTGATCAGGGGATACAGCGCGCGCTTGATGATTTCCTCATCATCGTAATCCGTGCGCTCAATATTCTTCTCTTTCGAGACCTGTTCGATGATGGCCTGCACCTCGGCGTTCGGGATCGGCGTACGGTCACCTTCCTTGTAGTCGTAATAGCCGCCACCGGTCTTCTGGCCATAGCGGCCCAGTTCGCAGATGCGGTCGGGAATGGTGCCGCCATATTCCTCGTTGCTGGGACGGTCCGCCGCCTTGGCCTTGCGCACCGACCAGCCGATATCCAGGCCAGCCATGTCACCCATGGCAAAGGGGCCCATGGCCAGGCCGAAGTCATAGATCGCCTTGTCCACCTGCTGCGGCAGGGCGCCGGTTTCCAGCAGGAAGGTGCCCTCGCCGGTGTAGCCGTGCAACATGCGGTTGCCGACAAAGCCGAAGCAATTGCCGACCAGGACGGAAATCTTGCCCACCTTGCGGCCCATGCCCATGGCGGTGGCGATGGTCTCGGCGGAGGACTCCTTGCCGCGCACCACTTCCAATAGGCGCATGACGTTGGCCGGCGAGAAGAAATGCATACCGATGACGCTTTCCGGCCGTTTCGTGGCCGAGGCGATTTCGTCGATGTCCAGGGTGGAGGTGTTGGAAGCCAGAATGGCACCCGGCTTCATCACGCTGTCCAGCTTGGCGAAGACTTCCTTCTTCACCTCCATATTCTCGAATACGGCTTCGATCACCAGATCCGCATCGGCGATGTCGGCATAGTCGGTGGTGGTGGAGAACATGGCCATGCGCTGGTCCATCTTCTCCTGGGACAGCCGGCCCTTGCTCACCGTGTTCTGATAATTTCGCTGGATGATGCCCAAACCCTTGTCCAAGGCTTCCTGGGAGACTTCCAGCATCTGCACCGGAATACCCACATTGGCGAAATTCATCGCGATGCCGCCGCCCATGGTGCCGGCGCCGATCATGGCGACCTTTTTGATCTCCTTCATGGGCGTGTCTTTCGGCACGTCCGGGATCTTGGCCACTTCACGCTCGGCAAAGAAGACGTGGCGCTGGGCCGCACTTTCGGGCGAGGTCACGCATTCGGTGAACAGCTCCCGCTCCCGCGCGATGCCTTCGTCAAAGGGCAGGGTCGCCGCCGCCTCGACACAATCGATGTTCTTCCATGGTGCCAGGAAGCCGCGGAATTTGCGGGCATTGGCCTTACGGTAGGCCTCGAAGACGCCGGCCTCGGCCTCGCATGGCAGATCACGGATCTTGCGCAGGGGCGCATCTTCCGCCACCAGCTTTTCGGCAAAGGCAACCGCGCCTTCCAACAGGTCATCACCCACTTCATTGATGATGCCCAGTTCCTTGGCCTGGGGCGCAGGCACGAAATCGCCGGAGGTGACCAGGTCCAGCGCCTTTTCCACGCCGACCAGACGGGGCAGCCGCTGCGTGCCGCCAGCACCGGGCAGCAGGCCCAGCTTCACTTCCGGCAGACCAACCAGGGCCGAGGGCACGGCGAAGCGGTAATGACAGCACAGCGCGGTTTCCAGGCCGCCGCCAAGGGCGGTGCCATGGATCGCGGCAACAATGATCTTGGAGCTGTTCTCCATACCGCCCAAAACCTCGGCGAATGGCTTGCCCTGGGGCGGCTTGCCGAATTCCCGGATATCGGCGCCGGCAATGAAGGTGCGGCCGCCGCCGAGCAGGACCATGGCCTTGATATCCGGATCCGCCTGACCCTTGTCGAACGCCTCGCCCAGGCCGTCGCGGACGGCGGCGCTCAAGGCGTTGACCGGCGGGCTGTTGACGGTAATGACGCCGATGGCGCCGCGTTTGGTGAAATCAATTACATCCGACATACTCAAGATCTCCCGTATTTCGACCGGCCCAGGGGCTGGGCGGCCTGCCGTTTGAATTTCCGATTGGCCCGTTTCATAGCACGAATCATCGCGCTGGGAAGCCGGGAAACCGCGCCACGAATGGATTTTGGAAACCGCAGGCGTTAGTCTTTTCCCAACACCCCTGTTTGCTAGGTCCAGAGGAAGAGGAGGTAACAGCATGCACCCCGATATGAATATTCTTATAGAGGCCCGCACGCCACCGCCGCCTGGCCAAACCATTGAGGAAAACCGCGCGGCCTGGACCGAATACAGCCAGAAACTATCGCAGCCGGTGCCCGATGATATGACCACGTTCGACCGGAAAATACCCACCGAGGCGCGGGATGTGCCGGTGCGCGTCTATCATCCGGCGGCTGGCCAGGCGCCGCGCCCCTGCATCCTGTACATGCACGGCGGCGGTTTCATGAAGGGGGATTTGGACAGCTCCGACAGTATCGCCTGGGGTTTCGCCGAAAAGACCGGGGCCTCGGTCGTCAGCATCGACTATGCGCTGGCGCCGGAAAATCCCTACCCCGCCGCCTTCAACGATTGTTATGGCGTTTTGACTTGGCTGAAAGAGCAGGGCGGCGATATTGACGTCGATGGCGGCTGCCTCGCCGTCGCCGGCGACAGCGCCGGCGGCAATCTGGCGGCGGCTCTGTGTCTGGCCGCCCGCGACCGGGATGGCCCGAAAATCGCGGCCCAGGCCCTGGTCTATCCCGGCACCGGCCTGGATCAGGACCAAGGCTCCTACATCGAACATGCGGAGGGCATCGGCCTGACCACGGCGGGCACGAAACAATACCGCGATTGGTATCTGCCCCATGACACGAATACCGACGATCCCTACGCCCGCCCCGTCATGGCGGCGGATATTTCCAATCTGCCACCGGCACACGTGCATTCGGCGGAACTCGATCCGATCCGGGACGATGGCCGGGTCTATGCCTCGAAGCTGGCCCTGGCGGGCAATCTGGTGACCTATCGGGAAGCCAAGGGCATGATCCACGGCTTCATGCGGGCGCGCTTCAAGGGCGCTGGCGCGGCAGCGGAATTCCAGGCGATTTGCGACTTCTTGAAAGGTCAGTTGTATGCATAGGATGCCACGCAGGCGCATTATTGAAATCGTCGCGGCCGCGCTGGTAACGGTGTTTCCGATCCTTGCGACCGCGCCCGCCGCTATTGCGGGCGCGTTGGAAGTAACGGCGAAGCAGCAGGAATATTGCGCCAGGGCCGACAAGCGCTACAAGGAGCTTTACCCGGACGCCAAAGATGACGGCGTCGTCGTGGTCAAGCTGTACAAATATACCTTCTGTCCGCCCAACATTACGGTCAAGGCCGGCACCACGGTTCGTTGGGTCAACGTGGATAAGCGGACCAGCCATAGCGTCTGGCTGAAGGACGCGGGAAAGGCGGAATCGGAGCGCTTCTTCCCCGAGGAACAATGGGAATTCCCATTCATGGCAGCCGGCGAATATCCCTATCTATGCGGCCCCCACTGGGAGCAGGAAGGCATGCGCGGCTATGTGAAGGTTGTCGAATGACGCCTACCTGAGGCGCGGTCTCACCATGGGCAGGCGTTTCACCTCGCGCAAGGCAAGGGCATCATAAATCTTCAGCATCTCCCCGCCTAACAGGTCCGCCACAAGGACATGGCGACCATCGCGGGTGAATGCGGCATGCAAGCCGATACTTTGCCGCGCCGGCGCGATGGATTTGACGATCGTCAATGTCTGCTTGTCGATCACCTGAATTCCGGGCTCATGAGGCCTGGGCACAACATTGGCCCAGATGTATGGCGACTTAGGATGGCTGATAAGGCTTTGCACCAGACCACCCGTCTTGATCCGCCGCACGGTCTGCCAAGTCTCCATATCAACAATATCGATAATGGCTTGCTCATTGTCGGGCACCGCCATGAACTGCCGGTCCACTTTCGGCCATGAGACGCCCGCCGAAAACCGCGGTGCGCCCGTCAGCGCCAACCCCGCCACCTTGCGCCGGGCATCCAGGTTATGGACAACGCCGCCCGTCCGGCCCGTGGCAATGACTTCCGCATACGCAGGGTCAAAGAAAAAGCCGGACAGCGGTTCCGCCATTTTCAAACGCCGCCGGGCGAACGGTTGTTCCTCGACGACGACGCCTTCGACCTGCCCGGCCCGGTACGAATGCACGAAGTTGCCGTATACGGGCGCCGCATCCGGGTCGTAGGAAAGCTCCCAAATCTCCGCCGTGTTCCACAATGCAACAATGAAACTCCGGCGCGGGCCGGCGTCATGAAGCGCCGCCACGCGCAACGGCGCACCCCTGTCGGTTTCCGCCGGGATAACCTTGAAAAGGCTTAAATCATCCGCGTTCAGCACCGCGATGGTGCTGGGCCGGGCATTTGCCGCCAGCAACCATTTGCCGTCGGAGGACACCGCCAGATCATGTAGTGTGTGCCCGGCGCGGATCCGCGCCACCGGCTTCAGGGCAAAAAAATCATACTTGCCGACCCAGCCATTTCCGGAGCGGAGAAAGAAGGAACGGCCATCAGGTGAATAAACCGCGCCGCCACGGGGCGTGAAGGCAGGCCTGAAACGCCACCTTGTTTGAAAATCATCACCATCAATCACCCTGACCCAGCCATCGGCTTCATAGACGACGACCAACCGGCCCGGCGCGGCCGAATGGCTTGGACGGTCGGGCAGTGCAGCCGGCGAGATCAGTCCGACGCGACTGGCGACAATGCTACTAGCGTTCCAATCCGCCAGCGCCGGCCAGATGAATACCGCGACAGCCGTAACAAGGGTAGCGACGAAAATGAATGGCATGCGCGGGTTGCCTTTCGGTCAAGTTTTCATGCGTATTTCTACCGCGATTTTGCTGATGACGGCATCAGCGGCAAGGGAATCTGTCTCCCTGCGACAATCCGCCGCTTTGGTGAGGCAACAGTTTCCCGCAACGCCCGACGCAATTCTTGCCATCTCGTAACCAATTGAAATAGCTATATATTTCACACCCCATCTGGAAACGAAATCGATTTTGGACTGAATTTCAGGCTCGTCAAAGGCAATTATTGAAACCCGCATTTCGATACCAAAATTAGAGTTGACTAAAATCAAGTTTTCTAATTTTCGAAGGGAGTAACCAATGCCTCATGAGCCGTTCAGCAAGTGACGGCTAGGGCCATGCCAAGCACCGCTGCTCGCGGGCTGGACAGCGGAAATTGGCAGCGCCCAACGACAAACAGCAAGCTGACAGCCCGATTGAATTTGCCGTGGCGGCAGAGGCCGATGCTCTTGAGGCACCGTGTCGACGACACCACGCCAAGCCAAGGACAGGAGCAAACGATGAAAATGGCCGGTAGCGAGATGAGATCTCTGACCGCGTTTACCGACGCCTGTCCGACCAAGATCCTGAAGTACTCACTCAATGGAGGTATTTAGAGCGTTTCCGGATTATTTTGGGGCATAGCCATCCTCGGCGAAGAAGTTCCAGCATTCCTCTGGTTTGAAGA